>CAYMLQ010000001.1:0-72293 GCA_964390795.1 uncultured Lentisphaeraceae bacterium
ATCACGAACGCCTCCAAGCGCGTCACCGTGGACAGCCAGCGCGGCGAGATCGAACTCGGCCTGTTCGCCTCGGCCTGCTATGACCGCCCGCGCCAGAAGAACGAGCCTTGGCCGCATCTGCTGGCCTCGACCGCCCTGACCGACACGCGCTATCCGTCTGAGTCCTGCCGCGTGGAGATGTTGAAGCGTCTGGACGTGTCCATGGAGTGCCGCCTGACCGAGTTCGCCGGCAAGAATCCCGGTGCCGACCCCGACCTGCACGCCGCACAGTTCCAGCTCTTCCTGTACGTGCAGAACCTCACACAGGGCGACGACGGCTTCGGCGACATGCTCTGGTTCGGAATCCCCGTCTTCGATAACCGCCGCCCGCAAAAAGAGGAGACCTATCAACGCGACGGCGGCAAGCCCGATGCCTCCGGGAAGTTCATCTACTCGCTGCCGTCCAAAGCCTGCCTGCCGCAAGGTTCGACCTTCTTCAAGGACGGGCGCGTCGCGGCTGACACGGGGACGCGCTGGACCAACGTGCGCGTTGACGCCGCCCCGTGGATCGTCTACGCGTTCAAGCTCGCGCGCAGGAACGGCTATCTCGCCAACACCGAACTCAAGGACCTCTACGTCAGCGGGCTCAATTTCGGCTGGGAGATGCCCGGCGCCTTCGACGCCGTGATGCAGGTCCGGGGCTTCTCCCTGCTCGCCACTCCTTTTCCGTCTCCCTCCTTGAACGTTGAGCGTTGACCGTTCAACGTTGAGCGTTCACCTATGATGAAGCCCATTCCCTACTGCCTGAACATCCATCCCGGCGAAAGCCTGGCCGAGACCCGTGCCGCCATCGAACGCTACGCGCTCGCCGTCAAGGCGCGCGTCGCCCCGGACGCGCCCTACCCGCTGGGCTTGCGCCTCGCCGCGTCCGCCGCCGAGGAGCTGTCCGACCCCGCCGCGCTGGAGGCCTTCCGCGACCTGCTCGCGCGGCACGACCTCTTCGTCACCGGCATCAACGGCTTTCCCTACGGCACGTTTCATGGCACCGCCGTCAAGACCGACGTCTACCGGCCCGACTGGTCCACACCCGAGCGCCTGACCTACACCGCTCGCCTGGCCGAGGTCCTCGCCGCGCTGTTGCCCGAGGGCGGAAGCGGGAACATTTCGACCGTGCCGTTGGGGTATAAGGGACAGGGGACGGAGGTCGGAGGTCAGGGGTCAGAGGTCAGGGGTCAGAGGTCGGAGGTCGGAGGTCGGAGGTCAGGAGGGACTCGCCCTGAACCCAGAGACCTGAACCCTGCATCCCTCTTCCCGCGGCAGGTCGCGGTGATGGGGGAGTTTCTGCAAGACCTCAAAAAAAGAACCGGGCGCGAGGTCGTGCTGGCTCTGGAGCCGGAGCCAGACTGCCTGTTGGAAGACACGAATGAGGTCATCTCCTGGTTCGAGGACGAACTGCTGCACGAAGGGAGGCGCTGGCTGTCCGCTGGAGGACGCCGCACGCCCGACGAGGCTGAGGCGCTGCTGCGCTCGACGATCGGGCTCTGTGTCGACACCTGCCATTTCGCCGTGGCGTTTGAGGATCCGCTCACCGCGCTGATCCGTTTCGAGAGCGCCTGTCTGCGCATCGCGCGCATCCAGCTCAGCGCCGCGATCCGCACCATGGTCACGGACGACGCCCTGACGCGGCTCGCCGACTTCATCGACCCGGTGTATCTGCACCAGACCAAGATCCGCCTGCCGCGCGGCCGGATCGTCGCGCTGCCGGACTTGACTCGGGAGACCTTGGAGACCGCGCGACAGCACGCGGGCTGCGAGTTGCGCACGCATTTCCACGTGCCGCTTTTTTACGCGGGCGACGGGGTGCTCGGCTCGACGCACACCGACCTCACGCCGGACTTCTTCGAGCACGTCCATGCGCACGCTTATCCGCTGGAGATCGAGACCTACACCTTCAATGTCCTGCCAGCCGCGCTCCGGCCTGCAAGCGTGGTCGACAGCCTCGTCAGGGAGTCGGAGTGGGTGCTGGGGCGGGCGGAGTTTTTACGTCCAGCTCGCCAATGACATCCAAGATGCGAACCGACTCGAACCAGCACGTGTGCTCCTTGTCCTTCGCCAGTTCCTTCATCAGCGGATTCTTAAGCTCCTCCGGACGGTTCAGCGCGTCGCTGAAGATCGCGTCCAGCACTTCGGGGTCCTCGGTCTTGTCGTAGAGGATCGCATAGAGCGCCGGAAACTGCTCGTCCGGAAAGAGATTCAGCGAGCGGTGGATGCCGTCCATCTGATCCGCCTTGTCCAGCTTGTCGAACGCCTCTTTGACGCGCTGGGCCTGATCGGCCGCAGGCACATCCTTCTGCTCGATGATCTGATCGACCAGCGACTCCCATCTCTCGACCGCTTTTTCGCGCGGCGTTTTCGCCTCCGCCGCGGGAACCTCCGCCGCCGCACTCATTTCGGCAGGCGCAGCCTCTGGGCTATCCGGCTCGCTAGACTCTGTTTCAGAGGCCTTCGCCTGGGCCGCTTTCGCGCGTCCCGCCTCTTTGATCCGCACGGCTGTTACGGACGTTTTCTTCGGCGCCGACGGACGCTTGCCCTCTGTGGTGACCGACTGCTCCATCTCAGGAGCAGGCGGTGTCGAGGGCCGCAACGTCAAAAACACCATCACGCCGGCCAGAACCAGAAGGCCGGCGATCATCGCGTTGTATCGATTCATGGCAACAGTTTACTCCGCTGCAGGCGCGGTGAGAAGCAGGAAATCGTACGACATGTTGAAGGCGTACGACACCGGCAGCCCCTGCGGTCCGGGGTAGGAGGCCTTGTCCGCCCACAGGAAGAAGCCGCGGCCGGCAACGCCGTCGGGCGCGTCGCTGCGCTCGGGCGTCAGCGCGCCTTCGTATGCGATGGTCTTGGAGGTGTGTGTCGTGCCGTAATCGAACCACGCTTTGAACGAGCCCTTGAACACGCCGGTCGCCCGCGTCAGGGCGACGGTCAGTCCCACCGTATTGGTCGAGCCGTAATCCCACACGCGATCCTTGTCGGGGTCAACCGGCACGCCCACCTTCGGAGCCGCGAGGCCGGTCATGACGCCGAGCCTGTTGGTTGCAACCGTCAGACCGAGTCCGGCTGGATTCCAGCAGACCGACGTGTACCGGTTCGTTCCGACGAGAAGATCCGGATCCGGCGCGGCACCGTCCGTGCCGACCGACAGCGTGCCGCCCGTGTAGTACATGTACAGGTTGCCGACGGTGTCGTACCAGCCGCCGGTCAAATCCAGCTCCCTGAAGAACCCGGAACCATAGCTCTGCGTCGCCTGCGGACTGCGGTTTTCCCAGACCGCCTTGGCGCTCCACCCATCGTCCATATACCGCACAGTGACGGGGCCGCTCACCGGCTTCACAAACTCGGCAAGGCCGAAGAAGCTTCCGCCCTTATAAGCGGTCGGAGCGGCGTACAAAACCGTGTACACGTTTTCTTCTCCTGTGAGAATCAGCACGCCGCTCAGCGAGACGGCGGTCCCGTCCGCCAGTTTGCCGGCGGTCTTCACGTTTCCGGCCTTGTCCACCGTAAACGTGAGGTATCCGCTGCCGTAGCCCGAAGCGCCCGGCAGTACGGCCGTGTAGTAGCCGGTATAGTTCGTCGCCACGGTGGCCAGCCCCACGTCCTTCCACCCGTTGCGGTACATTTCCAAAACCCCGTCAACCATCCAGGACACTGCCACACCCAATGTCTGCGGAACGGTGTTGGGCTGCTCATACGATTCCGCCAGTTGCCAAACATCTATCGCAAGCGGTATCACGGCCTTGCCCGCCTGGGCGTGGGCTTCGAGAACACAAATCCCATTCTCAAGCCGTGTGTACGAAGCCGAAGTGAAAGCGTAGTTCGTCCCGCCGAAGGTGAGTTTGCCCGTGATCTGACCGAGTGCCGTCGCCGTCATCGTAGCCACACCGCAGGCTTCGCGGGAACCCTGGCTGTCGAGCTTGTAGTAAGTGCCGTTAAAGGCGCCCTGCGCCCAGGCGGGCAGCGCTCTGACCGTAACGGAGAACGTTTGCGGCACAGCCGTTCCCGCCGCGTTCGAGGCCGTAAAGCTCACGCTGTACGTTCCCGCCTTCGTCGGCACGCCTACGATACGGCCCTTGTCCGCATCGAGCTTCAGCCCGGTCGGCACGCCCGTCACCGTAAACCGAGGCAGACACTCGGAAGCGACCGGCAGCGCCACGCTGAACGCCACGCCCACCGTTGCCTCCTGAGGGCCGGGGCTCCATGCCTGCGGGAGCTCAACTTCTGCCGTCCTCTTGAAGCTGGCCGTGCAGAGCATGACGCCGTTCTGTGCGCATTCCGCCGCCTCTTCGCCAGTCACCTTGCGCGCGGCCGCCTGACGGCCATCCTCCCAGTTGAGGAACGTCCACCCCGTGTTCGGAGCGGCGGTCAGGGAAATGGTCTTGCCGGGCAGGCAATACGCGCCGCCCGTAACACGACCGCCCTCTGGCGGCAGGGGTACGCCCGCGACAAACACGCCCCTATTCGGCACGGTGCCTGCGTCATCGTCACGAAGGGTGACCGCGCAGACACGCGGCTCCGCAACGAAGCCACCCACAGGGCTCCCCAGCGTCAGATAAAACAGCTCGTCGCCCTCTGCCAGCTTGTCGCCCGTTATCGGAACCGTCACATACTTGACACCCGACTCCCCTGCACCCCAGGTCAGATTGGTGCCTGCGACGGGGAAGGAGTAGTCCGCTGATGTTGCGGAGGCTGGCTGCGCGGAGACTTTCACCGAGACCGGGCCGATGCCGGAAACCGGGATCACCGCGCGGACACCACCGACGCCTGAATTGCCCTCACCGGACGTCGTGTACGTCTCCTGCCCGAAGGACACCTCTCCCCACCCGAACGTGAGTTGGTCGACCCAGCCGCAGTCGCTGCCAGATGAGACATTGCCATCCTTTTGATAAACCCATTTCAAGGTGTGCACGCCGACCGGAATTGTGAATACTTTCTGCTGCCAGGTGATGCTCCCCGAAATGGAACCGGGCTGCTCGGCACCGTCGATGTAAAACATCAGCTTATCCCACTTCGCCTCAGATGAAACGCTCCACCAGAACGTGAGCATACCGGGGCCCGTCACGACGGTCTGGAAGACACTTTGCTGTGAATGCGTGATGCTGCCGCTCTGTGCCGCGTCCACGCCGTCATGTGAAGCGCCTGATTGACCGTACCAAGCTACATTTCCACTGGTCATCCACGTCAGCACCTCGCAATCCAGTGCCCCTCCAAGCTGATTGGCCGCTCCCACTGTCACCGCGTATGTGGCGCCCCGCTGGTTGTTTGACTCATCGCTTTCGAGGATGGCGTCGGCACTGTCGACGAACGCACGGTAGGTCTTGTTCCCCACGCTTGCCGGCGCGGTGAACGTGTGCGTGAACGTGCTGCTCGCGCCAGCAGCCAGCGTCCCGACACTCGCCCAACCATCGCCCGCGCTCCCAACCGGCGCGTCGGAGGAACGGTCGATCCAGACATTTAACGAGCCGCCGGAACCACTCGCCCCGCCCTGATTTTTTACACTGATCGTGGCGGTCATGCTGTCGCCTGGAATAACGGATGTCGACGACAGAGTAATGGACTGGACAACGAAGTCGGGGCGTAATGCCACAGGTGTAAAATAGGCCGTGAGGCTTAGGGCACCCGTCACCGTGAAGGCATAGACTGGCTGGGTGGAAACCACCGTCGATCCCGCCTTCCAACTAGCGAAGGTATAGCCGCTGTTAGGCGTCGCCGTCAGCGTACAGGTCGAACCGAGAGGTTTTACGCCGGCACCGGCCACCGTGCCGCCGGCAGAGGGGCTGGCAGACGCGGTGATGGTGTAGGATGGCGGTGTCCATACCACCTGATCCACCCAGCCACAGTCCGAACCGCCATAATCACTTCCGTCTTTGGCGTACGTCCACCGCACCACGTGCGCGCCGGCCGCGATCGAGAACGTTTTCTGGGCCCACTCCTGTTGTCCCGAAATAGCGGCTTGCTCCGCGCCATCGATGGAGCAGCTTAAGGTGTCGTACACTGCCTCGGAGGAGACTTTCCACCAGAAGCTCAGCGTACCTGGACCGGTCACGGTGGCGAGCAGGGAATTGGTCTGGCTGTTGGAGATGCCGCCGCTCTGCGCCGCGTCCACCCCGTCGTGGCTCGTCGAAGACTGCCCGACCCAGTTGGCGTCGCCGCCGGTCAGAAAGGCCAAGTCCGAGTTGTCCAAGGCGATCCCCAGCTGGATCGGTGCCAGTACCGTATAGGTTGCCGTCCGCTGGTTATTGGCCTCGTTACTTTCAGGGGTTTGACCGGAACTGTCCACAAACACCCGATACGTCTTTGTCCCGGCACCCTGAGGCACCGTGAAGGCGTGATTGAGCGTGTAAATGGCGCCGGGGGCAAGTTCCCCGACCTGTGCCCAGGCGTCGCTGTCGCTTCCGTCGGGCGGCACACCGGCGCGGTCAAGCCAGACATCGACGTATCCGACCGTGCCGGCCACCGAGCCTTGATTTTTTAGCGTGATCAAGGCGGTCATCGTGCCGCCGGCCGTTGCCGTTGTCGGCGAGAAGACGACGGACTCAACGGTGAAGTCTGGCAATTGCGCGGACGCCGTGAAAGTCGCGGTCAGCGCCCGGTTCCCGGAGACTGTAAACGTGTAGTTCGGTGACGAGCTAACCACCGCCCCGCCCTCTGTCCAGTTCGAGAACATCCAGCCGCCGCTCGCCATCGCCGTCACCGTGCAGCTCGAACCGACGACTTTCGTTCCTCCGCCTGAAGTCGTGCCCCCCGCCGCCGGACTGGCAGCGGTGGTGATGGTGTAGGTGGCGGTATTCGGCGTCCAGCTCACCTGATCCACCCAACCGGCGTCCGATCCCGAATTGACGCTGCCGTCTTTACTATAGGTCCACTTCAAAGTATGTGTTCCCGAACCGAGCGTCACGCTCTTCTGTTGCCAGACCACGGTTGTCCCCGAGAGCGCCTCCTGCGAGACATCGTCCACGTAGAAACTCAACAAGTCAAACCCCTGCTCCGAGGAGACTGCCCACCAGAATGTGAACGTACCGGGACCGGTCACTGTGATCTGCAGCGTGCTGGACTGCGTATTGGTCACCGCACCGCTTTGCGCCGCATCCACGCCATCATGCGTGGTGCCCGCCTGCCCGTACCAGAAACCGTTCCCTGACGTGTCCAAGGACAACGAGGCGCTGTCCAACGCGGTCGGCAGCGAGATGGCGGACGATATGAAGACTGCGGTCAGCGTCCGGGCGCCCGTCACCGTGAACGTGTAGCTCGCAGACGCGCTGACAACCGTGGCTCCCTCCTTCCAGTTCTGGAACGCATAGCCCGCGGCGGGTGTCGCCGTCAGCGTACAGGACGCGCCGGAAACCAAGGCGCCCCCGCCCGAGACCGTGCCGCCGTAGGACGGGGTGGCTGTCGCCGTCACCGTGTAGACAGGCGCGAACTGAGCAGTCAGCGTCCGGTTGCCCACAACCGTAAACGTGTAGCTCGCGGACGCGCTGACGACCGTGGCGCCCTCCTTCCAGTTCTGGAACACATAGCCTGCGGCGGGTGTCGCCGTCAGCGTGCAGGACGCGCCGGAAGCCACCGTGCCGCCGCCCGAGACCGAGCCGCCCGCCGCCGGGCTGGCCGAACAGGAGACGGTGTAATAGGTCGGCGTGGGCACCCAGGTCACCTGATCCACCCAGCCACAGTCCGACCCTGATGCGCCACTGTCATCTTTTTGATAAGCCCACTGCACGGTGTGCGAGCCAGTGGAGATCGTGAATGCTTTCTGCTGCCAGGCGACGTTCCCCGAGAGGGAACCGGACTGCTCGGTGCCGTCGATGAAGAACTTCAGAAAGTCGTACGTCGCCTCCGAGGACACGCTCCACCAGAAACTGAGCGTGCCGGGGCCGGTCACTGTGGTCTGGAGAGTGCTAGCCTGGGAATTGCCGGCCGGCCCGCTCTGCGCCGCGTCCACCCCGTCATACTTCGTGGCCATCTGTCCGAACCAGCCCGCGTTTCCGCCGACGGTAAAGGCAAGCGACGTGTTGTCCAGCGCGGTCGCCAGCGAGACGGCGGTGGGGACAAAACTCGCCGTGAGCGTCCGGTCGCCCGTCACCGTGAACGTGTAGCTGGCTGATGTGCTAACCGATGCTCCGTTCTCTTTCCAGTTCACAAAGGTGTAGCCGCTGGCGGGCGAGGCCGTCACCGTGCAGGACGCGCCGGACGTTTTGGCCCCGCCTCCAGAGGTCGTGCCGCCCGCTGTCGGGCTGGAGTCCGTCCTGATGGTGTAGGTGGCTGTGCTCGGCGTCCAGACCACCTGATCCACCCAGCCGCAGTCCGAGCCAGATACGGCACTCCCATCCTTTTGATAAGCCCACTGCAGGGTGTGCGAGCCGGACGGGATCGTAAACGATTTCTGCTGCCAAGCGACACTCCCCGAGAGGGAGCCGGACTGCTCTGTTCCGTCGACGTAAAACTTCAGGAAATCGCACGCCGCCTCCGAAGACACGCTCCACCAGAAGCTGAGTGTGCCCGGGCCGGCCACCGTGGTCTGCAAGGCGCTCTGCTGTAAATGCGTGATGCTGCCGCTGCGCGCAGCATCCACGCCGTCATGCGTGGCTCCTACCTGCCCATACCAGTTCCCAGATGTGGTCCAGGACAGCGCGGTGTTGTCCAACGCGGTCGCCAGCGGTACGGAGGACGCCTCGAAGTTCGCGGTCAGCGTCCGGTTACCGGTTACCGTGAAGACGTAGCTGGGCGAGGTGCTCAGAACCGTGGCCCCCTCCGTCCAGCTCTGAAACGTATAACCGGTGTTGGGGGTGGCGGTAACTGTGCAGGTGGAGCCGGACGCCTTTGTCCCGCCGCCCGTCACCGTTCCGCCCGCCGTCGGGCTGGCGGTCACCGTGACCGTGAAGGAACCGGGGGCCGACTCCAGAATCAAGTCCTTCCCCCAGAGGTTTCCGACCGTCGAAGACGTGCTGCGGTAGAGCGTGACCGTTTGCTCCGCGCTCTGCGCGCCGCCGCTGGAGGCGCGCAGCTTGAACGTTTCGGAGGATGCGGCACCGCTGCGGGCGAACGCGTACATGCCCTTGCTGTTGGACGTCAGCGTCTGGATCAGCGTCCCCGCCGAACTTCTCACTTCCACCGTCGCATTCGCGACGGGAACCCCGCTCGTATTCAGCACCCGCCCGCTCAGCAGTTTCCTCTCGGAATCAGGGAAGACATTGAAGACTGCGCCCTTCAGATATGAAAATGTGAATTCGTTCTGCGGTGTGGTTCCAAGATCAGGAAGGGTATACCAAATATCGTCTGACCCCGCCCACCCCATATTCAGATGGGCATACCTTGTCCCGTTGTTATACCCGTAGCCGTCAGCGAGAATAGAATGCCCACCGCTTGACCCTCCAACGGAAAGTTGGACAGGGTATTGACAATCAAGACTGACCAAGACGGCTTTCTGAATTGCCTCTTCTGACAGGCCGGATGAATAGTTAAAATAGGAAACAGCGCTCGCGTAGCCGAAAACCGATTTCAACTGGTCTGAAACAAGGGCCGTGTCTGTACTGCTCCCGCTGGACGAATAACTCATTTTCACCGACACGCCCGCGTCATAGCAGAGCTTCCCGATGGCCTGTCGCTGGGCGGTAGAAAGCGACACATTTGCAGGAACGTTCGGCATGCTGCTCCACGCGTACGCCCCGCCTTTCATGGTGAGAGATTGCGCGACATTGTTGACCTTACAGGGAAACGTCTGGGGCGTGACAGACGCGGTTGGATATCCGTGAAACTTCATCAGCTGCGCCATGGCCGTCGCGACGCATCCGCATACGTAATTGTTCGCGCTATCGTCCGGGCCGACCGGCGTGTAATAGTTATAAACGGCATTTCCGCCGACCGTGCTTTGGTTCCACTTGGTCTGTACGAGCGGCGCGACGCGTACGTCGCTGACGGAAGGCACAGAGCTGAACAACTGATAATCCCGATCCCCGGCCAGAAGAGCCGCCCATTGCGCTTCAGGCGACTGCTCCTCCGGTTGCGTAACTGCGGCCAGTGCGCCTTGCTGCGGCTGCGCCGCAGCGGCGGCCAACGCCTGCTTGCTGACCTTCATGTCTTGCATCAACATCGCGTACAACGGGTTCGCTGGATCAGGGTCGAGATCCTCCCCAGAAGAGAACGCGATGACCGGCTGGAGTCCCGTGTCTGCCGACATGACAACGAACCCGCCTTCCTCCAGATAGACCACGTGGAAAAGCGGGTCGTCCACCTTATCCGTATAGGTGAGCGCGCCAAACACCGTCTGGCCGAGTGCGGCACCCAGCGGCGTGGCGTCGCGGGCGACCCAGTTCTGAACCGCCGTTGCGGCCTGTTCCGTTGAGACCGGCGCGGCCTGAGCGAGACCAGGTACAAACGCGGTTGCGAAGAACGCGATGACGGCCTTCACAACAAAGGGCCGGCTGGCGAAATATGCCAAGCGGCCCCGAGCCTTTTCGAAAAGAACTCGAATAGGATTAAACGACCAATACCGCTGTTTCATAGCCATCGCCAGCACCTCTCTTAGTTTCGCTACTGAAAACACCGACGTCACTGGATGACACAAATGATTAATGTTTGTTTAAAGTAGCATGGCTCCCATATAGGCGCAAGCCAAAATGTTGGGAAAACCCATCCCGGGCGAGCGGTGCTGGCCGCGCCTCTCATTTTTCAGATGAGGATAAAATCGTACGACAAGCTGAAGCCGTAGGTCACGGGCTTGCCCTGCGCGTTGAGGTACTGCGACTTGTCCGCCCACAGGAAGAAGCCGCGTCCCGCGACGCCGTTAGCGCCGTCCTCGCCTTCAGGCGTCAGCACGCCTTCGTATGCGATGCTCTTGGGCGTGTGCATCGAGCCATCGTCGAACCATGCCTTGAAGGCCCCTTTGAAAATGCCGGTCGCACGCGTCAGGGCCATCGTAAGCCCCACGGTGTTGATGGCGCCGTACTCCCATTTCCCATCTTTCTCGGGGTCAACAGGCACACCCGCCTTCGGGGCGGTGAGGCCCGTCATGACGCCCAGCTTGTTGGTCGCCACCGCCAGAGCGACGCCGTCCGGCCGCCACCAGGCCGACGCCGTGCGGTTCGTGCCGGCGGTCAACTCCGGCGCGGGCACCCCGTCGGCCGTACCGACCGAAAGCGCCCTGTCCGCATAGTAGCGGTACAGGTTGCCGACCGTGTCGTACCAGCCGCCGGCCAGCCCGAGGCTCCGGCTGAAGCCGCCCGCGGCGTAGTCGCCCGTCGCCAGCGGGTTGCGGCTCTCCCACAGGAAGGTCGTCCCTGTCAGCGCGCACACAAAGACAGGCGAGCTACTCGAAGCTTTGTGGAACTGGAGTGCGCCGAAGAGGCAGCCGCCCTTATACGCAGCGGGAGCGGTGTGGAGCACCGCAAACACGCGCCGATCCCCGTCGAGGAGCAGCGAACCGCTCTGCGACACCACCGTGCCGTCCGCCAGTTTGCCCGCCGCCTTCACGCCGCCAATCTTGTCCACCGTGAAAGCAAGATACCCGCTTCCATACTCCGCGCCGCCCGGCAGGGACGCCGTGTAGTAGCCCGCGTAGTTCGTCGCCGACGCGGCCATATCCGCATCCTTCCAGACGTTGCGATACAGCACGACAGGCGCCTGACCCTCCGCGGCCCCATCCAGCCATCCCTCCGCCAGACCGAGACCGGCGGGGGCCTCCGGCTCGTTTTCAGGATGCGTCACGAGCACCGTCAGCGGCACCTTCGCCTGGCCGCCCACCGCCACGGCGGTAAACCTCAACGGCAGTCCGTTGGTGTACGACGCGGCGCTGAACGTGTAGTTCGTGCCAGCCGCGCTGAGCCTGCCGGCGACCCTGCCCTGCGCCGTCACCGTCATTTGTGCAGTCCCCGGCTCGGCACCGCCGCGCAGTGCGCAGGCGCCGGCGAAAGTCCCCTGCGCCCACAGGGGCAGAGGATCAACGGTGATGCGGATGGTCAGCACGCACGGCGTCTTGTTCACGTTTCGAGCGGTGACCAAAACCGCCCGATTGGTGACCGCCGCCGACGGCGCGCCCATAATCGCCCGTGCGGCCGCGTTGAAGGTCAGCCCTGCCGGAAGACCGGTCACCGTCACCACCGGCAGACTCTCGGACTGGATGTCCAGCGGCAGGCTGAAAAACACGCCGGCCATCGCCCGCTGCGCGCCCGGATCGGCGACCACCGGCTGCGAAACCTGGGCCGTCAGGCCGAACCAGGCCCGCACCGTCACGTTGGCGTCCGGCATCACGAGCGTGCGCACGGCCGCCTGCGTGCCATCCTCCCAGCGCAGGAAGGTGTTGTTCGCCGCGGGTTTCGCCGTCAGGGTGACTCTGGCGCCCGGCGCATAGAGCCCCGCGCCCGTCACCGTCCCGCCGCCCGCCGGCATCTCGGCCGTGAGGCGCGCCTTGACGGTGAGCGTCTGCCTCACCGGCAGAGCGGCCTTAAAGTCCGCAGTGCCCGGCTGGCTCCCCGTGATCACCGCCGCACCCGTCCCCACGACATGGACCAGCCCGTCTTCGATCTGCGCGACCTTCTCGTTGGAACTCACGTACACGACCTGCAAACCCGACGATGCGGTTGCCCCGGGATTGAAGTTCGTGGCCTCCAGCGCAAGAACAGGCAGGGCTTTGAAGGCGATGGTCTGGCTGGCGGCGACGTTGTTGACCCGCACCGTCCAGTTGGTTTCGGTTGTTCCCGCCCGCCGGTCCAGCGCTACGGCCTTGATCTGCACGTCCCGGAACACCACACCCTGCACGGTCGCCGCGTCCGTCTTCAACGTGAACGCGCTGGTGACCGCGTTCGGCGCGCCAGTCCGGGTCTCCCCCTTCAGAACGCCGTCCACATACCAGGTGATGTTCGACATCCCGCGCTCCACGTCGGCATCGGCCGTGTCGTTCGCCGTCGCGCTGAAAGCGACCGATGCGCCTTCGCTGACCGCCGCAGGGTTCATAACCGGCACGCGCTTGGTGATCACTGGAAGCACGTTCTGCGCCCTGTAGACGGCCGTCAGGGTCACCTTGAGCTTAGGCATGATCAGCACCGTAACGGACTGCGTCGGAACAAAGTCGGGGCCCAGCTCCGCATCTTTCGGCGTCATCGTCCACCGGTCGAACAGATACCCGGCAGGCGGCGGATCTGCGGACACCTCCACCGGGGTTTCAAACGTATACTCTCCACCGCCAGCGCCGTTGACGACCGTGAGCAGGTTCGTCCCGGATGGCGCATACGGCATGATCCCGAAAACTGCCGCATGCTGGCTCCACGTGTAATTGTGAAAATAGACCGAATCCATGTTATACCAGGCGTCGCCATAGCCGGAGATCCCGAAATTGAGGTGGATCTCGTTACTGTTGCGATACCCGTCGCACACGAGAGCGTGCCCGCCCAGTGCCGACACCATGGTGTAGTAGACCGGATGCGACTCGTCCAGATCGTTCTGGATTTTCGCAAACCAGGCCGGCGTGGTTGAATCGGCTCTCATCTGGTACTCTTCGCAGATGTAACCGAACACCTCCCGAAACGCGCGGGCGGTCGCAAGCTGGCTACACACCGACGTTGAGGTTGCCTCGTAATTCGCCTCCATCGCCACGCCGCAATGGTACAGCAGCCGCCCGACAGCCTGTTTCTGGGCAGGCGTACACGCGGTCGTGAGGGTAGATGGCATATCGGCCCACTCATAGGCTTCGAGCCCGCCGACGTCGCTGATGCGATGCGTTCCGGTACAGCTCCCGTAGTCGTCCGTATAACTGAAGTCGAGGAGCGGCGCGGCCGGCTCCTCGAAATAGCGGACAATCTGCGCCATCGCGACGGGACCGCAGCCTGCGAGGGCATGGCCCTCCGAGCCGCCTGATGCCGCAGGCGCAGAAGAATTGTAGGGCGCCTTCTGATCCCATGCCGTCGTCAGCAACGGCACGCTCGCGCTCGCCATCTCCACGGCCGGCGCCAGCGCGATTGCTTCCACGGCGACCGGAACTGCGGTCTGCGCCAACGCCTGCCAGGCCAGGCGGTAACGGGGTTCCGGCGCCCGCCGGGCACTCCGCAGCCCAGCCAGCGCCGCCACCTCGCCTCCGAGTTCGGCCTCGATCACCGCCCGGAAGCCGGCCGGCAGAGCCCCATACGACCCGCTTGCCGAATGCAGCTTAATCGGGGGCAGCTCGTCATCGGCGCGCACGACCACAAAGCCGGACGGCTTAAGCTCCACCACGAACCCCAGGGGGCCTTCCGCGCCGTTAATCGGACGGCAGGCGCCTGCGGTGAACGCCGCCGGGGCGGCGAGCCGCCGCGCGGCCTTGGCGATGGAGGACGGCGCATAGTTCCGGTCGATGTAGGTCGAGGCCGTCAGGCGGGCGTGACCCTCCCCGACCGGGGCCGCGCTGAGCACGCCAATCTGAAGCAGGATACTCGCATAAATGAGAACCGCACGCGCGAAATGAGAACCGCCGAGGGAGACGCGGGCCTGCGCACCCTGCGTGCGCTCCTCCGTGTTGATTCGCGAAAAGCACACCTTGCTGACTGAACCTGTCCGTTCTATCGCGGTCTGCCTCATTGGGTCTCCTTAAAAGCCTCGCAGCGCTCACACAGACGCCTCGCACCGCCGCTCGCATCACCCGCCCCCTTATGGCTGGCATGTACGACTATGGTCTTATGCACAACGCGTGCCAAAAGGCAAAAAGGGGCGGCTCCGCCACCGGAACCGCCCCCCGTTAGCTAAAACCCAATTTCCGTTATTGGACAGGATCGGTCAACAGTAAGAAATCATAGGATCCATTGAATGAATAAGGCACCGGCTTGTTCTGCGGGTTCAGGTACGTGGCCGCATCCGCCCACAGGAAGAAGCCGCGGCCCGCAACGCCGTCGGACGCGTCCCCGCGCACGGGCGTCAGGATGCCCTCGTACGCGACGGACTTGGAGGTATGCGTCGAGCCATAATCGAACCAAGCCTTGAACGCGCCTTTAAACACGCCCGTCGCGCGTGTCAGTGAGACCGTCAGACCCGCGGCGTTGGTCACGCTTTCGTAGTCGTACCCATCAGCCACCCGCACCGGCACGCCTGCCTTCGGGACGGTAAGGCCCGTCATGACGCCCAGCTTATTGGTCGCCACTGTCAGCGCGAGCCCGTCGGGGCGCCACCAGGCCGAGTCGTACCGGTTCGTGCCGACGGTCAGTTCCGGTACGGGCGCGCCGCTGTCCGTGCCTGCGGCAAGCTCCCGGCCCGCATAGTAGCGGTACAGGTTGCCGACAGTGTCGTACCAGCCGCCGGACAGCCCGAGGCTCCGGCTGAATCCGCCCGCGGCGTAGTTGCCCGTCGCCAGCGGACTGCGGCTCTCCCACTGTAGGGACGACCCGTACAGCGGGCGTAAGTACACGGGCGAACTGGCCGAAAACTTGTAGAACTGGACCACACCGAAGAGGCAGCCGCCCTTGTACGCCACAGGCGCCGTGTGGAGTACCGCATACACGCGGCGGCCCTCGTCTATAATCAGCGCTCCGCTCAGCGAGACGGCCGTGCCGTCCGCCAGCTTGCCCGCCGTCTTCACCCCACCTGCCTTGTCCACCGTCAAGGCCAGGTAGCCGCTGCCGTACTCCGCTCCGCCCGGCAGGGACGCCGTATAGTAGCCCGTGTAGGTCGTCGCCAACGCGGCCATGTCCGGATCCTTCCAGACGTTGCGGTACAGCACGGCCACCGGCGCGCCGCCGGGGTCGCCGGGCAGCCGTGCGGCCGCCATGCCCAAGCCCAAGGCGACCGAGCCCGCCGCCTGCGCCACGGTAAAGGACAGCGGCATGGCCGCCCTGCCAGCAGCCGCCTTCGCCGCGAAAGCGAACCCGGGCCCGTTGGTGTACGACGCCGCACTGAAGGCGTAGTTCGTGCCCGCCGCGCTCAGCTTCCCGCTGATCTTGCCTTGCGGCGTCACCGTCAACTCCGCCGTCCCGGGCGCGCCCAAGCCCGGCAGCGCACATGTGCCGCCGAACGTCCCCACCGCCCATGCGGGCAACGGGGAGACCGTCACGGCGAAGGTCAGAGAGGCCGGAGCGCTGTTCGCGTTCTTCGCCGTGACCGTCACCGCCTTGTTCGTCACCGCTGCCGACGGCACGCCCGTCACCGACCTCGACGCGGCGTCGTACCTGAGGCCGGCGGGCAGACCGGTCACCGTCACCGCAGGCAGGCTCGCGGACTGGATGCCGAGCGGCAGGCTGAACAGGACGCCCACCGTCGCCTGCTGCGCGCCGGGGTTGGCGATCACGGGCGGCTGGATGCCGGCTGTCAGTCCGAACCAGGCCTGCACGGTCACGTTGGCGTTGGGTATCACAAGGCTTCGGGAGGCCGTCTGCGAGCCGTCCTCCCAGCGCAGGAACGTGTTGCCCGCAGCGGGCTTCGCCGACAAAGCGACCTTCGCGCCCGGCGCGTAAAGCCCCGCGCCCGTCACCGTCCCGCCGCCGGAGACGACGGCAGAAAGGCGCGCCTTGACCGTCAGCGTCTGTCTCACCGGCACAGCCGCCTTGTAGTCCGTGTTGCCCGGCTGGCTCGCCGTAATCACGGACGTGCCCGCGCCGACGATGCGGATCAGACCGTTCACGATCTGCGCCACGGACAGGTTCGAACTTTCGTAAGTCACCGGCAGCCCCGACGAGGCCGTCGCTCCCGGATTGTAATTCGTGCCGCCCAGCGTCGTAAGCGGCAGCGCCTTGAAGGCAATGGTCTGCGCGGCTATCAGGTTGTTCACCCGCAGCGTCCAGACCGCTTCAGTGGCCCCCCCCTGTTTGTCCAGCGCGACGGCCCTGACCGCCACATCGCGGGACGCCGCACCCTGCACCGTGTTCGCATCGGTCTTGTAGGCGAACGCGCTGGTGATGGCGTTGGGCGCGCCGGTCTTCGTCTCCTGCTTGAGCACGCCATCAACGAACCAGGTGATGTTGGACATCCCTCGATCAGCCACTTTGGGATCGGCACGGTCGTCCGCCGTTATGCTGAAGGAGACCGTGGCGCCTTCGCTGACAGCCGCCGGCTCAGACGCCGGAGACCGCTTCGTCACGACGGGAACCACATTTGATCCGTCGTACTGAATCGTCCAACTGACTGTTTGCGACAGCACATTCGTTCGCCAGTCCGCATTGCGCACCAGTGTCGAGTGATCCGTAACCACAGCCGAGACCGTATTTGCCCTTAATGACAGACTGAGCGAAGCGGTTTCAAGCGAGGACACATTTTGCGCGACTGTCTGACCATTGACAGTCCAGGTCACGGCGTACTTGGCCAAAGGCAGAACAAAAGAAAGCTCCAAGCGTTTGCCGCGGTCATACGTTCCGGGCGGCGTGCTGGAGTCCACGGGACGACAGAAATCGTAAATACGCTTGATCAGAATTTCAGTATTGACCGAGTCCCAGGCGCCATCCAACGCCCGCATTTTTGAATTTTGGCTGGGGCGGTAGATCCCGTACTGGCAGTAATACGCACCCTCAAACGTGGAAATGCCATTGGACCCCAGCCAGTACCACCACTTGGCGTGATAGGACTGCATGGTGCCGGAAGAATACATGCTGACATTCGGCTCGCTGGGTTCGGATTCCGTATAGCGTTCACTGTCTGCGTAATCGTATTCGTCCGCCAACAGACCGAAAGAGTGGCCGAATTCATGAAGCGCAAGATCGACGGCAGAAAAATTGTTTCCTGAGACGGTTGCAATCCCGAGGCCGGAATATCCGGCACCGCCGTACTTGGTGCTATTGGCACACGCAAGAATCATGTCGGCTTCGGGAGCGAGCGCCGCGGCAGCCTGCGCCAAGGCCACGTCAATGCCCAGCAAACGTTCGATTCCGCTACAGAAAAACTCCATATTCAATGCGGTATTCCGGCTGATTCCCAGAGCAGGATCATTGTCGACCCCTGATTCGGGCGACACCACATTGACCAGGTGCACATTGAAATAGGACTTGTATGTGCTGAGGGGCGGATCCTCAAAGAACTGATTGATCACATTCACTGCATGCTGGCGATACGTGCCGAGTTCACTTGCCGTATAGCCGTCACCCAACACAACGAGATCAATCCGGTTGGACGGCGGCCCGTTGTTGACGAGCGTTTCGACCGTCCAACCGGCAGACGCGGACTTCCTTACGGGCTGACCAAAATGGACACCCAAAATGTTCATCCGATTGGACGCGTTGATGGCAATCTTGCCACCGCCTAAGCGTCCATTCTCAACAGCGTCATAATAGACCACTGGGTCAGCGGCAGACGCCTGTAGGCATCCCAAGAGGAGAACAACACATCCAAACGCCATCCGTTTCATTGCAATCCCTCGCTCTTATCATTGCACAGGCAACGTGCTAAGGAACACATCCTTTTGACCTGAGTCTGCGTTCCATCTGCTCGACGACATGTGATGACTCCTATAGCCCGAGAAGCAGGAAGTCGTACGACCAGTTGAAGGTGTACGGGACGGGCTTGTTCTGGGCGTTGAGGTAGGATGCCTTATCCGCCCACAGGAAGAAGCCGCGGCCCGCGACGCCATCGAACGTGGCCCCTGTTTCGGGCGTCAGGACGCCCTCATACGCGACGCTCTTATACGTGTGGGTCGTGCCGTAGTCGAACCAGGCCTTAAACTGACCCTTGAAAATGCCGGTGTTGCGGGTCAGCGAGAGCGTCAGACCGACATCGTTCTCCGTTTCGCCGTAGTTGTATGCGCCCTCCACCTTCACGGGCGTCCCCGCTCGGGGTGCCGCAAGTCCAGTCATCACGCCAAACCGGTCGGTGACGACGTGGGTCTCCACACCGGTTGGCTCCCAGTACACCGACTCATAGCGGTTCGTGCCCACGAACACCAGCGGTGCCGGATCGGCAGCATCTTCGGAGATGCCGACCTGCAAGGTCATGCCGTCATAGTACCGGTAGAGGTTGCCGAGCAGGTCGTACCAGCCGCCGGTCAGATCGAGTTCACGGCTGAAGCCTTCGCCGTACCGTGCCGTGGCCAGCGGGTTAAAGCTCCCCCACTGCAGGACGCTTCTGCTCTCCAGCAACCGCAGAGTGGTGCAGGCGTCCGCTTGCTCCGGCTCCGGCAGACACCACTCCACGAAACCGAACAGGCTGCCTCCCTTGTACTCCGCAGGCACAACATTCACGACCATAAATACCGCGCCGTTTTCGTCGATGATCAGCGGCGCACTCGCGGAAACCGCCGTGCCGTCCGCCAGCTTGCCCGCCGTCTTGACGCCGCCGGCTTTGTCAACCGTGAACGTGAGATATCCGCTGCCCGCCACGTCGTCCGAGGCGTCTGCCGATGGCAGATTCGGCAACGCGGCCGTATAATAACCCGTGTAGTTGGTGGCGACGGCCCGCATGTCCGCATCCATCCAAACATTACGATACAGCACAACATTCTGGCACCCGGCCTCGCCGATCATGACGTCGCCCTCCGCAACGGACAGCACCTGCGGCGTGCCGGCAGCCAGGCGGCTGATTCGACAGTTCAGCACGAGCACGCTCTTGCCGGCCTTCACCTCGGCTCGGATGCAGAACGCCTCCGGATAGGTGTTCGTCCTGAAGTATGAGGCCGCGCCGAAGGTATGGTTCGTACCCCACACCATAATCTTGCCCGAAATCTTACCGAGCGCGGTGACACTTGCCGAGATCTGCCCGGCACCCAATATGCTGTCCATGTGCCAGCCGTTAAACGTGCCCTGCGCCCAAGCGGGGAGGCTATCGACGGACATCCCGAAGGTGATGACGCTCGTCTGCCCGCTCGCGTTCCGCACAGTGACCGTCACCGGTTTGGAGCCGTACGCCGTTGGGACACCCGTCAGCGACCGGGTTGCCGCATCGTACTTCAGGCCCAACGGCAAACCGCTGAACGTAACGGTCGGCAGCGTATCGGACTGAATATCGAAAGGCAGACTGTAGAACACGCCGACCGTGGCGCTTTGCTCGGACACCGTTCCAATAGTCGGACGCGAGACGTTCTGCGTCAGCATAAATTCCGCCGTCACAGCCATGTCCGCCGTCGGCATCACGAGCGCGCGCGTCGGGCTCTGAGAGCCATCCTCCCAGCGGCGGAAGGTATATCCGCTCTGCGGCCGGGCCGTGAGCGTGACCCGCGTGCCCGGCACATACGCTCCAGCTCCGGACACGCTGCCGCCGCCGCCCTGAACGTTTGTCGTCAGCCTCGCCTTCACCGTCAGCGTCTGGGTCGCCGTCGCGGGCAGGAAATCCACGCTGCCCTGCTGCAGCGCCGTGATCACCGCGCTGCCCGCCCCGACGATGCGCACGCGGTTGTTCGCGATCTCCGCCACCGCGCCGTTGCCGCTGGAGTAGACAACGGGCAGGAGCGAAGATGCGGTCACTCCGGGATCGAAATCGGCCTCCCCCGTCACCTTGACAGGCAACGTCTTGAACGTCAATTTCTGCGCCACCGGCGCATTCGTGACACAGACGCTCCAGGCGCGCTCAGACGAAGCGCCCTGGCGGTCTTGCGCGATCGCTTTGACCGTCACCACGCGCGACACCGTTCCGCTCACCGTTTCGGCTCCCGGCTTATAGGCGAAGACACTGGCGATCGCAGCTGGTGCGCCGCTCTTCGTGACCTGTTTCAGCGTCCCGTCCACAAACCAACTGACGGCCAGCATGCCGCGAGCCGCATCTGAGTCCGCCGCATCGCTCGCGGTCAAACTCAACGCCAAGGTTCCGCCTTCGACCGCCCCGACCGCTTCGACCGCTGGCGCGCTCGAACTGATGACCGGCGCTTGCGCACTGAGCGGCGCGAAAAGGCGCAGCCCGGTGACAGCCATCCCTTTGAAGTTAACACTGCCCCCCCCCCGATTTGCAGACCGGCAGACCCAAGCCACATCAAAGCAACCGCCCCCCCTGCGGATGCGCAAATCCCCAGTTGCCGCCCCCGCTGGATCGCTCACCGTACTTTCATACGTCCCTTGCCAATCCAAGCACCACTCCCAAACATTGCCGTGCAGATCGTAGAGCCCCCATGCGTTGGGCAGGTGGGAGCCAACCTTGGCCGTTCCCGCATTGGTGCTGACCGTCCGAGCGGTCGAGGCAAAAACCGTTGAGTTGGTATAACGCCCCACCGCAGCCATATTCGGGCACGTGTCGGCACCGGTCAGCGACGTCCCGCTGTTCAGCGCGAGCGTCGTACCCGCACGGCAGGTATACTCCCACTGCGCTTCCGTCGGCAGATCCAAGGACAAGAGTCCGGTTTTCGTTCTCAGCTTGCCGATGAAGGACGCGGTGTCCACCGTGCTGCTGACCGGCCATCTGGCACCGGCGGTCGCGCCGCGGATATCCACGTAACTGACGCTCTCCACCGGCCGTGTCGCGTAAACCGTAGCGTTATTGAAGTAGCTGGGTTTATTTCCCATCACCAGTTCCCACTGGCGCTGGGTCACCTCAAACACGCCGGCATAGCACGCCTTGGTGAGCGTTACGCCGTGCTGCGTCTCATCGTCTTTCGGGTCGCGCCCCAGCTCGGTCGCCGGACTGCCCATCGTAAAACTGCCGGCGGGGATGCGCCGCAAAACCAGTTTGGTCGTCTTGTAAGCATCGGCCCAACCACCGGCGGGCACCTCGCTCAAATAGGAAATCGGATAGCTGGAAGCACCTGAACCGCCCGACAGGTCGATCACCAGAAACCGCTGGCCAGCCGAGCCGTAAACGGCCAAGGTGAAGGCCCGCGTCGCCGACCGCGCGTTGCGGTCCGTCACGCCCACGGTGAACGAACTCGAACCGACGGCGGTCGGCGCCCCCCGAAGCTCGCCGGACGTCGTCAGCGTCAGTCCCGCAGGCAGGCTGCCGGAAACGAGCGACCAGGTGTACGGAGCCATGCCTCCGGCAACCTCGAACGAGACGCTGTATGCAGACTCCACCACCCCTTCAGGCAACGCGTTTACCGTGACGATCACCGGATCCAGCGCACTGCTTGTCAGCGTTTGGAAAACCCGGAATCCGATGCCGTAGTCTTGCATGCCAGAGCCATTAAAATTACGATTGGCCGAACGGCACCACGTGGCGTCAAACCACCAGAAGCCTCCTCGAAAGATACGAACCGGGTTAACACCTGCCCCGACCGGATCGGACACCGACCCCGCAAAGGGACCATAGCCGTCCAGAGACCACTCGGCCACGTTTCCATGCACATCATACAACCCCCACGCATTAGACAGGTAACTGCCGACCTTTGCCGTCCCTTGGTTCGTATCGGCATCCGGGGGGATCCCATCTACACTGCCATCCGGCAGGATCGCGCCGCTGTTATATCCGTACCGGGCCACCACGTCCAAGTTGTCACACCTGTCCGCCGCCGTCAGATTCTTGCCGCTGTTGAGTGCCGTCGCCGTCCCCGCCCGGCAGGCGTATTCCCATTGAGCCTCGGTTGGCAGGTCGAACGACGACAGCCCCGTCTTGGCGCGCAGTCGCCCCATGAAGGAGGCCACGTCTACGGCACTGCTCCCGGGCCAGCCCGCGCCCGCAACACTCCCCCGCACATCGTCGTAACTGACGCTCTCCACCGGCCGCGTAGCATACCAGGATGAATTGTCAAAAAAGCTCGGTCGGGTTCCCATCACCAGTTCCCACTGCCGCTGGGTGACCTCGAACACGCCCGCGTAGAAATCCTTCGTGATCGTCACTTCATGCTGGACCTCATCGTCGAAACGTCCTACCTCATCGTCGGGGCTGCCCATGGTGAACACTCCGGCAGGTATCTTGCGCAGAACCAGCCTAGTCGTCTTGTATTCGTCGCTCCAGCCGCCTGCAGGTATCGCGCTCAAATAGGAGAACGGATAACTCGCGGACCCCGGACCGCCGGACAGGTCTACGACCAGATAGAGCGCCGCCTCGTTGCGCTCCCACTTCGCCACCAGGGTATGATTCGTCGCCACCGGCACCCGCGTGTTCGCCGCTTCAAGACCCGCCACGCCGTTCAGCGTGAGCCACCACCCCATGAACGAGTAGCCCGCCCGCGAGGGCACGGGCAGCGACCCATAGGCCTGGCCGTACGCCGCAGATTTCAACTCCCGTGTCACCGTGCCCCCCGCCGGATCGAAAAGGACGTTGCAGGTCAATGGCGTCCAAGCCGCGTAGAGCGTATCGGCCGAGCCCACGACCGTCGTCTCCGTCACCCGCGTCCCGGTCGCGTCAGGGCCTCCGGTCCACCAGCCTTCAAACGTATACCCGGCCCGGACAGGTACCGGCAGCGCTCCGTAGGCTGCGCCGGGCGTGACCGGCTTGACGGACGGCGAAACCGTGCCGCCACAGGCGTCGAACATGACTGCGAATCCTGTCGGCGTCCAGGAAACCTGATCCAGCCAACCGCAGTCTTCCCCATCGGCCTGACGGCCATTCTTCGAGTAGACCCACCTCAGAGTATGCCGTCCGGCAGTCAATACAACGCTCTGCTGCACCCACCCGTCCTCTGTGCCGGAAGAAAAAGACTGCTCAACCCCATCGGCCGAGAAGCTCAGCTTATCAAAATCATACTCCGAGGAAACTCGCCACCAGAAGCTGATTGTGCCAGAACCGGTCACGGTCGTCTCCAGCCAGCTTGACTGCCCATTTTGGAGCGGCCCGCTGCACGCGGCGTCGTTCCCATCATACGACTCTCGCCACTGGCCATACCACGCGGCGTCGCCGCCCGTCGTCCAAACGAGGTCACCCGCGTCCAGTTCCGGCCCAGGGACGCCGCAGACTCGGTGCCGCAGCGCATACATGCTGCGCGAGTTCTCGGCCTCGATAACCCGATTGGTGACGGGATCGGCGATTGTCGCGCACACATAGAGGGTTCCGGAAACCGGCGAAACGAAGGTATCGGACGCCTCCTCCGCCGAGAATGAAAGCGCTTTCCACGCCTGCTTCGCCATGGCCGTCGCCTGATTGGTGTAGAGCAGATACGTAGGCAAGACCACGTCCTCATCGAATTCGTTGCCGAAGCTGAACCGGCCCAGTTCATACCGTTGGCCTGCGACGAAATTCGTAAAAGCGAACCAGTCGTGCAGATCGGTCCGGGTCAACGTGCGACCGCCTTCCGGAATCATCGACCCGTCTTGGGCGAAACTGACGGTCCACGCATTCGTGGTTACGTTGTCATACGGATCATTCCAGTCATCGCTGCAGGACATGACCATCGACGCGAAACTTGCTGGATTCAACGGTGTGAGTTTTTGGCCGTTATAGCTCCGATTCCGAACGGCGTGAAACTGTCCTATCGCCGTCACGCCATCACTCGGTGAAACGACGATGATCGTCGGAAAATTAATGGCGGTCGGATAGCGCCGATGGACCTCTTGCACCAGCGGATCGTTTGAGCCGGCATCGTAGTCGGCATACACTAACGCAACCCGGTTGGACGTCGCCCACGCTGTAAACCCCGGCTTGTCGTAAACCGAAGCCTGAAGTTCAAAACAGTAACTGCATCCCAGCGTACGCCCGAAGTTAATCAGGAAAATCTGGCTCTCGCTCCGGGCATACCCCCGGGCACCCTCAATGTCTGAAGTCCACACGCCGGGCTCGGAGAACACGGGTGAAATCGTGGCCACGGCCTCCGCCTGGCCGGCCCACAACAATCCTGCCAAGAACAAAATGGATCCAAACCTTTTCATACTACACCCTTTCACTATGCTTACAGCACAATCTTCGCCGAAACATAAATGTTATTAAACAACGATTACATTGCTGAGTCAAGCACGAAAATGCACAAAAATGCTAATCGGTTCTGACAGGGGGGACGCGATTGAAGTGCGTATCGTGTGCGAAGCGACTTGGAGAACGGGCGTCCCCGCCCGTTGCGCGAAAGTCTCTGCAAGGCAGACACGCAGCCAAACGTGGAACGACAGGCTGCGGACCGATAGGCTACCGCCGTTCCAACGGGCGGGGACGCCCGTTCTCCATAGCGTGCGACATTATTTCATCAGAAACGCACGAGCCTCAGTCGGCACCCAAGAAGGGGCCGAACAGGAATTCGTAAGACCAGTTGAAGGCATAGCTCGTCGTTTGGCCGGCCGCGTTCCGGTACCAAGTCTTATCCGGGACGAGATAAAAACCCATCCACTCGGGATAGCCCTGACTCGCATCGCGCACCGGCAGGAAGACGCCTCTGATCCCCACCGTAATGGTCTTCTGCTTATCGCCGCCTGCCGTTTCATAGTAGAAGAGGCAAGACCCCGTGAAGATGCCCGTCGCCTTGTTGGGCTTGACGGACATCGACCACGGATTTACGGACGCCGCAACATCGACTCGCGTGCCGGCCTTGACGAGCGTGACGGCCGGAAAAGCGACCGCTGCGATCCCCGATGCGAAGGCGGGCAGGCGTCCAGGTTCTGGCGCCGACGCCAGCGCGTAGCCGGACGTCCCTTGCTTGCCGTCGAAATCGGCAGGCGCGGTGAAGACAGACGCGATCCCCAGTTCGCTCGCGCCGTAGCGGTCCGTCAGGCTCACCCTGCTGCTGTCGTAGTAACCGCCGGTCACCTCCACTCGGGTCGTGAAGCCGGCGATTCCGTCCGGCAGCCACCCGGTCGTCGGATCGTACCCAAACACGGCCTTCGGATCTGGATTGATCCAGCGTAGCCCGTTGAGATCGCCGCAAAGCCCGCTGGTCCCGCTGGCGGCCCCGTCTTCCGCCGGCTTCAGGTAGACAAGTCCGTACAGCCCTCCGCCCGCGCCATAACCTGAAGGCTTGCCGCACAGATAGAACGTCGCCCGATCATCCATACTGCAACAATCAGGCCCGTATAGCAGCACCGTCGAACCGCTCACCGCCTTGCCGTCCGCCACAACACCCGCGTAGGTGACCGTGCCGTTCGCCTTGACGGTGAAGGACAAATAGCCCGATCCGCCGGGGGCGTTCGCCGAACTCGCCTCGATAACGGGCAGCGCGACCGCATAGGTGCCAGCGTACGTCCGCATCCGGGCGATACCGGCAGGCTCGCTCCACACGTTGCGCCACAGATCATAAACACCGTCCGGCCGCCCTTCCAGCCTCAATTCCACACCTGTCCCGCTCTCTTGGATCGCCAGTGCGAGCGCCAGCACGTTTGTCCCCGCCCGCGCAAACAACTGGGCACGGAGAATACCCTCGGCCCGGCTATTGAATGCCCCGGCCGAGAACGAGTAAGTGATGCCGCGATAGGCGAGACGTCCTGAGAAGGCGCCATCCGCCGCCACCGCCAGCGCGCAGTTCCCGCTTCCGGAGCCCTCCGCCGACAGCACATAGCCGTCGTAATGACCTGTGACGGCCCCCAACGGAAGCACACGCCACGTAACGGTCACCGCCGTCCCCGCCACCGTCTCCGTACGCGAACCGCTCTTTCGCGAGACCACCGTATGCAGGTCAGCCCGACCCTGCCCCACGCGTTTCGGCACGCCCGTCAGCCAGACGGCGCCGTCTCGTACGACCGCCGAGACACCGGCGGGCAACGCCCCGTTCTTGACTGTCACGCGCAGCGTGCCCTCGCCCGCGTTCGCGACGGCGAACGGCCCTGCCTCCCCATACACGCCGACCATCTGCTCCGGGATGACGACGCCTCCGGCTACCGCAGGATCATATCCGCCTTCGGTCGCGACGAACTCCGGCGAACCCTCGGGCAGGCACGTCACGGCCCAACGCGGACCGGCAGCGACCGCCCGGCGTCCGAGGCCATCCGTGGCGACGGTGTCGACGCGCCAGTACAAAGGCTTCGCTCCTGCCTGAGCCAGCACGGCGTCCAGTCGCGCGCGCTCAGCGTCGTCGCCGGGATGGGGATAGACCGACTCGGGCTGCTCCGACATTTTTGCGAGTCTGCCGCTGGACACCCCCGCATACACCTCATAGCGGACCGTCACGCCCGCTGGGAATACAGCCTCCGCTACGACGTCCCGCCAAGACAGCGACAGCCCCCTGTTGATCACGGCGGCCTGGTCCGCCGGCTGCGGCTCCGCCGGCTGCGGCAGAGGATACCACGCCACATTTCGGACGCCGCCCCAAACATGGGTCAACCCGCTCCCGCGACGCACCGTCCAGGCGGCGGACTGTTTGCCTGCCGGCACGCTGAATACCGCTCCCACCCGTAAACCCGCATTCGTGCCAGCGTCAACGACCGTCCCGCCCAGCACGAACTGCATCAGCGAATCATCACCCTCCGATCGCCGGTCGAACCCGAGAACACCCGGCCCGGTCAGAGTCGCGGACACCGTTGTCGTTGCCCTCGCCGCGACTGAGCCGCTCCGCAGCCAAGCCCCAGCGCGGTCATCATCAGAAAAATACCCGTAGAACCAGACGCCGCCAACCGCCCGCAGGCCCGGCAGAAGGTTCGCGGCCTCCGCCGCATACTCGGCCAACGGTTGCACGACGAGGTCATCACGGCGAGTCAGGGCAACCGTACCGACCGTTGCTGACAAAAGCGAGGCACCGCCCAAGGGAGTCAGTTTCAACGAGCACGCCCGGTCGGCTTGCCAGCCGGGCTCGTTGGTAAACGCAAAGGCGAAGGCCTTTGCGTCACTCTCGCCGTTCGCCCAAACCAGGGTCGCCACAGGCTTACGCGTGTTTCCAGAAACCTGCTCGACACGGCCGCTCACCGCACCGTTCGAACCCGCCAACCGCTGGACGCTGAACAGCGCGTTCGAGCCCTCCGGCAGCGTGACGGCCGCAGCAGGCTCAAAACCCAGCCGGCCGGGCACGCGCATCGTCTGTTCCTGTAAAACCACGTCACAGACCGCCAGTTGCTCTCCGACAAAGCAGTTCTTGACCGCGTAGAGCGCCACGCGGAACGTCTCGTCACCCTCCCAGACCCCATCCGGCAGCAACGGCACCGTGATCATTTTGGCGCGCTTCGGCCCGACGGACCACACAAGTTCGCCTTGCGCGTCAACGTAATCTAACCCCGGCAGGGCCGTACCGGGATCAGTCTCATAGCTCACGCGGACTTCGGCATCGTTCGAGGCCCCGCTAATGTTCACCGTTAACGTGACGGTGGGCACACGCTCGGACACCATCAGCCGATCAACGGCAAAGCGAACCGTGGCGGGCGGCGTCCCGTACCAATAGGCCAGATCGTACGCTTGCAACTGCTTGAGCCCGGTGAAACGGGAGACCTTCAGCCAATACCGCCCGGTCTGCGGGATCGTATAGGACAGAACGGCGATCGCCGACGGCGCCATCTGTCGCTCGGCCACACTCGCGCCCGACGCCGGATCGGCGAAAAGTTGCGCCCGCAACTCGTTGGTCACGCTCGTAGCGGTCGCCGCAAGTCTGAACGACCACTGCGCGCCGGCGACGGCGTCGAACGCGTACCAGTCCGCCCCATCGGGCTCGCTCAGCGTGTGCGTTCCGCTGTACGCCTCCTCATCCTCGCAAACGGGTGCGACGAGACCGGTCGCCCCCTGGTAATAGTCGTCCGCCTCGTCCCAGTCGTCGCCCGAAAGAATCTGGCTCACATTGCGGAGCACCATGTCCAACGATACCGTCGTGTTCAGCGGTGTGAACCGGCCCAGCCGGGTGCCGTCCGGACGGACACCGATCAAGGTCGGATATCCGACTTTCAGGTAGGAAACGCCTTTTACCGTCTGTGTCGGAGCACTGGGCACGGCATAGGAGGTCTGAATCGCATACCGGTTCGTGATCGCAGACTCCCCCTCTTCCAAGGTGATACCGGCGACCGCCTCAACATAGTTGGTCTCGCGCAGCCAGCACCAGTACTGATCGGCCCGGCCGGGGTTGTCGAACATCACAAGATAGAGCCCGTTGGTCTCCACATACGACTGCCATACAGAATGGGTCAGCACCATGCGTTCCAAAGGCTGACAGTGCGGACACCACCATGCGCCCGTAAACATCACGATGACGTTGCGCCCCTCATCCCTAGCTCGCCGCAGGGCGGCATCGTGATCCATCGTCCACTCCCCGACCTCCGCGCCGGTGTAACGCGGGACAATCGCGGGACGCTCAACGACGGCCCGTGCCTCTACGGCAAACAAAGCAAGCGCCGCAAGCACAACAAGGATCTTCATAGTGTTTACTTCTTTCCGAATAACTTGGCTGACTGATGGCTTCAAGGCGTAGCCTGCGGCTCGGCCGCTTCAGGCTCCTCCGGCTCGACATTTTCCTGTATCCATTGGGCCGCCGCCTCGGGCGTCGTGTATTCAGTCTGCGTCACGAATACGTAATGCTCACGGGCCACCTCTCCCGCGACTTTATTTTCGCCTTGGATGATGCCCACGAGCGCAGCAACCGCCAGGTCCTCTTTCAGCTGATCAACCGACATCACGAGCGACTCCATGTCCTCCTGTTGACGCATCGAGCCCATGGCTGCAACCAGCAATTCAGCCTTCGCGTCATCCTCCTGGATCTCCTCGAAAGCCATTTTCCATTGGGTAAACGCATCCGACGCCACACTGTCGTCTTTATCGGCCAACATCTGCGTGAGTTCAGGCAGAGCCTTTAACCCAATCCATCCGAGAACGATGAGCACGCGCGAACGGACGTCCGCGTCTTCCGAATCGAGCAACCTGCGGGCGATCTTCAGTGCGCCTTTTTCGTCGCCTGAATCCAGCAGGGCGCGCATGGTGTCTGCATCGCGTTCATCTGGCGTACGCGCACGTGCAGGCGCGGCATTGGTCGCCGCACCGGTGGCCCGCCCGACTCCCCCTGTGGCCGTCCGGCTGGCGGGGCGCTCCAAACGCGCCCCGCTCTTTTCCGCGGCGATGCGGGCAACCGCCTGCGTTGACCCGAGAGCCGGCTCCCGAAGACCCGTCGTCCCGGCTACCGGACCACGCCGTTGAAAGAACGCAAAACAGAGCACCCCCGCGCACACCGCAACAACGCTCAGCACTATCCAGACCGGCTTCACCAACCTAGTTGCCCCGCGTGCGCTCACTCGCCCCAACCCTCGCTCCAGTCGGGCAAGAAACGCTCGGCATCAATCGTGAACAGGGCGGAACCCAACCACGTCCGCGTGCCGACTTTCTCCGGAATCTGATAGAACCCGAGACCGGGCGTCTCCTCATATCCACTGCCGCTCGCTTTGCAGGGCGTCAGCACACCTTGGAATTTCAGCCCGACCTGTTCCTTCTGAAGCGTACCGAGCGCATTCCCGTACCACAAGCCGAACGTGCCGCTGAACAGACCTGTCGCACGCGTAAACTTCAGCGCCAAATTCCCCGGATTCGTGGAATTCTCGAAGTCATACAATTTCGTGTTCGTAGCGTCTTTCGCCAGTGCGCGCGCGTCCGTCGACAGGGTATCGCCCACGACGTTCACCGCCACGTTCCCATAGGTGTCGGGCGTACACAGCAGCACCGTGTAGGTGGTCGCGTCGAACGCGGCGGGCGCCTGCATCGCACCCACCGTCAGCACGGCGTCCAGATAGTAGGTCTGCAGGCTGAAGATCGTGTCGTAATAGCCGCCAACCGGCACCAGCGCCAGCCCGAACCCGTCGGTTCCGCCCCGCGTCGCGTTGGCGTCGGCGTTGTACCAGTCAAGCTGGCCGGTGGCGACCGGCAGCCCGCTTTGCGGATCGCTCGCGATCACGAGCCAGCCTCCCGCCGCCATCTTGGCCTTCGCCGTGTACACGGGAATGAGCAACGCCGGAGCGCCGCTATCCTCATAATCGGACACGTAACCCGGCACAGCCGAAGCCGTCCAAGCCGTTCCGTCGGCCAAGACGCCCGAGAGCTTCGCGCTGCCCGTCGCGGCCAGCGTGAGCGTCACATAGCCCGCCCCGGCCGGAGCGCCGTCAACCGGCTCCGCCACCGGCAGCGACGCCGCGTAATAGCCGGCCGCGGACTTGAACGCGGCGAGCGCCAGTGCGACCTTGCTGTTGTCCCTGACCAGCTTGCCGCTGTACGTCACCTCGCGGGCACTCTTGTTGTCAGCCGCAGGAATCCACAGCACGAGTTCGGCTGTGGCCAGCGCGTCCACCGCGCCCGGGTCCGTCGCGGCGCCGCGACAGGCCGCCACCGTCAGCGTGTTCGTGTAGGCTTTGCCCGCGACCGTACTTTTCAACGTCAGCAGCGCGAGCAGACCCGGCTGGCCACCCGCAACTTCGGGGATGCTCTCACTGAACCCGCTTCCCGTGAACGCGTAGGTCTTGCCCGCGATCATCACTTTGGCGCTGAGCCCGCCCGCTTCGGCCGCCGTGTAGGAGGACACCGAGGCCAACGCCTCGTGCGCGTTCATTGCATCCGCCGTCAGCAGTCCGTTGAACGTGCCTGCGGCCAGGCCGGCCGGCGCAACACTGAATGGCGCGGCAAAGGTCGTGCCGGCCACCGTCGCGGTTCCGACCTTGACCGAGGCCTGAAAGATTGCAGTCACCGTGTTCGTCTTGGCAGGAATACCGGCGAGGTAGGTCTCTGCGCCGACCGTCTTCAGCACAAGTCCCTGCGGAAGTCCGGTGGCTTTGAACGTCTCGCCGTTCGGCGCGTCGAGCGGCCCGATCAGGTAGGAGAGCCCTTGGATCAGCTGATACCCCGCGCCGTCAGGATGGGCGAATGCAGACAGCGCGCCAACCACAAGATCCTCCGTCAGGGGTGCGCCCTGCGCCTCATTCCAGATGGTGAACGACCAGGCCGCTCCCGGGTTCGTCAGCTTGTCCTGCGCAGGATCGGAGGGGTCGTCGCCCGGAACCACCGAGTCCACCCGCCAGTAGTACGCCTTGCCTGCGGCAAACCCGTCGTATATGGAACAACTAGTGCAATACTCACCTTCGGTGGCGTAGTCGGAAATCAGCGCGCCGGTCCGGTTCAGCTTGGCAGCCGTGTCCGCGATGTAGATGCGGAACAGGCCCACGCCCTCGGCCTTCCACCGGAACGTGCCTGAGTTCCCCAGCGACAGCACCGCCTTGTCCAGCGGCTCGACCAGCGTCGGCGCCCGCAGCGGCGTCCACTCGAACGGCTGGCCGCTCCAGTCGGCGAACCGACCGAAGACCTGGGCGTCCGCCTCCGAACCCGCCCCGCGCGTCACCGTGAACTTCACCGTCTGCGCCCCCTTGGCCACATAACGGACCACTTCCGCGCCGTCACCGCAGGCGATCGACTGGGAGCCGATCATACAGGTGAGGGCGCTGCCGTCACCCTCTGCGCCTCCGGAGAGCTCGCCCGCGAACCGCAACGTGCCCGGCCCGGTGAGCGTCACCGTCACTTCGGACTTGCCCTTTGCGGCCAGCGGGGCACACCGCAGGAGACCCTGCTCGTCGAAGAACCACGCGCCAGCCACGGAGGGCTTCAACGCGCTGCCGGTCATATTGCCGCCCGCAGCCACCCACTCCTCGAGCGTACGCGCGACGGACGGGTCGCGGATCTGGAACGCCACCGAGGCGGCCCCGAGCGTCGCTCCGCCGGACGCGGCCGTCAGCTTGACCGTGAACGCCTTGGCCGCCAGGAACGGGTCCTCGGTGGTCAGCGTGGCTACCGTAAACGGTTTGGGCGAGAGGTCGCCCGCCTCCCACTCCAAGGTCTCGGATGCAGCCTCAAAATGCGTGCCCGCCAAAGCCGTGCCAGCGACCGTTCCCGCCGTGACCGAAACGGCGCCGTCCGCGCCGTCCGCGCGGGCGATCCACAGGGTCACCGCGCCGCCTGCGCCAACCGTAACGGCCGGGGCTTTGGCGTTCGCAAAGGCGTTGATCTGCTCCGCGTCAGACCCGAAACCGCTGAATCCCAGTTTGCCCGGTGCCTTCTTCGTGATCTCCGTCAGGGTGACGACTGCGGTCGTCGGTGCCGCGAACGGCGGCACCAGCTCGTCCGCCTCCACTTCGCCCTCCGGCACCGTCTCGAGCAGGACCGAGAAGGTCCGGTCACTGTCCCAGCCCGGACGGAGATCCGGGATCAGGGGCACCGAGATCGTCTTAGCCAGGGAATCCCCGTTCGCCCACTCCAGATACCCCTTCACCGGTTTGTAGTCGGTTCCGGGCACCGCCGTGATCTGCTGGGTCTGGTAACGCACACGAATCCGCCCGTCCTTGGCGCTCCGGAGCACCTTGAGGAGCGCGGTCGGCGTCCCCTCCTTGTACGTATACGCGGCCTTCTCAAACTTCACGGTGCCGACCGTCTGCGCCAGGTAGTTCAGCGTGTAGGCGCTGTCCGTAGAATTTTCCGAGTCTTCGTGCCCGACCTTCACATAATAGGTACCCGCGACCTCCGGCAGGAGCCGAATGCTCGTCCCCTCTCCCACCACGGTGGTCAGATCCGCCCGATAGAGGGTGATCCACGGTGCGCCCGTGTACGGCGACAACGTGAACGTGTAATAGGAATCGGTCTTGAAGGTGACCTTGAACCAGTCCGCAGCGTCATCCTCCCACAGGCTGTGGGAGCGCTTCTGGCTCTTGTTCGTCGGCGTCAGCGCCGTCGCCGTGGCGGGAAGGTCGTCCTTCGGGTCGGACGTATCGTTGTAGTTGACCGATACGACGGTCGGCGTCGCACCGGCGTTCACGGTCACGGCCTGATTCGCGGGCGTGGCCCAGTCGGTCACTGGGGTGAACTTCACCGTCTGCGCACCGGCCACCAGAATCGTGGCTCCCGGCGGGTACTTCGGCGCGGAGGCGCCGTCTAAGACCAGCGACCAAGAGGCTCCATCGGCCGCCGTCGGCCCGCCGATATTCACCTGAAGCATCCCAAGCGACGCGCCCGCCTTATAGGCCAGCGCGTACAGCGTATAGGGCCCATAGTCGACACCCTGCCCGTCCTGAACGAACACCTGGATATAGAAGGACCCATTCGCCGTCGCAGTAAACGTGCCTCCAGTCGCGAGATCGCCAAGTGTCGCAAACGGCTTGAGGGTCGTGCCGCTCAGCGTGTAGATGTGCGCTGCGAGCGTGAAATCGTCAAATCCCTCGGCCACAGCCTGGAGTTTGTACGAGACGTCCTTGCGAGCGTCGATCCTGAACCAGTCGGCCCAGTCCGTGAGCCCAAAGGTGTGCGGCCCGTGTGCGGCGCCCGCAGCCACGGCCGAGTCCCCGGCCGCACCGGGAAGCGGAGCGAGACCCGCCGCACCCGCGTACGCATCATCGCCGGCATCCCAGTCGTCCGCTTGCCCAGCCGCGCCAGCCGCCAGCTTGCGCGCGGAGAAGACGCAGTCGACCTCCCCGGTGGGCTCCTCCAGATCCTGACACACTCCCACCCAATAGTCGCCGGTCGCTGGCGCCTTGAACGCGATGCCGGTCTGTGAGTCACCCTGAGCCTTGTGGCGGTTCACCAGCAACACCGTCCCCTTGGCATCGTAGAGTTCCATCACCAGTCCGTCCGGCACCTCGTCGCCGGACGTCTCGAACACATAGATCGAGTCCTTGGTGAGCGTGACCTTGAAAAGCTGCTCGTCGATGATCGGGTCAAAGAAGCCGCTGGTAGGATTGTTGCGCGCGAACGGAATGAAGTTCGTCTCCACGCCAACCACGGTCGGTGCCCCGAGGATGATCGCGCTCGCGTGGGCGACTGGCAGCCGCGCCGGAATCACCTGGTATTTGAAGGTGAACTGTGCGCTGTCGACGCCCGCCACGATCGCCTGATGACGTCCGGTCTGCGCAGGCACAACGATTTTGCTGTTATTATATTCGTCCGTCCAATCGCCCTCGATCACGACGGGTTCGGTGACCCCTTCCCCCTCCAGAATCGTGATATCGAAGCCCAGATTGTCCTGCGTTCCTTTTTCAGTCCAGAATTTGTACTTGTTGCCCAACGTCAGCGTCATGTTGAAATAGTAGAACCCGTCATGCAGGTTGGCCGTCGTTGCGCCGAGATTGGTTCCGACAGAAATCGTCGCCGGGTTCTCATCCGTACCCACGGGGATCGGCTCGGTCACGGCCGCCGCCACATAGTTCAGCGTCACACTCTGATCGACCTCGCCCGAAAGCACCAGATAGTAGGTGCCGGATGTCAATTCCTCGTCGTATTCCCAATCAGCAGCGGTGATCGGCAGCCAAACGTTCTTCGCGTCGCGGGCGGGCCAGCCGGAAAAAGCCGTCCAAAGCTCACCAGCCACAACATGGCCGACAGACGCGTCGACGCTGTCCCCACTGGTCGCGGAAGTCCAGAACGTATATTCTGTTCCCCGTTTCAGAGAGACCTTAAAATAATAGACACCCCAGCCGGAAAGCTCGCCTTCCACCTTCTCGTCGGCCAGATTCACGGTCTTGCTGCTTTCAGAGCTACCCACAGTCAGCAGGGCTGCTGTGGTCCGGCTGTCGCCCGTCGCGGCCAGCACCACTGTCGGCCACGCCAGGCAAACACCCGCAACCGCGCACAGTAGAAACCGGACAACCCCATTCTTGACAATAACGACACTCTGATTGACTGACTGTTTCATCTCGCCCTCCAACGTTTCACCTTTTCGAACCAAACACTATTTCTGCGGCGGCTGGACCTGCGGCGGCTTGGGCTGCGGCTTCGCCGCCCGTGTCCACAGATTCGTCCCGTTCGGATAAACGATCGCGGCCTGCGCCTTCAAATTCTCCACATAGGCGTCGATTGCCTGCTGCTGCATCTGCTGGGTCAGATCCGCCTTAAGACTTGCCGGTGCGGCCAGTTCCGGCGCTGGCTCGCGACACAGGAGAATATGCGCCAACTTAAGGGATTCCGGCTCGATCACACGGCCCTTATCGTTCTTCTTGGCCGGAATATGTTCCAGCATTTTGACCAAATGAAACCCTTCGTCGTCTTCGAGGACGTCGCTGACCTCGCCCGGTTTGAGCGCGAAGACCGCCGCCCGCATCTTCAGATTCTGAAACTCGGTACGCTCAAACTCGCCCCAGTAACCGCTGTTGCCTGGCGCGGAGCGCTGACATTCGGAGTGCTGATCGGCAAGCGTGCCGAACTCGGTTCCTTTGATAATCTCTTCGCGCCACCCTTTAAGCCGGGCGATCTTCAGCGCATTGGTCGCGTCGATAGCCGCCTGTTCCCCACGAATCGCAGCGTAGGTGGCCTCCATAAACGCATCGTCCACCTTGATTTTTGGGGGGATGTTGGTCGCGATCAGCGTACTGACCCACACTGTCTGCTCGGCCTCCTTCAACAAAGCCTCTTCTCCGCCGAAAAACGCCTTTTTGAACACGTCCAGTTCCTGGCGCTCCCGTTTCGCCGCTGCCGCGATCAACTCCTCGGCACGCTTCCGCACCTCCTCCTCGCCCAGCACCTTCCGCTGCTTGGCATCCTGGATCAGAAGCTGCGTGCTGATAAAGCGGGGAATAAAGGTCTGAACCGCCATGCGCAGCATCGCATGTTTCTGAGCGTTCTGCGCATTCGGTGTCTCAGAGATCTGCTTGACGATCCGCTTCATCGCAAGGTCGTAGTCCTTACGCCTCAGCGGCGTACCGTTGACGGAAATGATCACGTCTTCCGGAGCCATCTGCTCGATCGTCTTGGAGACGCCGTTCGATCCGGCGCCCAGCAGCGCAGCGTCGACACGGTTGCTCGCGGAATGTGCCGGCTGTACCGCGACCTGTTCTCCGGACTTGCTTTTACCACAGCCGACAAGCGCCAAAAGGGCGAACGACAGTAAAGCTGGAAAAAAGATGATCATACTTCTGCACACAGACATTTCGCGATTCTTCCTCGGTTGCTAGGTCACGTTCAATAAAGAGGTTTAATTTAACCACGTGAGTTCCCTGTTGTCAACGGGTCATTTGGACAGCAACAGGGCAAACAGGTGGGCGCCGTTAGGGCCGGAGGAACTTCGCGTGTCGTGTCGCACCGGGCGTGTTCCCCGCAAACCCGTCGCCGGCCCCTTGCCCTGCGGACGCCTGCGGGGAGGCGTCCCTACCAGGCTTCGCTAGCCCGTTGTGCGTGCGTGTCGTGTCGCGCCGGGTAGGGCGGGTTCCCCGCAACCCGCCGCCGGCCCCCGCCGTGCCCTGCGGACGGCTGCGGGGAGGCGTCCCTACCTTCGCGCGTCCTGTCCATACACTCGTCGGTTGGTACCAGAAGAATACGAAAAGGGTGCGACCATGTGCCGTTACTGATCGACCGGTTCCACCGGTGTCGACAGCAACAGGAAATCGTACGACCAATTGAACGGGTACGCGACATCCCGGTTCGATGCATTCTTGTACGAACTCTTGTCCGCCCACAAGAAGAAACCGCATCCCTCCTTGCCATCCTCGGCATCCTCGCGCACGGGAGTCAGCAAACCCTCGAACGCGATCGCTTTTGAAGTGTGCGTTGTGACATAGTCAAACCATGCCTTATATGACCCCTTGAACAGACCCGTCGACCGCGTCAGGTTGATCGTCAACCCGATCGTGTTGTTTGTAACCGCCTTGTAGTCGTAAGCCGCACCAGCTTTCACAGGCGTCCCGACCTTCGGTGCCGCGAGACCGGTCATCACACCGTAACGGTTGGTGACGGGTGTCAGCGACAGGCCATCCGGATCCCACCAGACCGACTCATACCGGTTTGTTCCGGAGATCAACACAGGCGTCGGCTCGTTCGCCGTGCCGACAGCCAACGTCATGCCAGCATAATACCGGTACAGGTTGCCCACCGTGTCATACCAGCCGCCGTACAAGCCTGTCTCCCGCTTAAAGCCCACGCCGTATTCGCGCGTGGCCTGCGCGTTGTGGCTCTCCCAGAGGAGCGCCTCGCGGTTCAGCGGGCGCACGACAGTCGGCCCTTCAGCGTCGGGCCGCACGAACTCGGCCAAACCGAAGAATGAGCCGCCCATGTAGGAAGAGGGCGCGGTGAACAGCGCGACGAACACCACGCCGTCCGCGTCAAGCAGCAGCGTCGCGCTTGAGGAGACGGTCACGCCGTCCGCCAGCTTGCCCGCCACTTTGACCGCTCCGTTGCTGGTGGCCGTGAGGGCCAGATAACCGCTTCCGAAGTCGTCGTCGCCGGCGCCGTTCGCCTGAGGCAGCACCGTCGTATAGTAGCCGGCGGCAATCCCGGCCGCCCCAGCCCGCGCCGCGCTCAGCGGCCTGTCGCCCCAGCCGTTCCGGTAGAGCCTGGCCCCAAACGCCCCCTCGCCGTCCGCGAGTTCCGCGCAGCCGTTGGTAGGATTCACCAGCAGGGTCAAGACCACCCGGTTGGTTCCCTTAGAGGCTTTCGCGATCAGGTTGGTTGCGGCATACCAGCCATCTTGCGTTGGCTCACTGTAGCGGCGAGTCACTTCGAAAGCGTAATTCGTGACCGCAAAAACAAGCTTGCCCGTGATTTTTCCCGCCGCGTCGACCGTCAGCGTGGCCACTCCGTACTCTTCCGGTACGGTCGCCTCGGCTTCACCCCGCCACGCGTAACCGTTGAACGCTCCGGTCGTCTCGCGGGCGTCGTCCGAGACCCACTCGATGTCAGAGACCCAGCCGTAGGCGCCCGCGCTGGCGTCGGTCGCCCCGCGCTTGAAAGTCCACGTCACGGTCTGCAAGCCAGCAGGCACCCAGACACGGTTCGCCCCGTTCGTCACGGTCTGCGCGACTCGCGTGCCGGCCTTCACGATGAAGGTGCAGCCGTTGCCGGTGGCATTGGTGGTGTCCGCATTGAACAGGATCGTTCCCGGCCCCGTCACTTTGGCCGTCATCACCGAAGAGCCGCTTCTTGAGGCAGGCGGCGCGCACCGAAGGACAGTCCCGTCTTCACCCGTGCCAAACCAGGCGCCGGCTGCGGCGCTGAACGGCACGCGCGTCACATCGCCGGCGTAAGCGGCGAGGGTCTGCGTGAACACGTCGTCGGTCACGTTCAGCATGGCCAGGTTTGCGCCTCCCGCCACGCTGGCGTTCGGCGAGGTGAGCGTCAGGGTGACCTTGCGCGCCTGCTGATAGCCTGCCTTGGTCGGCACCTGAACCTCCACCCGCTTGAGCCCGTCCTCCATGCTGGCCCACAGCGCATTGGTCTGGCCCAGTTTCAGCGTGCCATCCACCCAGGACAGGACGGAGGTCACTGCGCCCGAGTTCTTGCCGGTCCGCTTGAGCCAGAAGATCAGCTGATCGCCCTCCTTGGCCTCAATAGGGACTCTCGGCGAGAAGGCGTTGTTTCCCTCGCCGATACCGGCGAACGCAAGCAGAGGCGCGGTCGGCCTGTCCTTTTCCGTCAGCGTCACCGTCATGAGAGCAAGCCCGTCCAGCTCCTGCGCCGTGTCGGGATCAACCGCAAGATCCGCAAAAAAGGTCTCGGCGTCCTCCCACAGCGTGTCCTTCTTCAGCAGGGTCAGGGTCACGCTCTTGTCCGACAGATCCGCCGGCCCCCAGGTAACGGTCACATTCGTTGCGGCATAATCGCTGCCTGCGGTGGCTGTGCCGTTGCGGGTCGAGACCCGTGCGGTCACCAGCCCTTCCAGAACATCCTCGGCCTCGCACCGGACTCGCAGCACGACGGTGCGATCCGACTCGCTCACGGTCACGGCGTTGGAGGTGAAGCCGAGGGCGCACCGCGGCACCTCGCGGTAAAGCAGCCCGTACTGGACGCAGGACGCCTCATCCGTCTCTCTCACGAGCGCCACAGTCAGCCACCCGCTGGCCGACGCTTGGAAGTCAATGCGGTTCGTCAGCAGGGTGGACAGCGGAACCTCAAGCCACGCGTTCGCGTTGGTGTAGAAGACGGCCTTGGCGGTCGACGCGGCGACACCCTCCTGAACCAGGTTCGTCAGGCTGACGCGGTAACGCAAGCCGGCCTGTAGGTTGGTGAAGACCAGCCAATCGGCCGTATCGGCGCCGTTCAGCGTGCCGGCCACCGACTGATTCAAACGGGCCATCGCGAGATGCAGCTCGGTGTTCTCCGCCCCAGCGTCGCGTGTGCCGTCGCGCGAACCGTCTGCGCCATCGCGCCCATCGAACTGCGCGTCCGTCTCTTGAATGGTAACCGTCGCGTTTGTGACACCCATCTCCACGGCACCGTCGGCGGACAGCCGCACGCCGAACGACCGGTCCCCCGTCCACAGGTTGCGGGTGTCGGGCGCGAGGTTAATCGTGAACATCCGGTTGGTCGCCTCGGGCTGGGCCTCGAAGGTGTAGTCGGCCGAGGCCTCGCCTCCAGCAAGTCCCTCCGTCAGGATATGGACCGTGGTGGTCTCTTCCGTGTTGCCTGTGCGCAGAACCGTCACCGCTGTGGCGCTGTCGGTGTCCTGTGCGGTCACCGCGGCCGCTTGGAAGCTGACGGCCGGCCTGATCCACACGCGGTAATTGAGCGTGTAACGGACATACGCGGTCTCTTCAGCCGCACGCGAAATGCGCAGCCAGACCCCGTTGGTGGCGGCATCGCCGAACTGCACCAGCCGATTGGTGGTCAGCGTGGCCAGCGGAAGCCCCGAGGCGGCGGGAACCGGCACCAGATTCTGATAGAAGAAGTCCGCGACAGGTGCCGCGTTGCCCTTGACCTGATAGTCGCTGACGAGGAAGCGGTAATACGTGCCCGGCGTGACCGGCGAGAAGTAGAACCAGTCGTTGGTGTCAGACTTGCTCAGATACCGCTCGCCCGAGGGCGTGTTTTGATCCGCAAACGCGAGCGGGTGGGTCGTCCCCTGCACACCGTCATACGAATCGGCGACGTCCACCTCCGGGTCGGACGCGAGAACGACCGTGACGCTGTTCGTGCCGTTAGAAATGAAGTCCGGAGTTGGCACCAGTTCGACGGTGAAGTCACGCTGGCCGACCCAGCTCGCATTTTTGTCAAGCAGGTCGAGCGTGAGCGGCCGGGTCAGATCATTCGCAGCGAATGCGACCGTGCTGGTTTTCGCGGTGTAGTCGACGCTCCCCTTGGCCGTTCCGGGAAGCGTGCGGTAGGTGACCTGCGTAACCTCGCCGGTCTGGACGGTGCGCACAAGCTCCAGCGAGAGGGTGCCCGGAACGCTCAGCGGGCCGACCTGCCTGGAGCGGAACCCGACCACCGGCAGCGGCCATTCGGCAACGGTCAGCGCGTACCGGACGCCGACGGGCACACCAGGCTGGGACGCCGCACGCGTCAACGCCAGGTAAACACGATTTGTACTGGCAGCAGTAAACAGGAAGTTGGTCGTGTCCGAGGCATTCAAGGCGACCTGCCGCCAGAGCTGAACCACGGTTTCGGCGCCGGCGACCGCGTTCGTATAGAGACTGGCGGTCAGATCCTGCACGTTGGCCGCCTGATTCGCAACCGACACGCGGTAGCGCATGCCGGGAATCAGGTTGGTGAGGGCGACCCAGTCCTGCGCATCCCCTGCGTTCAGCGAGCCCACGAGCGGCCACACACCGCTGGTGACCGCAAGACGGGTGGCTGTCTCGGACACGTCGTCGCTCGAGCCTGCGTCTCGCGCGTCGAGTGCGGGCTCGACCTCGGTGACGATCACGGCTAGGTTTGTCCAACCCGCTGCAGGCAACCCGTCCGACTTCAACGAAATGGAGAACGCGCGGTCACCCCGCCAAAGCCCGTTGATGATCGCAACGCTCAGGTGCTGCGTCACGTCTCCGGCCGCAAAACGTACAAAGCCGTCGCCTTGCTGCAGATAGTCTGTGCCCGCTTTCGCTGTGCCGTCCTCGAGCGTGTAGGCCACCTGCGCGGCCTCGTCGAACTGATTGGTTCGGAAGACAGCAACCGTGACAACCGAATTCGTATCCTCTATCGAGACCGTTGGCGCTGTGAACCCGTAAGCATCCTCTTTTTTCGCGACGACCTGGTAGTTCAACGTATACGCCACCGCCGCAGTGACAACATTTGCCACACGGGTAAATTGAAGGTAGAGGATGCCTGAATTGGTGGCCTGATAGAGATATCCGTCTTGCGCAAACTGATTCAAGGCAACGGTATGCACTATGTTTGTGCTAGTCTTGCCAGAGTAGAAGACCACGCTTCCGATGTTCGCCGGGTCGCGTACCTCTGTCGCCTTAAACTGATACCATTTATCTTTCACCACATTCGTAACGCAGAACCAGTCGTTGGTGTCGGAAAACAAATGTGAGCGCTTCGAGGCTGCATAGTATTTCGCATCCAGCGAATTTTCGCCGTACTGGTTGCATAGCCGTTCGCTCTGGCTTGTTGCGGTGGCGAAAAGCGGCGTCGCCTTCGACCTAATGTCGTCGCGGTGATTGAGAAAACCATCCACCATGGACACAAACGTCTGTTCATTAAACGGCGTCAGCGTCACGCCGTTATAACGTCCACCCGTAATGTTCAAGAAAAACCCATGCTTGGTCACGCTGTCACGCCCGTCGACAATGATGACAGACGGAAAGTTCACGACTTCCGGGTACCGCCTGCGCACCTCGCCCACGAGCGGATCGCCTTCGCCTTTGTTGTAGTCCGCGTAGACAAGCGGTATGCCTTTGGTACGGGACCACTCGTAGAAACTTGGGTTGCTATAGAGCGAGATGGCTGTCCCGTCACAATACGCGCATCCACTCGTACGCCCTAAATTGATTAAATAGAACGTACCTTGACTCTTGGCGAATTCACGCGCCTCCAAGAAATCCGACGTCCACTCACCCACCCCGGGGCCATCCGGATTAATGGTGGTCGCAACGCTCGTCAGGGTAAAACCGAGAAGGCAAGAAACCAAAGCAACTTTCGTCAGTAGTCTCATTTTTTACCAATCCTTATAATACAGGTCGAATTAATTGATACCAAACCGCTTTTGTTTCGTCAACCCTCAAAAACGTAAAAAACGGGGAGGCGGTTGACCGCCTCCCCGTTTAAACTCTGATACGAGCATCCAGACACTTAAGGGAGCACATATTCAGCAGCGAACGCGGCGTTGACCAGTCCGTTCTGTCTTGCCGCACCCGTTGCGGTATCGATGAACGAGAAACCAGCCCTGATCGCCTTGGCCGCGCCGTTCACATAGGCGTCAGTTTCCGTGTCACCCAATGTGATGGCCGCTTCAGCCGTTGTCAACGCCACGGGGGCGAGCTTGGTGTTGCGCTTGATCGACCAAGTTCCGGAGATGACGTCCGTCGTCCCGATCCATGCCAAGCAGAGGAAACCCTCATAAGGCTGTATGACACTGAGCGGGTAGCCATTCGGATGACAGATGAACAGCCCGCCGATGACACTGCCGCTCAGCGACGAGAGGGCCGTGCAGCTCGATCCGACGCCGCAACCGCCATCCGTGGAATCGGTCAACGCTTTACCGAAACCAGCCGCATCCAACCACGTGTCGAAAAACGCAACCGGCGTACCGGTTGAATCGAACTCATAGTCGTTATACGTGCCGAACAGGAACCGCGTTGAACCGCCGCCCTCAGCAATAGGCGCTCCGAACTCATACACACCTGCTGCCGCAACTGACGCAAACGGATAATCCGCCTTGCCCTTACCCGCGAACAAATAGCCTTCGGCCTCGTAGGTCTTGGTTGCGTTGATCTTGGGATTCCACCACTTGACCGTCAAGTCGGCCGGCAGAATCTTCGGCTGCTTGGCGGTGTCGGCCTTGTTCGCGACAACGAGGAAACCCTCGCCGTCATCCGCCACGGTGCCGCAGTTGTCACAGCTGTTGATCAAGTAACCGTAAAGGCTGCTCGACTGAATGAACTTGATATAGACCGTTGTGCTCGTGCTGTTGCCCGTGAGCCGCACGGTTGTCTTCTTCATGTTCACGTTCTTGACCGTCGCTTTGTAGTCGTAAGCGGCGACTTCGGCGAATGCGCTACCCACGATCGTCATCGCGGCAGCAAACATCATCAACTTCTTCATGGAGTACTCCTTTGTTGTTTCCCATTTGAAACCCCATGGCGACTACAAAACATCGCTGGTGATTTCAAAATCGATAAAACTCTAACACATGCGTAAGATACTGTCAACCCCTAGGGTGATGAAAAAATCATACCCCCACCGGACACCCGTCCGGAACCTGGTTGGTGCTTCAAGACACAGTTAGGTTAGCAGATGGCGTGTCCTGTTGCAAGCGGGTTTTGGTGCTTTCGCGATTTTTTTTGAGACCGTGGCAAGTGCGCCGCCTGCGGGGGCGGGAACAAACAAGGGGTAACTTTTTTCCGTGAATTACGAATGACGCGAATGGGACGGCTTGATTCAATTCGTGTGCTTCGCGTGATTCGTGGGCAAATAACCTGAAGTTACAGGGTAAGTTAGGACGTGTCTCTAATGCGTGCCGTGCGATCTCGGGGTAGGGCGGGGTCCCCGAACCCGCCGCCGGTCCACGCGTGTCCCCCGTGTCGCGGCGCAGCCCTGCGGAGGGCTCGGGGAACCGTCCCTGCCGGCGGTGGATCGCAGCCTCAGTTGCCGGACTGGATCGGCACGTCGATCGGCCAATCTCCATACAGGAAGGTCATCTTCTCACCGCCCGCATTGCAGATCGTTGAAACGCTGGCGGCGGGGAACGTGAGCGTCACCATAAAGCCCTTGCCGCTTTTTGACAGTTGCGGCTGCACCTCAAGGCCTTCCACGTTTGTCTTCCAACTGAGTTTGCCAAGCTCCAGCGGCGTTGCGGAATCGATGGTCAACAGCAGCCGGCGCTTCAGCGGCACGGCGGTCAGGGACACCTGGATCCGGTCCGGCACCGCCTTGATCGGCCGCTTGCGCACGGCCTCGACCATCAGGCGGACCGGCAGGGACGTTCCCCCGTCCACACGCAGGATGGGAAAGACCAGCGCGCTTTCAAGGATGCCCTCGCCGTGAAAGGTCACCGTGCGCGCCACCTCGTACACAAGCCCGTCCTGCCGGTTCGTGCGGGTGGTGTAGTCGCTTTGCGCCCCCCGGTCCTGGATTGCCGGCGAACCCAGGGAGATCCCCGCTTCGGTCGCGGCCACCGTGAATTTCCCCGTCCACACGGTTCCGGGGTCAACCGGCCCCAGCGCCGTCTTCGCGTCGCAGGTGACCAGAAAGAGCGGTTTGGCGTAGCCCGCGATCTTGACTTTGATGCTGCGCGTGACCGAATCATCGGACTCGATGATGAAAATCTTTTCGAACGCCCCGGCCAGCTCATTCTTGGCGATCGTCACGTACACGTCGCCGGTCTCGCCCGCAGCGAGCACCTCCGGAAAAGCGCCCAGCTTCATGCACTTGCAGGTCATGACCACGCGCACGATGCGAAGGGGTGACGCGCCGATGTTCTTAAGCTGGACGCGGACCACACGATCCTCTGTGTTGGGATAGGTGCCCAGCGACACCACATTCGTTCCCAGCAGTTCCATCTGGCCGCGCTGCTCTTCCGCACAGAGCCCGGTCAACACACAGCCGACGGCAACCCAAAACGCCACTCCTCTGAATAGTCGCATCCCCAATCTCTCCTTCACCTTCACTCTATAGCAGTTCCGGCGATCCGCGCAAGCGCTTTCAGTTTGGCCGGCGGCGCCGGCGGCGCCACGCAAAGCTGCACGATCGCCTCGCGCACGCGGGTGGCCTGCTCGGGCCGCATCACCAGATAGCGGTGACGTCCTTTGCCGTCTTTGGACGGGCGATACCATGTCGCACCGTTGTCTTCCACCGTGACGTTACCGGCCGGGGAGAGGTCGAAATAGCCGCGGTCGGGATAGACCGCATACAGCAGCGCGGTGGGATCCCACGTCGGGCGGTCGTGGTCGGGCGCGCTGTAAAGATAGTAGGCCTCCTTCAGCGGATGGTGCTGCACATAGCCGAAGTCCCGCGCCACTGCTTCGTGCGGAAACGCGGCCGCCACGCCGATCTCGAAACCGCTCCACACCACCGGCGAGGGCCACTCCTTGGCCAACTTCTGCGCCGCAGGGACGTCCTTGACCACGTTGTATTCGAGGTGCCGCGTATCCCAGTTCACGGTCTGGAACGCGCCCGCCATGACCGAGAACACCTTGACCTTCTTCGCGATCAAGTCTCTTCCATTGAGCGGCGAGGCCGCGTCGGGCTGGGACTCGAGCAGGCGCTGGAAGTTCGTGAAGAACCCCACCTGCACGAGCGCCACGCTGCTGTCCGGCTGCGCCGCGAGCAGCTTGCGGATCAGCCCGGTCGCCTCCGGCGCGTCGCTGCTGCTCATCAGGTCGTGCGGGTAGCGCAGGTTGCCGTCCTCGTTCTTGACGTCGGCCAGCAGGTTGAACTTTCCCGGCTCCGGCGTGGCGCCGCCCTTGACCACGCCGATCGGCGTGTCGGGCCGGCCATAGAAGGTGTTGACCGCATCCACGAAAGCCGCCGCCTGCGGATGATCCTTGGTAATCGTCACGGCGAGCAGTTCCACCGCCCCGCGCGACTGCAGGTTGTGGATCATGCACAACGCCATCACGTCGTCCGTGTCGTTGCCCATGTCCGTGTCGAAAATCAGCTTGAGCGGCTCGGCCTGAGCCATCGCAACCGCCAACACCCCCGCCAGCCAACACCTGCGTTTCATCCTGCCTCCCTTTTCTCGCCGCGATATCCGTATCGCACCGTATGGTTGTAGAACATAACGCCGTGTTTCATCAAGGCAGAAACACGCGGTTATGAAGAAACCTGCATACTCTGTGCTGAGCCGAGCGCCCGTCGCGCACCACCTCAAGACCTACGGGTGTACCTCCCAGTAACCGAATTTCCGACCACCAACACGGCGGAGGCGCCCTTGGTTCTGCAAGGCGGAAAGAACCCGTTTGACCGTGCGGACGGAAACCCCCAGCCGAACCGTCAGCTCGTCAACGGTCACCGAGCGCTTCTCGCGGCACGCCGAAAGAACGCGTTGCTCATTCTTGGTGCCACTCACGCCATCTATAGTGCCATTTCGCCTGTTACTGACACCATAAGAGCCCGCTTTGGCCCCGCCCTCGCTCACTTCCCCGGATACGTCGCGCAACTGTGCTGACAACGGGTCCCTCTCAATCGCTCCCTTGGCGCCTCTGCGCCAGACGGTGGCGACGAAGAGGCAACCGTCGCGGTCGTCGCGAAAGTCGATATCCGGCCACTTCTCCAGCGCGCGCTTGATGCCGGAGCCGAGACCGTGGTAGGGAAGAATTTTCTTGGCGGCGAAGGACATCAGGATCGGGTTGCGGATGTTGGAGTTGCCGGCCTGGATCTTCTCCACGGTGAGATTGTTCGGCAGGTGACCGGGACTAATGATCTCGATGCGGTTATCGTATATCAGCAGCCGGATGGCGGCGCTGACCATATAATCGCGGTGGACTAGGGCGTTGACCAGCAGCTCCTCGAAGACCTCTTTGGGCACCTCGGAAACACCGGGGGAGTTCACGCTCGCGCCCCCCTCCTGGACTTTGTGCAGATTGCGCATGATGAAAGCCAGCGCATCGGCAAACACTTTATCAAGAGGGCCTGCAAAATCCTCGCTGTCGGCGTACTCCACCGCGGTGATTGCGTTGCCCGGGAAGCGGACCGCCTTGACGATAAACTGCGGCACGATCCAATCCGGATGCTCGGCGAACAGCAGCACGCCAGCCAGATTCAGGCGGCCTTCATCGTCGGCAAGGTTGAGATTCTTGAGCAGGCCCGCGAGTTCGCCGGGCGAATCCGGATAGTCGCGACCGTATTCTCTTTTGAGAAAATCGCGGAACCTCAGCTTGTCCAGGGCGTCGGCACCCGCACGGGTGGGCATTTCGTCGGCATGGAACTGCGGGGAGAATTGAAAGAAGCGCCGAAGCTCTTCCCTGGAGTTGATGCGACGCTTATCCGCGCCGTTCTTGAGCCAGATAACGCCATTCTTATCGAAATAGGGTTTGTCGATGCCTTTGGGGACGTCGAGGACGATGATGACACGGCCGTTGTCGAGCGCGACGTTTTCGGTGCGCACCTCAATGGGGCTGCGCACAAGCTGGCTGGCGACGTTGCCGATGAGCTGGTTGATGCGCCTCACCTCCGGCGCGGCAAGGCCGTTCGCAGAACCGTCGTCGGCCACGCCGATGAGGATGCGGCCGCCATCCGCGTTGGCGAACGCGACCATTTCCGCCGCGAGCGACTCGGGGTTCTTGACATCCACCTTGAACTGGCGGGTGGAGTCCTCTCCAAGAGCGATCTGCACGAGAAGATCCCGCATGTCTCCGGACACAGGTCTGTGGGTGGCTTTCATGCCATCTATCGTGCCACTTTTGGTGCCACATGTCAAGCATGGCACCATAAAATATTTTTACCGCAACGACGGATAGGACGTATAAGCTGCATTTTCCGGCGGGCGCGGGATACGGTAAGGGCGGATAACGGCGCTTATGTCAAGTCGCCGGGCGGTGCGGGAGTGCCCGGGCCGGCCAGGCCCTAACACCCCCGCCAGCCAACACCTGCTTTTCATCATGCCTCCCTTTTCTCTCTGCAATATCAGTATCGCACCGTGTGTTTGTAGAACATATCCCCGTTACGCCAACTCCCAGCCCTTGCGGCAACTCTCTTTGATGAATTCATCCGCCTCCGGCGCATTCGAGGCCTTCATGTTGGCGGCGTCCCACTTGATTTTCTTGCCGACGCGCAACGCGATGTTCCCCAGCAGCGCCAGTTCCGTCAGGCGCGCGCCGTAGTCGAAAGCTGTATCCAGATTGTGGACGGCCAGATTCCCGAGAGAGCCGGTTCCGAACGCCCACCAGTCACACCAGATGTACGGCGCGTAGGCCGGGTGATAGGGGCGGGACTCGCGCGGCCCGAGCCACAGGTCCCAATTGAAGCCCGCGGGCACGGGCGGCGTTTCCGGCGGCCTTACCGGCTCTTACCGCCAATGACGCGACGGGCTCCACGCGTGTATTCCGCACACCTGTAGCCGGCCACGGTTTCCGAATAGTGCTTTTCGATCGCCAGCGACCACCGAACCCGTGAGCCGCATGTGAACGTGGGTTTGGTGTCGCCTTGTTGGGAATAGTCTCTCTCTTTTCTTCCGTGTTGTCGAGGGGTTTGGGTCAACCCCAGCGGTCGCTCTGGAGTTGCTCTCTTCTGTCCGGCATAGTCACACCTCGCGAAGTGTGGGTGAATCTGAAATCAGGAAATCAGGAAGGGATTCCCAAGGTTCCGGTTTTGAAAAACTCCTCGTGACTGCCGAATCCTCCGGTTTCCTGTTTGCCTGTTTGCCAGAGTTCACCTAACAGCCATTTTTGCACGCCAAGACCCGAAGACCCAAAGGTAAGAAGAGAACCTCTTTCTCATCTTGGGGTCTTCGGGTCTTGGCGTGCGCCAATCCACACTGTGTGTCTCTGTCCGTCGCTCGGTTTGACAGATTCACTTCTCCTGAGATGTGAATCTGCATTCGCATGACCCTCCTGATCTAGAAACCCTGAACCGTCCGTGATTCTTCTCTCTCTCCCAACAGCGCCTTTGTCGGCTTGCGTCCGGTATGACATTTATACCAGTAGGCCGTCAGGTCGGTCTGCTCGGCCACGTCGCAGACGGCGACGACCTGAGCCTCGGGCTCATTCAGGAGGCTTTGGGTATTCCGCATGCCCATCCCGCCCGCGCCGATGATCGCGACGTTGACCTTCTCGCTGGGCGCGACAAACCCCGGCCCACCCAGCACATACCGCGGAACAATCGAAAAGACGGCAGCCGACGCCGCTGTCTTCTTAAGAAACGCTCGCCTTGTAACCGCCACATGCGTTGTCATCGTGTCCCCCGTTTTATTGCGCCTGCTCAAGTTCTAGCGTAAGCGACATGGGGGCCCTGCCGGTTACATTCTCCTTGGCGTAAAACTTAAAGTCGCACTCCATCCCCGATACGGCCTGAGTGCGCCCTGGGCCAATGGCGAGTGTAACAACCCTCATCTCAGATGGACTGATCTTCTTTTTCACGAATGCGCACAACTCGCCTTGCGTGTCCGGGAACTGCAAGACACTGCCAACTGGCGTCGTGGACGTGCAGAAGCGCAGAACTTCAAGCGACTGAGCCTGCCTGCCGAAAGTGAAATTGACACTGCCTGAAGCCGTATAATCAGTAATCACGCCAAGGCCCGTGGCATCCCGCAGGGCAGTGTAAGTAACCGTTTTCAAATCAGGATTAGCGCTGAGGCCCAGTACTTCCAACTCAATCGGCCTAGCTGGAGCCCATCCAGGCATGCCGTATAAATTGTGTTTCTGGGCAACGACGCCCGCAAACCTCGCGCGGGTCACTTTCCATCCGGCAGGCAGTTGTGGCAGGGCAAACTGAACCAACCCCATCTGACCGACGTCCACTATTCCACCCGCACCGGTGAGGTCAGGGTGATATCGGCAGTTTCGGACATTGATCTGATGCGCACTTCCGGCGAAATTTGTGCGTGGGTTCGAGCAGTCCACGAACGCATCCTCCACCAGTCTGGCGGATAACACCGTCGTGCGGTCTGATCCGCCAAGCGTCGTCAACGAAAGCCTCGTGTCCGAAACGGCGGAAGCCGAATAACTGACGGAGTCCGAGATTATTTGGCCGTTCGTGCTGGCATTGTTCCACTCCAACAGGGTAAGCGGCATCCGGGGCGGATGCACGGCGGTCTGCGAGTCCTTCACCTCCCCGTTTATCGAAACGCGGGAACCCGTCGAGTCCCAATGGAACACAACCACATCCCCCTTGGCCAGCGAGGACGAGATGACCGGGCCTGTGTGAATCTTGGAGCCGTTCCGAACGTGAAAGCGCCAACCGGCCCCGTTGTCGGAAAGAACGAGGAACGGGTCACCGTCATCAATGTCACCCAGGCCAAAGAGCCCCTGGGAACTGGAGGAGAGGCCGCCAATCACAAACTTGAAGTCACCTTGCGAGAACATCATTGAAGACGTCAGGTCCGACTCGTTCAGTATGGCGTGGCCGCCGTCCACGCCAGCCAAACCACCCCGCCACCATTTCGTCCTGTCGAGCGTGGTGTTGGGCCACGTGAAATCATCGTAGAGGGCATACTCGCCCAGAGCGGGGCTACTTGCCAGGAACGCCACCGCCCCCGCCACCACATGAAAGATCCGCTTCCCCATAATACGCATAGAAAGGCCTATCCGAACGTTTTGAAGAGCGTCGCCACCGCGCGCGTCATGGCGGCCGGATAGCGGGCCACGTCCGTGACCGACAGCATCCATCTGCCGGTCGGCACCTCGGTGACCTTCCACGTCGTGCGCCCGTCGTCCGCGCAGGTCGCCTCGACCGGCAGCAGCCTGAACACCGCCGCGTCGCCCGCGTCCTTGGCCGGCACGATCTCGCCGTCTTTCGTCACCGTCAGCCCCGCCGCCGCGAACTGGCTGGCCGTGGACCACATGCCGCGCCGGTCGCCCAGGATCTTTTCCCAAGACGCCACGGGCGGCTGGCTCTTCATCGCGCGCAACCACTTCGGGTTCGCGGACTTCTCGAACAGATAGTCGAAAAAGTTCGCCAGTCCCGCCGACACACCCGCGAGCGCATCACGGTGCGGCAGCCAGTAGAAGCTCCCCTCCGCACCGCTCTGGCGCTGCTCGGTCGTGTGCCAGCACGGGAACCAGAAGAGCGGGCAGGGCAGGTCGAACATCGCCGCGTAGGCCGCCGGGTCAAGCTTGACGTTGAACTCAAGCTGCTCGGGCTTGGCCGGGTTGTCGTGCGCCGAGCCGCTGTTGAGCGACACGCCCGCGCACGTTGCCCTGAACAGGGCGGGCTCGCGCAACGCCGCCACGATGATGTCGGCCGCGTTCCCCACGCACACCAGGCTGACCGGGCGCTCCGCCGCTCTCAACTGCGCAAGGATAAAGCGCACGGCGGCCGTCTCCTGAGGCGGCGCTTCGGGGAGCGCGTCCCGGCGGCTCTTCAGCCGCAGCGAGGTGCCGATCGAAGCCGGCACGGACAGCCCCGTCAGCCGGTTCATCTGCGCCACCGCCACGACCGCCGGGTCGCCGGCGCGGAAGTCGGGCGGATAGTCGATCACCACGCCGCGCAGGTCGAACGCGCCCCGCTGCGCCAGCGCGTACGCGACCGCCAGGTCGAAGTGGTCGTCCGGGTCGCCGTGCGGGTGAAAGAGATCGGTCACATGAATGAGCGGCGTCGCCGTCGGGCCTCCCTGCGCCGGCGCGGCAGATGCCGGAAGCCTCACGACGGTCGCGCCTGCGGCGACCGCACCCGTTGTCAAGAATCCTCGTCGAGATGTTGGCCTCATGTCTCCCCCGCTATCGGTTCCCATTATTTCTGACCATTGAGTGTGGCAGAACAAGAAACGACAAACGGCTCCGGGCAATCGCCCAGAACCGTTATTGTCGACACATACGCTAGAAGCTTCTTACTTAGCGTCTTTTTCCTTCTTAGGCCCCTTGCCCTTGCCGTGCTGTTTGCCCAGTTCCTTCATCTTGGCCTTGAAAGCCACCGGATCCTTCTCCTTCAGCGCGATCAGCTCTTTGTACTGAGCCTCGTCCTTGGCCTTGATCTGCTCCAGACGCTTGGTCATCATCTCTTCGCGCTTCTCAGGGGTCATTTCCGCATGCTTAGCCTTGCCCTTTTCGGCACCTGCGGCAGCCTCATCAGCCGCCATCACGCCCATCGTCAGAGCCGACATCATCGCGAACGCCATCATGATCTGCTTCATAAGTAATCTCCCTTTTTCGTTTCTGACCTGTTAGGTCTTTGTAAGCATGATAAACGCATGTGCCAAAGCTTTATTGCCAAGAAAAAATCAGCATCGCTCTTCCTTGTAGTTGAACAAGTCCGCCAGCCTGTACGTCTTGCCCGTAACCTTCTGCAGCGCATTCTGCACGATCGTCTGCGTGTTCGTGGTCAACCGCCGCCCCTTGCACGCGCGCGACACCATCTTGTGCGTCATCTGCACCTTTGACGCCGTCACCAGGTCATGCGGCTTGATACCCGCCCCGGCCATAATCCGCGCAATGGGCTGCTCGCCCAAATTCCGTTCGATACCGTCATCCGACATGTGTACTCTCTTTCTGTTTAAAATTTTCGCCCAGCGCCTCCAGCGACCACACCAGAGGATACAGGTGTTCGTGGTACCAGAGCAACGCGAAATACAGCCCGATCGGCGCGGCCTGCCCTAAACCGCCGGATCCTTGTTCCGCCAGCCAGTCGCACCCGCTCCGCGCCGCCTCGGCGCACGCCGTACCTCCGCCCGTGAGCGCGATCACCGCCAGCGCCGTCTCCTCCACCGTCGCCTCACGCCCCACTCCCCAGCCACCATCCTCGTGCTGCGCATCCAACAGCCACTTCTCTCCTCGCGCCAGCATCCCCCCAACTCCTAACTCCTCACTCCTCACTCCTAACTCGCGCTGCGCGCCGCGCACGGCGCGCAGCGCGTCCACGACGCGCGCCGTCCCCACCACCGGGTTCCTGCCGTCCGCAGCCTCCTGATGTCCGAACCAGAGCGGCGCCCAGCTCCCGTCCGCCTCCTGCGCCCGCTCCAGGTAGCGGGCCAACCGCTCCATAGCTTTTCCCGCCAGCGGCGACACGTCGCGCCAGGCCGCCAGAGCCGCCAGCGCGTGAGCGGAAAGATCCGGGCAGCTCCGGTCGAACGGCAGCCGACCCCAGCCCCGGCAGAAGGTCGGCATGCCGCCGTCCGCATTCTGCAAGCCCAGCAGCCACCGCACGCCGCCGCGCACGGTCCCCGACACGTCCGTCCTGCACCCGACGTCTTTGAGCCGCCTCAGCGCGAGCAGCGCCCCGCTCGTGTCGTCCGCGTCAGGCACGCCGCCGGGCAGGTCGGTCCACGCCCACCCGCCCGGCGCCGCACCCGTGAACAGATGCCTCGTCTTCAACTGGGTCTTCACCAGCCACTTCGCGACCCGCTCCGCATCATCGATCCCCCCGGCGTCCAGCTTCCATTTCCCCGTTTCCCTTTGCGCCGGCCCGCCGCCGCGCCACACCGCCCGCACCGCGAGGCTCGTCACCCAGGTCCGCAGGTTCGAATCGATGGCCCAGCTCCCGTCGCCCCGCGCCGCCTGACGCAGGAACGCCAGCCCTTTCTGCGCCACCGGATGCTCGCCGTAGCCCGAGTGCCGCAGCGACAGGCACACGAAGGCGGTCAGCGGGATCGCATCCAGATAGCCGCCGTGCGAGGGCTGCAGCGCCGCGAGCTTTCGCAGCAGCGGCCCCGCGAGCCAGCGTCCCCATGCGAGCCCGCCGCGCGCCCGCGCCGCACAGATGTGGCGGCACAGCCCCACCGCGATCAAAGCGGGCAGGGCGTAGCTCACGACCTGCAGGCGGAGAAACCGGTACAGCCCTTGCGGCAACAGCGCCAGCAGGAACGGCAGCGGCGGCACGCTTTTCCACGCCCCCGCGTCCGCCCCGCTCATGGCCAGAAATGCCAGAATCGGCACCGCGAAGGTGCGGTCCTTCCCGTAAGCCCTCGCCAGGGCCGACGCGACCGCCTCCGGCTCCAGGCCGCCCACCCGCCCCGCAACCCACGCCTCCGCCCGTGACAGGACGCTGTAGTACGCGTCGCGGCACTCCTCCCGCCCGCTGACCTCTGACCTCTGACCTCTGACCTCTGACTCCTCACGCCTCACTCGCGGCCGCCGCAGCGCGGCGGCTGCGATCAGCGTGGCGCTGAGATTCGAGACGCTCTCGGGCGTGTCCCCCCATCCGCCGTCGGAGTTGGCGTGCGCGATCAGCCAATCCGCGCCCGCCTCGGCCAGCCTCCGGTCTGCCTCGCCGCCGCCCCCGAGCGCGCTGACGGCCAGCGCAGTGCCTAACGCGCTGGACGAAAGCTCGCCCGTCCAGACACCGGTTGCCTGATCCCGCTCCCGCAGAACCCGTTCCCGCAACGCCTCGTACGCCTTCTGTATCCTGTGCATGCCGGCTAGCTTACCGGATTGCAGGCCTCTTCAGAAAGCGCAATCTTCGGCGCATGATTCGGCTTTCCAATTCAGCGGTAAAACACTAAACTACATCTGCATTCGTTGCACCCAGTGTCTATAAAAGGCCACGCGCGAACCCGTCCACATCCGGCAAAAGGAAACCCGCCTCATGCAGCACAAATGGATCGCCATTCTCGACTTCGGCTCGCAGTACACCCAGCTCATCGCACGCCGCGTGCGCGAGCAGCAGGTCTACTCCGAGATCATCCGCTTCGACACCTCTGCGGCTAAGCTGCGCGAACGCATGCCCGCAGGCATCATCCTCTCCGGCGGGCCGAACAGCGTCTTCGAGGAGGGCGCTCCGCTCTGCGACCCCGCCCTCTTCGACCTCGGCATCCCTGTCCTCGGCATCTGCTACGGCATGCAGCTCACCGCCAAGACGCTGCACGGCGTGGTCAAGCCCGGCGCCCACCGCGAGTACGGCCACACCCGCATCGAGACCGTCCCCGGCAGCCGCCTCTTCGCGGGCCTGCCCGAAGAGTTCGACGTCTGGATGAGCCACGGCGACCAGGTCGAGACCATGCCCGAGGGCTTCAAGACCTCCGCGCGCTCCCTCTCCTGCCCCAACGCGGCCATGCGCAACGAGGCCCGCAACCTCTACGCGCTCCAGTTCCACCCCGAGGTGGTCCACACCCAGCACGGCACCAAGATCCTGCACAACTTCCTCTTCTCGATCTGCGGCTGCACCGGCGACTGGGAGCTCGCCTCCTGGGTCGACGAGACCGTCGTGCGGCTGAAGCAGCAGGTCGGCGGCGAGCACGTGGTGCTCGGCCTGAGCGGCGGCGTGGACTCGTCGGTCGTGGCCGTGCTCCTGCACAAGGCCATCGGCGACCGCCTGCACTGCATCTTCGTGGACAACGGGCTGCTGCGCTACGGCGAGGACAAGCAGGTCGAGACCATGTTCCACGCGAAGCTCGGCATGGACCTGCACGTCGTCGACGCCAAGGCGCGCTTTTACGGGGCGCTCAAGGGCGTCGAGGAGCCGGAGCAGAAGCGCAAGATCATCGGCCGCGAATTCATCGAGGTCTTTGTCGAGCAGGCCCGCAAGTTTAAGGACTGCAAATTCCTGGGCCAGGGCACCATCTATCCCGACGTGATCGAGAGCGTCAGCCCGCTCAAAGGCCCCAGCCAGACGATCAAGAGCCACCACAACGTCGGCGGCCTGCCGCCCGACCTGAAGTTCGAGCTGGTCGAGCCGCTGCGCGAACTCTTTAAGGACGAGGTCCGCGCCGTGGGCCGCCTGATGGGCATGGACGCCGAGCTGCTCGACCGCCAGCCCTTCCCCGGCCCCGGCATGGGCGTGCGCATCCTGGGCGAGGTCACCGCCGAGCGCGTGGCCCTGATCCAGCAGGCCGACCTGCGCGTGCAGGAGGAGATGCGCAAGCTGCCGAACTACAAGGAGATCTGGCAGTCCTTCGCCGTGCTGCTGCCCGTCAAGTCGGTCGGCGTGATGGGCGACCAGCGCACCTACGAGAACGTCTGCGCCCTGCGCGCGGTGGACAGCATCGACGCCATGACGGCCGACTGGACGCGCGTGCCGTACGAGACGCTCGCCCGCATCTCGAACCGCATCATCAACGAGGTGCGCGGCATCAACCGCGTGGTCTTCGACATCAGTTCCAAGCCGCCCGCCACGATTGAGTGGGAGTAGGCCTTTTCTTCCGAACTTTGTGCTTGAACCTGCCGGGAGGGAAAAGAGACAATGAGCGGCACTATGAAAAACTCTTCTTTCGCTTTCGTGTGCGGTCTCGCGACCGCAGGGCTCCTGTGCGGAGCGTCCTCCCTGTTCGCCGCAGATGTCTGTGACGCGGCCAAGCCTTTTGTCGGTCGCTGGGCGCTGACCCTCCCTGGCGGCGGCGCGGGCTGGCTGGGCGTCGAGGCCCAGGCCGACGGCACGCTCAAAGGCGCGATCCTCTGGGGCGGCGGCAGCGTCGTGCCGGTGAGCGAAACCAAGGTTGAAAATGGCGCGCTGGTCGTTATCCGTAAGAGCACAGAAAAAAAGGATGGCAAGGACCGTCCGAAAATCGAAACGATCACCGCCAAGCTCGCTGGCGACACGTTGGCTCTTGCAACCCGCACGGTCAATTTTGAGGGCAAAGAGGTCGGCAAAGCCGATTTTGTAGGCAAAAAGATCCCCGATCTTCCTCAGAAACCCGACCTGTCAAAAATCAAGTTCGGCACCCCGGTCTCTCTGCTCAACGGCAAAGACTTGGCCGGCTGGAAGGTCATGAACGAGAAGGCGCCCAACTGCTGGAGCGTCGCCGACGGCATGCTCAGCAACCGCGTCAAGGGCCCGGACGGCAAGAACCAGCACGGCACCAACATCCGCACCGAGGCGGAATTCGAGGACTTCAACCTCAAGACCGAGGTGCGCGTCCCCAAAGGCGGCAACAGCGGCATGTATCTGCGCGGCATCTACGAGGTCCAGGTCGCCGAAAGCTTTGGCAAGCCCGTTGACTCGCATAACATGGGCGCCCTCTACAGCCGCATCACGCCCTCCGTGGCCGCCGAGAAACCGGCCGGCGAATGGCAGACCGTCGACATCACGCTGGTCGACCGCCACCTGACCGTGATCCTTAACGGCAAGACGATCATCGACAACCAGCCCGTGCTCGGCTGCACCGGCGGAGCATTAACCTCCGACGAGTTCAAGCCCGGCCCGATTTATCTGCAAGGGGATCACACGGACGTCGACTACCGCAACATGGTGCTGACGCCGGTCTTGAAGTAACGTTCAACTCTCGACGCTCAACTCTCAACGCTCAGCGTACAATGAACGCCTCGGCCTTTCACTTGAGCGTTGAACGTTGCGCGTTGAACGTTCTCAGCTCTAACAAAAGAAAACGCTCCCCCCCGGGGGGGCGTTTTTGGTATTCTTGAACCACTTTATTAACGCATAGCTTCAGGAGATTTCTATGGCCGAGAAGAAAACGAGCAATACACAGTTGGAGGCGGTTCTAAGTCAGATTCGCAAAGAGTTCGGCGAATCGGCCATCATGCGCATGGGCGACGCGGAAGCATCGAAGAACATCGCCATCATCCCGACCGGCGCCCTTTCGCTGGATCTCGCACTCGGCGTGGGCGGCCTGCCGCGCGGGCGGGTGGTCGAAGTTTACGGTCAGGAGTCCTCCGGTAAAACCACGCTGGCGCTGCACATCATCGCCAACGCCCAGAAGAGCGGCGGCCTCGCCGCGTTCGTCGATGCTGAGCATGCCATGGATCCCAACTACGCCCGCCGCATCGGCGTGAACCTCGACGACCTGCTGGTCTCCCAGCCCGGCTCCGGCGAGGAGGCGCTCACCATCACCGAACAGCTCGTCAAGAGCGGCGCGCTGGACGTGGTGGTCGTGGATTCCGTTGCCGCGCTCACGCCCCAGGCCGAGCTGGACGGCAGCATGGGCGACTCGCACATGGGCCTCCAAGCGCGTCTCATGTCACAGGCCATGCGCAAGCTCACCAGCGCCATCTCCCAGACCAAGACGCTCTGCCTCTTCACCAACCAGGTGCGCGAAAAGATCGGCGTGATGTTCGGCAACCCGGAGACCACGCCCGGCGGCAAGGCGCTCAAGTTCTACGCCTCGGTGCGCCTGCAAGTCCAGCGCATCGGCGCGATCAAGGATCCCGCCGGCACGGTGATCGGCAACCGCACGCGCGTCAAGGTCGTCAAGAACAAGGTCGCGCCGCCCTTCACGGAAGCCGAGTTCGACATCCTCTACGCCCGCGGCATCTCATGGGAGGGCTCGGTGCTCGACGCCGCCCTCGCCCGCAACGTGGTCACCAAGCGCGGCTCGTGGCTGAGTTTCGGCACCGAGCAGATCGGCCAAGGGTCGGTCGCCTCCACCGAGTTCCTGCGCTCGCACCCCGAACTCGTCGCCCAGATCATCGAGCGGATCAAGGCCGAGCCCATTCTCACGATCGGCAAAGCCAAGCCGCCCGCCGCCGACGACGCCGCGGAATAAGCGCTCTAGAGGTGGTCACAATTTGCGGCCACCTTCTCCAAACTTGAGATCACAAATTGTGACCTCAAGTTGAACAGTTAATACGCGCAATTATAACAATGCCCGTAACACCCGACACGCCCAAGTTGTATGATGCTCATGCCGTCGAAGCCGTTATCCATGTCATCCGCAACACTCGGGTGATATTGGATACTGATTTGGCTCGATTTTATGGGGTCACTACAAAAGCCTTAAATCAAGCGGTCAAACGAAATTCCGACCGTTTCCCGATCGATTTTGTTTTTCAACTCACACCGTTTGAGAAACAAGAGGTGGTCACAAATTGTGACCACCTCGCCAATCTCAAGTTTTCCAAGTCACTCCCATATGCTTTTACCGAGCATGGAACGGTGATGGCCGCTTCGGTTCTGAACTCACCTGCGGCCGTGCAGATGAGCGTCTTCGTCATACGTGCGTTCATCCGCATGCGCGAGCACCTCGCGCAGCGAATAGGCTTAAGCCGGGAGTTGAAGGCGATCGACAAGAAGCTGCTCACGCATGATGCGGCGCTCATCGACTTGTACGAGAAGCTTGAACCCTTGCTTCTGCCGCCTCCCAAACCCACGACCCGCATCGGGTTTGCCAAGGAGAAGAAGGCGGTGTATCGCACCCGTAAGATTGCGACCCAACGCTTCGATTAACGTGTAACGCCCAACTGAACCCTGAACCCCGAACCCTGATAACAACCATGAAACTCACAGCCGACCAGCTCCGCGACAAGTACCTCACCTTCTTCGAATCCAAGGGCCATGCCGTCATCTCCGGCGCCTCGCTGATCCCGGAGAATGACCCGACCGTGCTCTTCACCACCGCCGGCATGCACCCGCTCGTGCCTTACCTGCTGGGCGAGCCGCACCCGGCGGGCCGACGCCTGACCGACGTGCAGAAGTGCGTGCGCACCGGCGACATCGAGGCGGTCGGCGACACCTGCCACCTGACCTTCTTCGAGATGCTCGGCAACTGGTCGCTCGGCGACTATTTCAAGAAAGAGGCGATCACCTGGTCGTATGAATTCCTGACGAGCGTGCTAGGCTTCTCGCCCGACCAGCTCAGCGTCACCGTCTTCGAGGGCGAGGGCAACGTCCCGCGCGATGTGGAGTCGATCGCCATCTGGAAGAGCCTCGGCATACCCGAGTCGCGCATCTACGCGCTGCCGAAAGAGGACAACTGGTGGGGACCCGCCGGCGCCACCGGCCCGTGCGGACCGGACACCGAGATGTTCATCGACACCGGCAAGCCCGCCTGCGGCAAGGCCTGCCGCCCCGGCTGCCACTGCGGCAAGTACATCGAGATCTGGAACGATGTCTTCATGCAGTACAACAAGACCGCCGACGGCACCTACGAGCCGCTCAAGCAGAGCAACGTCGATACCGGCATGGGCGTCGAGCGCACCATCTGCATGATGAACGGCTACGCCACCGTCTACGAGACCGAACTCTTCGCGCCCCTCATGGCCAAGATTAAGGAGCTTTCCACGTCGCGCCCCGACAGCGAGGACGCCGCCGTGCGCGCGGAGCGCATCATCGCGGACCACATGCGCACGTCGGTCTTCGTCCTGGGCGACCCCAAGGGAGGCGTCAAGCCCGGCAACGTCGGCGCGAACTACGTGCTGCGCCGCCTCATCCGCCGCTCCGTGCGCTACGCCAAGCTGCTCGGCATCGGCACCGGCTACACCCGCGCCCTCGCCGAGATCATCATCGCCAACTACAAGCACGTCTACCCCGAGCTGGAGAAGAACCGCGAGACCGTCATCACCGAACTCGTGGGCGAGGAGGAGCGCTTCGAGAAGACCCTCGCAGCCGGTCAGAAGGAATTCGACAAGGTTGCGACCGCGCTCAAGGAGCACGGCCAGCCCACGCTCTCCGGCCGCACCGCCTTCAAGCTCTACGACACCTACGGCTTCCCGCTTGAGTTCACCGAGGAACTCGCCTTGGAGCAGGGCCTCGCCGTGGACCGCGCGGGCTACGAGGAGGCCTTCAAGAAGCATCAGGAGACCTCCAAGCAGGGCGACGCCACCTTCAAGGGCGGCCTGGCCGACAACACGGTCGTGACCACTCGCCTGCACACCGCCACGCACCTGCTGCACGAGGCGCTCCACAAGGTGCTCGGGCCGCACGCGCTCCAGAAGGGCTCGAACATCACGCCCGAGCGCCTGCGCTTCGACTTCTCGCACCCCGAGAAGATGACGCCCGAGCAGCTCCGGCAGGTCGAGGACATCGTCAACGAGCAGATCCGGCGCAACCTGCCGGTCACGGTCACGAACATGACCATCGAGGACGCCAAGTCCCACGGCGCGACCGCGCTCTTCGCCGCCAAGTACGGCGAGCAGGTCAAGGTCTACGCCATGGGCGACTTCTCGATGGAGGTCTGCGGCGGCCCGCACGCCAGCACCACCGGCGAGCTGGGCGGGTTCAAGATCCAGAAGGAGGAGTCCTCCTCCGCCGGCGTCCGCCGCATCAAGGCCGTGATCCTGAACGTGGTCTGAGGGAACAAGGCCGAATGGCGCTAAGATAAGGAAATCACTCTTTCCTAATCGTAATCTTGATCGTAATCGTAATCCCGCTTCTACCGGCTAAGCATGCCGTAGGGGCACAGGGACCGGCGGCGGGTTCGGGGACCCCGCCCTACCAGAGAACACACGACACAAGGATGTCTGGACAGCGGATGCTTGGACACATGACAACGACGGCTTGAGGCAGGTTTTTCTGGTTCAAGCTACGGATTGCGCGGATTTCGCGGATGATTCCACCGCCGAAATATTATTAGACCATAAGACGGGCACAAAAAACACGGGAGGGGCAAGCGTCTGCTTGCCCTGGACGAGCAGACGCTCGTCCCTCCCTGTGTGTGAGATAGCCCGTTAAATCTTATTATTTTTAGGCGGTGGTATGAGAGGTGATGCGGCGATTTACGCAGATACCGCTTCGGTAGCGAAGTCGCGCTTGCCTCACCCCGTCACACTCCCCTATACTGTTCTTATGCCTTTTGACCTGAAACCCTACTTGGCCGGGCGCAAGCTCATCGTCGAGGACCATCTCTTCGCCTGCCTTCCCGCTGCGGCGGCGCGCCCCGCCCTTCTCGCCGAAGCCGTGCGCCACGCGGTGCTCTCGGGCGGCAAGCGCCTGCGCCCCATCCTCTGCATCGCGTCCGCAGAAGCCGCGGGCGGCACCGCCGCCGACGCCCTCTTCCCCGCCTGCGCCGTGGAACTGCTACACACCTACACGCTCGTGCATGACGACCTGCCCTGCATGGACAATGACTTCCTGCGCCGCGGGCAGCCAACGGTTCACGCCAAATACGGCGAGGCCCTCGGCGTCCTCACCGGCGACGCGCTCCAAACCCTCGCCTTCGAACTCCTCGCCCGCACCCCGGAAGTCCGCCCCGGCACGGTCGCCCGCCTCGTCGCCGAACTCGCCTCAGCCGCCGGCGCGGCTGGCGTCATCGCGGGCCAGGTCGAGGACATCCGCTTCGCCGCCGCGCCCACGCGCGACATCATCGACTACGTGTTCCAGCACAAGACCGCCGACCTCTTCCGCGCGGCGGCCCGCTTAGGCGCGATCGCCGCAGGCGCTGCCGAGCCGGACCTCGAGCGGCTCTCCGCCTACGCCGACCACCTCGGCTTCGCCTTCCAGATCATCGACGACCTGCTCGACGCGCAGGAGGCCAAGTCCGACACCCGGCCCGAACTCTCCTGCCTCGACATCATGTCCCATGTCGAAGCCCGCGACTGGGCCTTGCAGCACACACGCCAGGCCGCCGAAGCCCTCGCCAGCCTCCCCGGAGAAACCGCCCCGCTCGCCGCCCTCGCAGAAGACCTCCTCAAACGTATCGTATGATTCGTGCGGGCATCGGCCCGCCTCCGAAACTCCCGCACTTCAGAACTCCCGCATTTTAGCATTCTCGCATTCCCGCATTTTAGCATTCTCGCATTTTAGAACTTATGAACTCCTCCTCCCCCCGCATCCTCATCACCGGCGCAACCGGCCTTCTCGGGCGCCCCGTCCTGCGCGCCTGCGCGGCCGTGCCGTCCTGGCGCGTTACCGGCACCTCCTTCCGCCGCACCGGCCCCGGCTTCGAGCGCGTAGACCTTTCACAGATCGGGCAGATCCCCGCCTTCCTTGACCGCCTCGCGCCCAACGTCATCATCCACTCCGCCGCCGAGCGCCGCCCGGACGTGAGCGAGAAAGACCCGGCCGGCACGCAGCGCCTTAACGTCGGCGCGACCGCCGCGCTCGCGCAGTGGGCGGCGGAGCGCCGCGCGTTCCTGATTTACATCTCCAGCGACTACGTGTTCGACGGCACCACGCCGCCCTACACGCCCGCCTCGCCGACGCACCCGATCAACACCTACGGCCAGAGCAAACTCGACGGCGAACACGCCGTGCTGGCTGCGGGACGCGACCACGCGATCCTGCGCGTGCCGATCCTTTACGGCGAAGTGGAGTCCCTTGACGAATCGCCCGCGACCGTGCTGGCGAAGAACATGCTGAGTGCCCGGCCCGGCGAGCGCCTCGCCATGGAGCACTGGGCCACGCGCTACCCCACCCACACGCGCGACGTGGCCGCAGTGCTGCGGCAGATGGTGTCCCGCAAATTGGCTCATCCCGGTTTCAGCGGCATCTTCCACTGGAGCGGCGCAGAGGCCATGACCAAATACGACATGGCGCTCGCCTTTGCGCCGCTCATCGGCTTCGACCCGGCCCGCCTCATCGCCGACGCCACCCCGCCTGCGGGCGCGCCGCGCCCCAAGGACTGCCATCTCGACTCGTCCGCGCTGGAGTCGCTCGGCATCGGCCAGCGCACGCCCTTTGCGGGCGCGCTCCCCGCGATCCTCGCGCCGCACCTGCGGTGACGCTCACAAGGACCGGCGGCGGGTTGCTACCCGGCCCGTCAAGCGCGCCCGTCCTACGCCTTCGCCTGCAGCCGCTTGACCTCGTCCAGCGAGTGGTTCATGTGGTCGCGCTCGTCCAGCCCCACGCGCCGCACGAGGTCCGCCAGCGTCTTCTGCCGCGGGTAGTACGCGAACCAGACCGAGTCCACCGGCACGGTCTCGAACTCGGGATGTTCGCGCGCATAGAGCATATACTCGTGCTCGGCGTGCGACTCGAAGGCCGCGTTCATCTTGAAGGACCACTCCGGATTCAGCTTGTACATGATGCGCGTCAGGCAGAAGTAGACGAAGGTCATGTGCCGCGGCAGCAGGAGGTGTTTGAACCATGACAGCTTGATGCCCTTCTGCTGGCAGAGGTCGGCCCAGAGCAGCATATGCCACTGCTCGTTGTCCTGCGCCTCGCGTCCCATCTGGATATGGCGCAGAGCGGTCTCCACCTGCTCGCGCGAGGGCTGCCGCGTGTGGCAGTGCAGTTTGGATAACACCGCGTAGGAGCCGTGCTCCCAGGCCCAGTACGGGTACCGCGCCAGAATCTCAAGAACCATGACTTTGGGCAGGGTCCGAGCCTTACCGTACAGAATGTCGAAGGTCAGGAACATCACCTTCAGCATCGCATTGGCCGGCAGTTTCGGCGTCTCCAGCGTCCGCTTCATCTCCCGCTTCATGTCCAGCTCTTTGCCCATCGTATACACGTCATCCGTCATCATGTCATGGCCCTTCCCTGAATTGCAGTTTCCGCTTTCCCGTGAGGCTCTTGCAAAACCTTCGGTTTCTACAAGAGGAGTGTTCAGGGTTCGGGGTTCAGTGGGCGATTCCCGCCTGAACTCTGGCTTCCTGAACCCTGACCCCTTGCGCTTGCGGGGTTTTACAAGCGCATCCCGTGTCTTCTTCTATTTTCCAGCCACCTTCATTTTGTACACGCGCAGGTTCGAGGGCGGCGGCACGCCGCCAGGCTGCGGCCGGTCGCGGTTCGCGGGCAGCGACTCCCAGCAAGCGCGGTAGACGAACCCGTCGCACGACACGCCGCTCGCGGGATCGGCCGCCGCGTCCGGCGCGTGACGCAGGCCCATCCCAGCCATCGGATGCTCCATGCGCCCGACCTCTTTCGGCCACTGCACGCCGCCCTTGGCCTTGCCGGCCGGCTTGAGCGTCGCCTCATCCAAGAGCCACCGCCCGCCGCCCAGCTTCGCATGCGAATACCCCTGGACCAACGCGCCGTCCTGAAGCTCGACGCCGCCCACGCCCACCTCGGTGACGATCGTCCCGCCGCCCGAGAACTCCCAGCGGTAGTTCCAATCCGACGTCTGGTAGCGCTTCCACTCGGAGCTCTCGCACCGCGCGTTCATGAGCTGCAAGTTACCCGCCGCGTCGTACTTCGTATAGGTCACGATCACGCGCCCCTGCGCGTCGAAACCCACAGCCTGACAGGGATTGATGAGCCCGCCCTTGACGGGCACGGCGTCAATCACCACGTCCGCGCCCAGCCGGATCGGCAGTGTCACCGCTTGGCCGAACGCGTTCTCCCAGTGAATCATGTCGCGGCTGCGGATGTAGCTGATGTCGTGGCAGGTCTCGCACGCCGGCGTGTCGCGCCAGACCCAGGTCAGGTGGTAGAGCCCGTCCTTGCCGAGCACGGGCCCGTGCGGATAGGCGTTCATCTTGCCCTGCCCGTCGAACAGCGGCTCGTCCATCAGCCGCGACCACGTCTGCGACGCGCAGTCGTGCCGGTTCCAGAGCGTCGAGCCGTTGCCGCTGCCGCCGTCACGGTAGGTGAAAAGCAGCGCGCCGTCCGGCCCCTTGATGAAGCGCGGGTAGGTCACGCGCTTCTCCAGCGCCCCGGTCATGCGGTGTACCGGGAGCATCGACCGGATATCGAGCGGACGCTCGCTGCGGAAATAGACCAGCGGCACGCAGTGCATGTTGCCGGAGACATGCAGGTAGCCCGCCGCGTCCGCCGTCATCGTGACATAGTTGTGGCTGTCCCAGCCGAGCTTGGACGGCAGTTCGACGAACGTCCACGCGTTCGTACACAGCTCGCGCTGCGCCAGCGTCATCACGCGCTCGGCGCTGTAGAACGCCAGAAACTGCCGGTTGCTGTGCGTCAGCATCGCGAACCCCACGGGGCAACCCGACCAGACCGGCGCCACCTCGAGTCGCTCCACCAGCGCCACCTTCTGCCCGCACGCCGCGCCCGCAACCAGACACGCCCCCACAACCACCCGCTTCAAGCCATTCATCCGTTCGTTACCCTCACTTCCCGTAGTTCCAACCTTCACGCAGCGCAGGCGCGACCAGATGGTTCGCCGCCGCGCTGTTCGCAAACCGCCCCTTGCGGCCGTTCCATTCCAGCCGTCCCGGCACGCGCTGCGCGACGCAGCCGGCCAGAACGCACTCCGTCACCGGCACCGCGTAGGACATCCCCGAATAGGTGCTGCCGCCGTTGCGGACCGCGTCGAAGAACTCCTGCTGGTGGCTCTTCACGTGCGGAGGGGCGGCAGGCACGGCCAGACACGCCTCATGCTTCTCGAAGTCCCTGACCCGCTCCTCGCCGCTCAGCGCCAGCGCATGGCGCGTGACCGAATCGTCCGTGGTCACCCACACCCCTTTTTCACCGACCAGCAGGCTCCCGGAAGGGGGCACCTGTCCGTAGGCCGCCACCACCTGCGGCATCAGCTCGGCGGCCGGCCGGGCGTTGCCGTCATACCACTGCATCGTGACGGGCGGCAGGCGCCGTCCGCGCGCCGCGAAGTCGAACCGCACCGTGCTGGCTTTCGGATAGGTTTCCGCCAGCCGCTCCGAGGTCGCCATGGCCTCGACCGCCACGGGCGCTTCAAGCCCCAGCACGCGGAACGCGAGCCCCATCGCCTGCGTGCCCGCGTCGCCCAAAGCCCCGGTGCCGAAATCCTGCCAGCCGCGCCAGTTGAACCGGTGGTACACCTTGCTCTTAAACGGCCGGACCGGCGCGCCGCCCAGCCACAGGTCCCAGTCCAGCGAGGCGGGCACCGGGTCGCTTCCCTCCGGCCGGTTCAGCCCTTGGGGCCAGACCGGGCGGCTCGTCCAGACATGCGCCTCCACAATCTTGCCGAGCAGGCCCGACTGGAGGACCTCGACCGCGCGCCGGAACTCCTCGGTCGCGCTCCCGTGATCCCCGACCTGCACCACGACGCCGCACGCCCGGGCTTTCTCTTGCAGGTGCCGCACCTCGCGGAGCGTCCGCGCCAGAGGCGTCTCGACATACACGTGGCAGCCCTTGTCCAGCGCCCACGACGCCTGCAGCGCGTGGCCGTGATCCGGCGTGGAGATGAGCACCGCATCCAGGCCCCTCTCCGAATCGAACAGCACGCGGAAATCCTTGTAGAGCCGCACCTCCGGGTTTCGTCCGACCACCTTCTCACGTGCCGCCAGCAGCGCCGTCTCGTCGACATCGCACAAGGCGGAGATGGTCTCGCCCGCCTCAAGGGCCGCGCTGAGATTGGCCGCTCCGCGCCCGCCCACTCCGATCACGCCGATGTTCAGCCGACCGCTGGCGCTCCGCCGGCCCGCGCCGCGCGCGGCCGGACGGAACAGGCTGCGGCAGCCGCCCGCCGCGGCAGAGGCCGCGACGGCTGCGGCTGTCTGCGCAATAAAGGTTCGCCTCGTTGTCATCATCCGAAAGTCCACTTATTCTCCGACTAGTCCTTCATGGCCCCGGTGGCCCGCGATGTCCCCATCGCGGAGCGCGTTCGGAGAACGCGCGCTCCCTTGCGCTCAGTCCCCTGCGGCCAGTTCGCGCCGCCTGAGCGCGGCGCAGCCCAACAGCAAGAGAACGAAGGGCACGAGCACCCCATTCCATATTGCCGCGGTTCCGATCACTCCGCCCTCGATCCTTTCGCCGCGCGTCAGCGCCTTCAGCGGCTCGTCCTTCATCGCATGCTGCGTGACCTCGAAAACCCCGCGCGACACCCAGATGCCCGGCAGGTTCAGCGTGCTCTTTTCGTCTTCTTCAGCCACCACCTGCACGACCGAGTTGCCGACCAGCGTCAGCACCATCAGCACCGTGGCAACAAAGGCCGCCACCGGCAGCGAAAAACAGGCGCTCAGCGTCAGCCCGAACGCCGCCAACAGCGCCAGCACGCCCGCGTGCAGCAGCGCCGCACGCGCCAGATTCGCCTCAAACGTGCCGCCGGGCGTCAGCAATACCACATCCCGCCGGAAGCGCAGCATCAGCGCCGACGCTTTCTTCGGATCGCCTGTGTGCCGGAAGCTCAGCCCAAACTCGCGCAGCGCCGCCTGCTCCCCGAACCCTGAACCCTGAACCCTGTCTCCTGACCTCTGACCTCCGACCTCCGATTCCCGGCCTCCGACCTCCGCGCTCTGCTGCGCGAACACCCGCGTGTCCACATCGAACTCGACCTCGTTCTGGGTGAAATCGTTCAGCTCGACTTCGACCGCCAGCTCCGGCCGGGCCGCCGCCGCCAGCCGGCACACGCCGGCCACCTGCTCGCGCGTACTGTACTCCGTGTCAAACTTCACGCGGACCGTCACGGTCTCGCCGATCCGTACCGGTCGCGCCATCCGAAACGTCCAGGCCACCTGATCGCCGGGGTTGATGACGTCGTACTTGTCGCCCGCCCGCGCCTCCAGAACCCGCAACACGCTTTTCTCGCTCACGCCCGCCGGCAGCCCTTTTTGCTGCCGCATGACCTGGTAGGTCTGCAGCGCCTCCTCCCTCGGCGTGGGCAACACCGGCCGCGTCACGCGCCGGCTGGAGGGACGGTCGCCCGCCTCCCAGCCGCTCCCGGCCATACGCCAGCACACCTGCGCGTAAACCCCCGCGTACACTGCAGCCAGCAGCACCGCATTGAGCACAAGCAGCGCGAGCCACTTGCCGAGCCAGAACTCCGCCGCCCGCACCGGCTTCACTGCGGACAGTTGCATGCGGCTGCTGTCGATCTCCGCGGCGAACAGCGCGCAGGCGGCCCACAGCGTCGCCAGGCACAGGATCGCAAATGAAAAACCCAACGTGTAGGTGAGGAGAATATGAAGGTCGCCCTCGTGCGTGCCGTCACCTTTGATCACGCTGGGAAGGAGCACCACACAGACCCCCAGCAACACCAGCAGGGCCGCCACCACCTTCGTGCGCAGCGACGCCCGCAGTGCCAGCACCGCCACGCCGCCGACGCGCCGCGCGCTGGCCGCAGCCTGATGGAGGAGGGCTGCGTTCACGAACCGCCCCCTCCAGCCGGGCCTTCCGCCGCCTTCAGGAACGGCGCCATCGCGAACGCCCTCTCGCGGCCGTCCCGCGCCACCACCTGCAGGAAAAAGGACTCCAGGCTCATCGCCGGGCAATCCTGCTGAACCGGACGCCCGACGCGCGCCTCAAGCTCGTTGCGCAGCGCGGCCGCCTCGCTGTCGCTCAGCCCTTCAACCCAGAAACGAACCGATTCGGGCTTGCGCAGCAGGTCGCCGATGCGGCCCTCGGCCCGCAGTTCTCCGCGATCCAGAATCGCCACCCGGTCGCACACGTCCTCCACGTCCGCCAACAGGTGCGAGGTCATCAGCACCGTCACGCCGCTCTTGGCGAGCAGCCGCACCAGATCCTTCACCTCGCGGCAGCCGATGGGGTCCAGCCCCGACGTCGGCTCGTCCAGCACCAGCAGCTCCGGCGCGTTCACCAGCGCCTGCGCGAGGCCCACGCGCCGCGCCATCCCCTTCGAGAAGCTCCCCACGGCGCGGTCCGCCGCCCGCGTCAGATCCACCATCGCCATCAGCTCGTCCGCGCGCCGCTTCGCCTCCGCGCGCTGCATGCCAAACAGGCTCGCGTAATACAGCAGCGTCTCGCGAGGCGTCAGGAACGGATGCAGGTGCGACACCTCCGGAAGATAGCCGATACGCGCCTTGACCCGCGTGTCGCTCGGCGGCGCGCCGAAGATCCGGAGCGACCCCGCCGTCGGGTGCAACAGCCCCAGCAGCATCTTCAGGGTGGTGCTCTTGCCCGAGCCGTTCGGGCCCAGCAGCCCGAAGACCTCTCCGCGCCGCACGTCGAAGTCCAGCCCCTTGAGCGCCTCAACCGTGGGCCGCCGCCAGAAATCCTTGAAGGTTTTCTTCAGCCCCTTCGTCTCGATAACCTTCGTGTCGCTCATCCCCAAAACCTCCTGACCTCTGATCTCTGCCCACTGCCCACTGCTACTGCCCACTGCCACTGCCCACTGCCACTGCCCACTGCCACTGCTATCCCAGATCCTTTTCCCGAAACGCCAGACACCCCGCCGTCAGGAACAGCGCGCAACAGGTCAGCGCATAGGCGCAAGCCTCGGCCACATATGACCACGCGACGCGGCCGCCGTGCGCGAGCGCATCACAGAGCCAGAAGTGCTGCACGTCCGGCAGCACACCCGCCGCCAGGCCCCTCAGCGAGAACACCGGCCCGGCGACGGAAAAAACCGAATCGCCCGCCAGTCCGAGAATCAGCACCAGCGCGCAAACCGCCAGCGCCGCTCCCGTCTGCAGGCGCGTCGCCAGCGCCGTCGCCAGCGCCGCGAACACCGCCAGCGCCAGCAGCACCAGCACCGCGGCAGCCACCACGCGCAGATTGAGTTCAGGATGATACGCCAGCCAGCCGCCGACTCCGTGCGCGTGCCCCTCCGCGCACCCCGTGCAGGCCGCCTCGCCGTGCAGCGGATAGAGCTGGCCGAACCGGTTGTAAAAGCCCGTGACCGCCACCACGGCGATTTGCGACACCGTCACAGCCAGAAACGCGGTGACCCCGAACCTTCTCCGCCAGAAATACTGCCGCACGGCCGCCACGGCCAGCGCCACCGCCACACCCGACAAACTCAGCACCAGCGTCACCGGATCCGTCGCCGCCCCGGTGAACGACTCCGTCGCCACGGCATGCGCGGAACTGCGCTCCGCCGCCAGCGTCGCCGCCAGCACCCCGCTCCAGAACACCGCGACCACGCCGAAGACACCCAGCCACTTGGACAAGACGAACGTTATGCGCGAGACCGGCTTGCCGATGGCCGCCGACGCCGTGCCGCGCGCAATCTCGTCCGCCACCGACCGTCCCGCCGTACCCGCCGCCAGCACCAGCCCGAACACCAGCATGCAGGACAGTCCGCTGTCGCGCGCCAGCCGCCCGTCCTCGCTGAAGCGGTGAAACTGAAACACCGGCACCAGCAGGGTCGTCAGCACCGCCGAAAGCAGAATCAGAAAAGCGACCGGCTGCTGGATCGCCTCCACCACCGTGGCGCCCGCGATCGCCAGCACCTGCCTCGCGGTTCGCCGCGCGCCGGCCCGGCTCTGAAAAACAGTTTCCATAGGCCCAGTATACGCAATCGCAGACCGAAACGTCAAAGCCTCCGCGAGGCACGCCCTTGAAAAAATAAAAAGGGCCGCCGGTCTCCCGGCGGCCCTCGTTCGCGAGACACGCGTTACTCGGAGATCCGCCCGGCCCAGGGCAGCTCAGGCCCCGTGATCGTCGCGACCGAGTTCTTGCCGGCCACCGGCCCGACCGCATGCGCGCCCAAGCACCACGTCAGCAGCAGCGAGGCGATCACGCAGGCCGCCGCTGCCGCCACCGCGATCAGGGTGAACACCTTCGACTCTGACGGCAGGTCCATAGCATCGAGCGCCACCATCTGCACGTCTGGGAACGCGTCGCCCTCAGCAGCCGAAGCCGCGGCAGCCTCCGCTGACATGCCCGGACGCTTGATCTTCAGCGTCTTCTTCTGCGTGACGGTCGAGGCGTCAACGGAAGCAGCCTCGACGGGCGGCAGGGCGGAGTCAGGAATGCGCGACGTCTGACGGATCGGCGCCGTCGAAACCTTGGGCGCCGGCGCGGCGAGATCGGCCGGGCGCTTCAGGCGGATCGTCTTGGGCTCCGCCTTGTCCCCGCCCATCGGCGCACCGATGGCCGAATCCAGCGAAATGCGCGACGTCTTGGATTTGGCCGCCTGAACCTGCGCGCCCGAGGGCGGCTTCGGCCCGTCCGGCAGCGGGTGCGAACCCGGTGTCGGCGGAGGTGTCGGCTGCATCGGCGTCATGACCGGAGTCACCGCCGCCGGCGCGGCAGACGCCGCCGCACCCTGCTGGCTGACCGGGCGCAGACGCACCGTGGCAGGCGCGGCCGGCGTAATGGCGGCTGGCGGCGGCACCGTGGCGGGCGCGACCGGCGTGAAAGCCGCCGGAGGCGGCACCGGCGCAGCAACGCTCGAGACCGTATCGGTCTCTGAAAGATTGGGAATCGGGACGCGCGCGGTCACGCGCGGGTTGGCGGACAACGGCGTCGCCGTGACTTGCTCGCCCTCGTCCTGCTGCGGCTGCGCCACAGGCTGAACGCCGGCGGCAGGGGCGATCGGCTTCAGCCGCACTGTGATCGGCCGAGGCGAACCCGGCGTGGCCGGCGTCAGAGGAGAGGCACCTTCCGGCTTGGCGAAAGGCGACACTTTAGGGGGAATCGAACCTTGGGGAACCTGATCCTGCTCGGACATATACCAGCCTCCGTCTCATGAGAACAGCCGTGTTAAACGGCCATCACTTCCGCTTCTTTGTGTTTCAGTTCGCTATCGATCTTGGCAATGTGCCCATCCGTCGCCTTCTGAACCTCGTCCAGCCCACGCGCCCGCTCATCTTCCGTGATCTTGCTGTCCTTCTGCAACGCCTTGACCAGCTCGTTCGCGTCACGGCGCACGTTGCGCACCGCAATCCGAGCCTCTTCGGACAAGCGCTTGGCCACTTTGACGATCTCTTTGCGACGCTCTTCGTTCAGCTCGGGGATCGGCACGCGAATCACGCGGCCGTCGTTCCGCGGCGTCACGCCGAGGTTGGCCGCCAAAATCGCCTTCTCGATCTCAGGCAACGCGGTGGGGTCGTACGGGCTGATCACGATCAGCC
>CAYMLQ010000002.1:0-58542 GCA_964390795.1 uncultured Lentisphaeraceae bacterium
TGATGGAGTCCAAGCAGGTGGACACGGTCAGCAAGGTTCCGCTGCTGGGCGACATTCCTTATTTGGGGCGGCTGTTCAGCTACAAAGGCACGGAAAGGAGGCAGGCGCATCTGGTGCTGCTGATCCGTCCGACGGTGCTGGATGAAGACAAGCCGAATACGGGCTTTGAAGATCCCTCCCTGAAGATTGCGGAGCCGATGCTGCAGGGGGTCGGAAAGACGCTTGCGCCGAACAAGGGCGAGGATCCGCTTGTCGCCAAAGAGAGGTCCCTGCTGGAAAGAATGGGCTGGCGGAAGAAGGCAGAGGCGACGGAGCCGGCCGAAGCGGTTGCCGAGCCGTCGTCCGAAGCGCCTGTCACGCCGGTCAACCACGGATCGACCGAGGCCGAAGCCGCCGGGAAGTGAGAAAAGTGAAACTTTTTTGCCCACGAATGGCGCGAATAGACGCGAATGGATCGATGTATTGATTCGTGAAATTCGCATGATTCGCGGGCCAGAACCCTGAACGCTGAACCCAGAACCCTGACCCCTGAACGCTGAACCCTGAAAGAGTGGAGGAACTACGAAACACGCAAAAAACGCGAAATGAATGCCTTGCGGAAAAAGGATTGCCTGCGACCAAACAACCACACCGGTTGGGTTTGAATCGAGTGAGATGGCAACGGATCTCCAAAACATGGGTCATAGATCATTTTCGCGCATTTCGCGTGTTTCGTAGTGACGTAAGCTGCGCACCCGTTTGTAGTGAGCCCGTGAGGGCGTTCTTGTTCGATTTTTCGCCGGCAGCCGACTTTTCCAGCGCAAGCTGTTGTAGGATTATGAACGCAGAACCCCTGAACCCTGACCCCTGACCCCTGAACCCCTGACCCCTGAACCCCTGACCCCTGAACCCCTGAACCCTGAAAGAGCGGTGAAACTACGAAACACGCTAAAAACGCGAAATGAATGCCTTGCGGATCAAGGGTTGCCAGAGACCAAAAAACCTCACCTGTTGGATTTGAGTCAAGTGAGAGGGTAACGGACTCGCAGCACATTGATCAAAAATCATTTTCGCGCATTTCGCGTGTTTCGTAGTGATATAAATTGCCGGATTTAGGCTGAGACAAATGCTGCAAACAACGAAAAGCGAACGCACGATCCGAACCGCCGGTTTCACGCTGGTGGAACTGATGGTGTCGCTGTTGATTGTCGGCATCGTGATGATGGGCTGGTGGCGGATCATGAACGCAACCAGCCCTTATCGCGAGGCGCAGCGCCGCGCGGCGGTGGAGGTTGCGGCGGGGGTGCTGGACATTCTGTCGGATCCTCTGTTTTCCGAGGACGATGCCAGCCTGTGGGTTTATCAATTGGTAGAGCCAGTCACGTCCGGGAGGGTGACAAAGTACTCGATGGATAAAAGCCAGAAAATCCCTTTCCCAGCCGGGTGGCTGCCACACGGCACTCTTATGAGGTACACTCTGACCGTGGAAGGGGGCGTCACACCTTCAGTGAATGCGTGGCAGAGGTGGTCAAGTGGGGGAGTTCCCGTGAGTTGCGTATGGTCGACTATCAGGCTCTATGACAGGGATGAAACAACAAATCACTTTGCCGTGTTCACACAGTTACTTCAGGTTATACAATAAGGAATTACCGATGAAGTACGGCAGGTCAGACAGAGCCGCCAAGCGGTTGGTTCCGGACAATGCCCCTACTCCTTCAGCTGTTGATAGGGGAACGTCAGGTTATACACTGATCGAGCTTCTGGTTGTTGCGGTGATTATTGTTGTGGCGGTCGTGAGTGTGGGAACCGGTTTCGCCCGAATCTCTTCGCTGGAAGAGAGTAACCGCGAAAAAGCAAGGGTGCTCGAGGCGCTATGCGTTCGTGCTGCGGTCATGCAGCCCCGTGTGGCAATCGGTGCGGCGGTTACGACGTTGACTGCGGATTCGGAAGTCAAAATCCGGTATCCTAAAATTATCTTTGGCGTGGCGTTCGAGACGAATCAGTTTCTGCAAGTGACGAACTACGTGATGCGCATACGCGATGCGACCGGGACGCTGGAAGGACAGGTCTACAGCGCCAAAGAAACGAACCAGCGGCGCGAGCAGGCCTCTTACGGGTGGGCGGACACGCTGTTTATCCGCCAGTCCCGACAATCTCAAATGATCGGAAACAGTATGATGCCCATCACTGATTGGGCCGACCCGAGGGTCACCAACGGGTTGTTGGTTCGGTATTCAGCCGATGTGCCGATGATGAGCAACCGTGTTCAAATTATCGATGAGGTCAGTCTCACGGTGCCGGTCAGGTTACGGAACGGCAACGGGGTTTATTGAATCGGAACGGGGCTGTTCAAATGAAAAACGGAAAAGAGACGTGTGCGCTGAGGAGTGCGGACTGCCTGATGAGACCGGGCAGAACCAGCAATGGAGGTTCCCGTGCCGGCGGCATGCTGATTGCGCTGAGTCTTTTCTTTGCCGTAGCCGGTATCTTGTTTGGCCTTGGGCGTCTGAAGGCGCACGAGTTACAGGTGAAAAGGCGGCTGGAGCGCCAGTACGAGATCGACAAAATATTGGCAACCCGGAGTGCGTTGAACATGATCCGGGCAACGACGGTGGCAGCGGTGACGGGTGAGGAAGTGAGTGGCTTTACGAACAGTTTCTCGAGCGGGTTAGGACAAGACTTGGAAGTGCGAGTGATTCCTGTTCCGCCACTGCTGCGTGAAGACATGGAAACAAATGTGAATTGGAGGATAAAAGCGATCCCCCCTACAAGAGTAAAGCTAGGTGAAGACCCTGCCTATCCAGCATCAACATCGAGGGACAGGGTCGTTAGATTTTCATGTCTTACCGGTTCGGTTGAGCGGAGTTGTGCCATTTTCGAAAAGTTGATGTTCAAGAAAGAGAATTCGACGAACGAGGTGCCTTTAAGTTGGCTAGAAACACCGTTCGGCTTGATTTATCGTTTGGATCCGGGTTCTGCCGCGGCATCAAACGGGTTTTATCGTTTAGGATTCTATCTCGTCGGGATGGGTGGGTCGCAGGGGCTTTCTTTTGGTGGAGTCCTTACTGCAGGTAACCTCGATAATGCAATGAATGAATGTCCTGCGATCATGCTAGAGACCACGGCAACCAGCTTGGGCGGGTACGGGGAAAGCGTTATAAGGAACTTCAAAGTCAGAAACATGCCAAGCGGTAGTTCCGACATCGGGATCGTCAATTGCATCAATAATGTCGATTGCAAACTAATACAAGCATCTGGTTTCTTGCTCTCCGGATATAATGCCGTGGCGTTCGCCGAGACCTCGCTGGGCGATATGGTTTTCTCGGATTCGCTGCCTCCTTTGAAGGATTTGGTCGATGACGACGCGTTCACGAATTCGTGGATTGTGATCAAACATACTTTCCCGGCTAACTTCGCTCCTGGAACCAATGCGACGATGACCATTACGCTTGACTCCTTTGATGTACGGGAACCGAAGACGTTTGCGGTGTCCGTTTTTAACAGGGAAGTCGAGAAAAAAGTCGAACTGACGGGAACAAATTTTATCCCCGATGTGTCCACCTGGACGTTGATGACCTCGTTCCCTAATGGCATGGGCGGTTTGGGACAATCATGCGTGATCGACACGTTTGGTGCAGAGACTACATCGTTGTGGAGTGAGAGAAGAGGGATTGATCCGAGGGAAAAGGACAAGTTGAGATAATGAGAACATCTACCGGGATTCTTTTCGGATTGATTTACATGGCCGGTGTGTCGGCCCACGCTGTTCCTGCACCTTCAGCGGTATCGGCATCTTTAGGAACGAGTACGCAATGTGTCATTGTGCAATGGGGCAGTGTGTCCAATGCGGTTGCATATCAGGTTCAAAGGGGTACGAGTTTAGATGTTTATGGAGAATTGATATACAATTGGCGCTCCGGGTGGGTGCACACACTGGAGCAGGAGGATGTAAGCGCAGGTTCTGGTGTTGTGTCGTATTATCAGGTGAGAGCCTCCGAAAGCCCCTTGGGCACAGCGGCAAGCGCTTGGAGTTCGCCTCTTGTTCGCGGGTTCCGCGCACTACCTCTGGACATGGTCATGCCGGGATCGCCTTTGCGGTTCACCCCGGGCGGTGATGCCGCATGGGTGGGGCAGTATCCTCCTGGAGATCTGGATGATGCGTTTGTCAACCTACCGGTGACGTCCGACCAATCGACGTGGTTGTCGCTTGAGGTGTATGGTCCGGGAACGCTGACCTTTCAATGGCGGACAGACTGTGATTTCTGGGATGATTTTACCTGTAAAGTAAATGGAAACGACACTTTCGATCCTATCTTCGGAGTGACCGCTTGGGAACCGCGCACGTTGATGCTGTATGATGAAACAAACATAGTCCGTTGGGTTTACAACAATACGCCTTGGGGTAATGATGGGTTGGGGTGGGTGTGGGTAAAGGATGTGGTCTGGATGCCGTCGGGCGCCGTCCTTGAGCCTCCGGCACATGTGCAGGCGTCAGATGGTGCGTTCTTTCAAAAGACGCGAATCACATGGGATGCAGTGCCAAGCGCAACGCATTATGAGGTGTCGAGGGCGGACTCAGCGAACGGTGTTAAAGAGATAGTGGTGTCTTGGGCTGCGGGACTGACAGCCGATGATACGGGAGGCACCGCAGGGGCGAGCTATTACTATTTTGTTCGTGCGGCGATCAATGCTTCAGGAGAAAAAGCCAGTAATTACAGTCTGCCTGACATCGGGTTTGCGGGACGGCGACCGGGCAATGACTATATTAGAGACGTTGCGGCGCTGGCCGGTTCTGACGTCGGCGTGACGCAAGGTGACTGTACCTGGGCGTCGGTGCAATCGGGCGAGCCTTTGCATGCCGGGTTTGCGGATGCGACGAATTCGGTGTGGTGGAACTGGACGGCCACGGCGAACACGTCGGTCACGTTTAAGGTGCAAGGGAGCGTGACCAATTATCAGGCGGTGCTGGCGGTCTACACGAATGCGGGCAGCGTGGTCGGAACGCTGGTGCCGATCACGAGCGGGTGGCAGGATACAAACGAGTGGGCCGGCGTGACCTTCGACGCGGTGGCGGGCGCGACGTATTTCTTTGCCGTGGCGGGCCGCGACGGGGTGGGCAGCCCCGTGACCCTGCGCTGGGCCGTGGAGGGCTGGCAGTGCCCCGCGCCAGCGAACGTTCAGGCGACCGACGGCACCCTGATCGGGACGGTTCGGGTGACGTGGGACGCGGTGGCCGACGCGGAGGCGTATGAGGTCAGCCGTGCAGCGACCCTCGGAGCGGGAACAAGCGAGGGGATGCCTGGAACGCCGACCTCCGACCTCCGATCTCCGACCTCCGACTTCCGACCTCCGACCTCTGAAGTCCTCGGCAAGCTTGTGGTGTCGCCGTGGTGTACGTCCGTCACCTTTGATGACACCGCCGTAAGCGACGGCTCCACCAACTATTACACGGTCCGGGCTGCGTTCGACACGACCGGCTGGGCCGCGAGTGCCGACAGTCTGCCGGATACTGGGTATGCCCAGCCGCGTCCGGCGAACGACCGGCTCGCGAACGCGCAGGTGCTTGACGCGCGATACGGCGGCTCGCTGCCGGGCGATTGTCTGTGGGCCACGTTCGAGCCAGACGAGCCGCTGCATGGCGGGGTTGAGGGCGCGACCAATTCGGTGTGGTGGAACTGGACGGCGCCGACGAACGCTTCGGTGTTTTTCGAGACGCAGGGGAGCGATACGAACGTCATGCCGGTGTTGGCCGTGTATACCAACGCGGGCAGCGCGGCAGGCACGCTGGTCGCGATCACGAACGGGGTTTCCGGAACGAACGGCTGGGCGAGCGCGACCTTTGACGCCGTGGCGGGTGCGACGTATCTGATCGCGGTGGCGGGTGCAGACGGGGCGGGCGGGCCGCTGACGCTGCGCTGGGCCGTCGCGGGCTGGCTCTGTCCGGCCCCGGTGAATGTGCGGGCGTCCGACGGCGCGCTGTACGAGACGGTGCGGGTGACGTGGGACGCCGTGCCTGACGCGACGCATTACGAGGTCTGGCGCGCGGCGAGCCTCAGGCCGGGCAGCCTGAAGACGCGGGTCTCGCCGTGGGTGCCGGCGACCTTCTTTGACGACACGACCGGTAACCGCGGCGTGACCTATTACTACTTCGTGCGGGCCGCGACCGACGCGGCAGGCTGGCTGGCGGGACCGTACGGTCTGTCCGACGCGGGCTCTTCGGGTCTGCGTCCGTCGAACGACAACCAAGTCTCGGCTGCGGTGCTCGCGGGCGAGGCGGGCGTCGCGGCCGGTAACAACGCGCTGGCGTCGTTTGAGCCCGGCGAGCCGGAGCATGGCGGCTTTGCCGATGCGGCGAACTCGGTGTGGTGGCGCTGGGTGGCGCCGAGCAACGCGGTCTTCGTCTTTACCACCGAGGGGAGCGGCACGAACTTTAATCCGGTGCTGGCGGTGTATACCAATGCGGCTGGCGGACTGGCGCCCGTGGCCGCTGCGGAGCAGGGGGCGAACGCGTACGCCCAGGTCGGCTTTGTGGCGAAGGCGGGCGTCACATACCTGATCGCGGTGGCCGGACGGCAGGCGCTGGGCGGTGCCGTTGTGCTGAACTGGGAGCTGACGCTGCCCGCGCCTGTGAATGTGCGGGCGACGGACGGCACGCTGTTTGAGGTGACGCGCGTCACCTGGGACGCGGTGCCCGGCGCGACGCACTACGAAGTGTCGCGGGCGCTGTCTGTCGGCGGAGAGAAGGAAAACCTGACCGGGTGGACCACGGAGGCGGAGTTTGATGACTGGTCGGGTGATCTCGGTGTCGTCTACACCTATTTTGTCAGGGCGGCGGCGGACGCCGAGGGCTGGCGCGCCAGCGCCTACAGCGTGCCCGATGACGGCGTGACTGGGGCTCGGCCCGTCAACGACGACCGGGCCGACGCTCTGCTTGTGAGCGGCGCCGCAGGCAGCGTCCAAGGGAACAGCACGCTGGCGACGATGGAGGCGGGCGAGCCGCAGCACGCGGGCTTCTCCGATGCGGGCGCGTCGGTGTGGTGGCGTTGGGCCGCGCCGGTGAGCGCTCGGGTGACCTTTGACACGTTGGGCAGCGGCGACTTCAACGCGGTGCTGGCGGTGTATACGGATGCGGGCGGCGCGTGGGTGCCGGTGGCGAGCGCGGAGCGCGGGGCCGGCGACGCCGCGCAGGTGAGTTTTGACGCGGTGGCGGGCGTGACCTATCTGCTCGCGGTGGCGGGACGCCCGGACGCGGAAGGCGCGGTGACGCTCAACTGGACGATCGGCGCCTGGGCGTTCCCCGCGCCGGAAGGCGTGCAGGCCACGGCTGGCACGCTGGCCGAGGCGACGCGCGTCACCTGGACGCCCGTACCGGAGGCGGTCTGCTACGAGGTGTCGCGCGCCGAGACGGCGGGCGGGCCGAAGACGGTGGTGATGGCGTGGGCATCGGCAACGGAGTTCACGGATGTGAGCGGGACGGTCGGCCAGACCTATTCCTATTTTGTGCGGGCGGCACTGGACACGAACGGGGTGCTGGCGGGCGCGTATGGCGGACCGGCTGCGGGCTGGTCGGCTGCAAAACCGGCCAATGACGATCAGGCCGATGCGGCGCTGTTGAGCGGGCTATCCGGAACGGCGGCGGGCGACAGCACGGTGGCGACGCGGGAGCCGGGCGAGCCGCAGCACGGCGGCTTCGCCGACGCGGGGGCGTCGCTCTGGTGGCGCTGGACTGCGCCGGTGGGCGCGCCGGTGACCTTCGCCACGCAGGAGGGCGTCGCGTTTAACGCCGTGCTGGCGGTCTACACGAACGCGGAGCCCGACGTGTTGGCGCAGGTGGCGGCCGCGGAGCGCGGCACCAACCTGAGCGCAAGCGTGACGTTCGACGCCCAGGCCGGGACGACCTATCGGATCGCGCTGGCGGGCCGTCCGGCTGCGGGCGGTCTGGTGACGCTGAACTGGTCGTTCGGCGAGTGGACGTTCCCTGCGCCGTCGAGCGTGCAGGCCACGGCCGGCACGCGGCCGGATGTGACCCTCGTGACGTGGGACGCGGTGCCGGACGCCCTGTATTACGAGGTGGCGCGTGCGGCTGCGGGCGGCGGCCCGACGAATGCGGTGATGCCGTGGGCGGCGGCGCTGGAATTCGCGGATACGGCGGGGACGCCGGGCGTGGCTTATCTCTACTACGTGCGGGCGGCGCTGGATGCGAACGGGGTGTTGGCGGGCGCGTATGGCGGGCCGGCCTCAGGTTGGCTGGCCGTGCGTCCGGCGAATGATCTGCGGGCGAAGGCCTTCGTGTATTCCAATGCGGTGGCGAGCGTGACCGGCGACAGCACCTGGGCGACCGCGGAAGTCGGCGAGCCGGCGCACGGCGGGGTTGCGGGTGCGACAAACTCGGTATGGTGGAGCTGGACCGCGCCGAGCAACGGCGTGGCGCGTTTTGACACGCAGGGCGGCGGTCTGGCCGCGCCGGTGGTGGCCGTCTACACGAACAACGGCGCAGGCGGCGTAGCGCCGGTGGCGGCGTCGGAGAGCGGCACCAACGGGTATGCCGAGGTGAGTTTTACGGCCGCGAAGAACGTGACATACCTGATCGCGATGGCGGGAGCGGAGGGCGAGTGTGGCCCGGTGGCGCTGAACCTGACGTTTGTGCCTGCGCCCGTCATTGATGACCCGACCCCGCCCCCGCCGCCGAACATCCTCGGCACGGCTGTGCGAACGGTGGGCGGCGTGCGGACGCTGAGTCTGACGTTCACGGCGAAACAGGGTGTGACATATGAGGTGCTGACGACACCCCGGCTGGTGACGAACGCGGTCTGGTCGAGCCTGTCGCCCGCGGTGACGGGGGTGGTGACGGAGGCGCTGGAGACGTTTATGCTGGAGGTGCCGATGACGAACGCTGCCGCGTTCTTCAAGGTCGTGGCGACGGCGTGGAGCGGGGGCGGCACGGTTGAGCCGCCGGTGCCTCCGGCGAATGACAAGCGGGCGGACGCCACCGTGATTTCCAACACGGTGTTCAGCGTGACCGGCGACAGCACCTGGGCGACTGCGGAGGTCGGCGAGCCGGCGCATGGCGGGTTCGCCGATGCGACGAACTCGGTGTGGTGGAGCTGGACCGCGCCGAGCAATGGCGTGGCCCATTTCCAAACGCAGAGCGGCGGGTTGGCTTGGCCGGTGGTGGCGGTCTACACGAACAGCGGCACGGGCGGGCTGGTGCCGGTGGCGGCTTCGGAGAGCGGCACGAACGGGATTGCGCAGGCCAGCGTGCCGGTCGTGTCGGGCGTGACCTATCTGATCGCGGTGGCGGGGCGGGAGGGCACGGGCGGGCCGGTGACGCTGAACCGGACATTCGAGCCGGAGGACGAGGGCGAACTGCCGCCGCAGCCGAACATCCTTGGCGCGGCGACGCGAATGGCGGATGGCGTGCGGATGCTCAGGCTGACGTTCACGGCGAAGCAGGGTGTGACGTACGAGGTGCTGACGACACCTAGGCTGGTGACGAACGCGGTTTGGTCCAGTCTGGCGCCGCCGGTGGCGGGTGTGGTGACGGAGGCTGTGGAGGTGTTCGCGCTGGACGTGCCGATGACGAACGCTGCGGCGTTCTTCAAGATCGAGGCGAGACGCTGAGAGAAGAGGTGATAGGTAAAAGGTAAGAGGTAATAGGTACGAGGTATGCCCCTTGCCCGGGGAGTGGGCGTAAACCAGAGGGTACCTGGAACGCCGAACGCCGAACGCCAACTTCTTACTTCTTACCTATTACCTCTTGACTCCGCCCCTAGAAGTAGAGCATGACGGCATAGAGGAAGTGGCCGGCGCCATAAGCCACGGCGGCGAAGCCGGGGGCGCAGAGGAGCGGGCGAGCGAAGCGCAGGGCGAGCCAGGCGCAGAGGTAGGCGCACAGCAGGCTGCCATAGAAAACGGCGATGGCGAAGGCGGGGCCGGAACGCCGCCAGTCGCTCGGGTGAAAGACGTTTTTAGCGGAGAGATGTCCGTTCAGCGCGCAGGCTCCCGTACGCCAAGGAATGAGTGCGGGTGCGGTCAGGCCTTCGAGGAGGCCGGTTGCGGACCGGGCGATGTGCAGGTACCAGAGCGGCGCGGGTTTGGGTGCGCGGCGCAGGATATCGCGGAAGCGGCTACGGAAGGTGAGGAACTCGGATTGCGTATCGCCGGTGCCGGTGAGGGCGGCGGAGGTTTGGCGGTCCCAGCGCGCGCAGACGGCCTTGAGGTCTTTGACGTTCTTGATGAAATCGGGGGAGAAGAGGTCGTTGGGCGCGGAGGGCATGCGGTACAGGATGCCTTGCAGATAGGCGTCGAGGCTGGCGATGCGCGCGTTCAGCGCGGGCTGGTCCGTGCCCGGCACGTTCGAGAGCACGAGCAGCCGCTCGCTGACCGTCGCGCAGACGTTGCTGGGGTTGATGTCGCCGGTGCGCAGGAGTTGCATCGGGGTGAGAATGACGGAGGGTGACGCGAGGCGCACGGCAAGGGCAGCTGCCAGAAGCAGCGCTTGCGCGATCCAGAAGCAGATCGTCAGCGTGCGGCGCTTCTTATCGCGCTTCGACAACGCGTCCATGCCCGCTACGCGGAGGTTTCCAAGAAAAGGCATGTTTGGAGAATAACAAAATCGCGAGGTTGGTCAAACGAAAATCGGTATACGCGATAAGGAGGCTCAAAATGGGAAATGAAACAGGATCTAAACCGGGGGCAGAGGGTGTGGCGTCGGAAGCGTGGCAGCCGCCGTGGGCGCGAGCCCAGGCCCAGGCCCCGGCCGCTGAGCCGGTGGCAGCCGAGAGCGTGGTGCAGCAGCCGCTGACGGCCGCGGATCTTTTCCGCGAAACGAAGCCGTCGCAGGAGCAGGCGGGTGCCGCGGATACGTTTGAGGTGCGGGATGCGGGCGGTGCGCACGGGCTGCACCTGCATGCGCTGCTCAAGCAAAGCATCCAGGCCAAGGCGTCGGATATCATGATCGCGCCGGGGCGCAGGCCCAGCGTGCGGGTTGACGGCGACATGACGCCGATGGCCGACTTTCCTGTGCTGACGTCCGCTGACGCCGACACGATCTTGCGGGCGATCCTGAAGGAAAGCCAGTTGCGCACGCTGGATTCGGAGTGGGAGCTGGACTGCGCGTACGAGCTGGACGGATATCGTTTCCGCGTGAACGTCCACAAACAGTTGCGAGGGCTGGCGGCGGTGTTCCGTCTGCTGGGCGAAAAGATCCTGACGCCGGAGCAGATCGGGCTCAGCGATCCGATCATCCGGCTGACGGATCTCGAGCAGGGGCTGGTGCTGGTCACCGGGCCGACGGGCAGCGGCAAGACCACCACGCTGGCGACCATGATTGACAAGATCAACCGGGAGTGCGCGTATCATATTCTGACCATTGAAGACCCTGTCGAAATCGTGCATGAGGAAAAGTACAAATGCGTGATCACCCACCGTGAGCTGGGCGCGCACACCAAGAGCTTCAACAACGCCTTGCGCTCGGCCTTGCGCGAGGCGCCGGACGTGATCCTCGTGGGCGAAATGCGCGACTTGGAGACGATCGGTCTGGCGCTGACGGCGGCGGAGACGGGGCACTTGGTGTTCGCGACCCTGCACACGCGCAGCGCGGCGGAGACGATCAACCGCGTGATCGATGTGTTCCCTTCGGCGCAGCAGCCGATGGTGCGGTCGCAGTTGGCCAGCTCGCTCAAGGCCGTGGTCAGCCAGAAACTGCTGAAGAGGCTGCCGAAAGGGCGTGTGGCGGCGCGCGAGGTGATGCTCGGGACGAGCGCGATCGCCAACCAGATCCGCACGAGCAAGACGCACGAGATCTACTCGTCGATCCAGTCCGGCTTCGAGCTCGGGATGCTCACGCTGGAGCAGTCGCTGGCGCAGCTCGTTCTGGACGGGGTGGCCGATCACGGTGAGGCGTTCGACTGCGCGAACGACAAAGAGGTCTTCGAGAGCTATGTGACGAGTCTGGGCGCGAAGCGCAAAGAAGCCGCGAAAAGGAAATGAGGATGAGACGCCATGCATGAGATCGACCCATTGCTGAAAGAAATGGAAGCGGCAGGGGCTTCGGACCTGCACATCAAGACGGGGCGCCCTCCCGCCCTGCGCGTGGACGGCGTGATGCGCGTGATGGAGACCGCGCCCGTGTCGTATGAGGAGGTGGAGCGGATGGTCAAGACCGTGCTTCCTCCGCGCCTTCAGGAGCAATACCTGCGCGACCACGAGGCGGACGCGTCGTATCTGCCCAAGGGCGGGCGGGACCGGTTCCGCGTGAACGCGTTTTTCCAGCGGAACGCGCCGGGGCTTGTTTTCCGCCGCATCCCGCGCGACATTCCGACCCTGGACGGGCTGAACCATCCGCAGGTTCTCAAGAAGCTGTGCGGCCTGGAAAAGGGGCTGGTGATCGTGACGGGCCCGACGGGCTCCGGCAAGTCCACGACGCTGGCCGCCATGGTGCGGTACATCAACGAGCGCGAGCCGCTGCACATCATCACCATCGAAGACCCCATGGAGTTCGAGCACGAGGACATCAACTGCGTCATCGAGCAGCGCGAGGTCGGGCTTGACACCTTTTCGTTTACCGAGGCCCTGCGGCGGGCGCTCCGTCAGGATCCCGACGTGATCCTGCTGGGCGAGATGCGTGACGCGGAAACCATGATGATCGCGACCTCGGCCGCCGAGACGGGGCATTTGGTGTTCTCGACGCTGCACACCAACGACGCCAAGCAGAGCGTGTCGCGCATCATCAACACGTTTCCGCCTGAACAGCACTTCCAGACGCGGCTCAAGCTGGCGGCTGCGCTACAGGCGGTGATTAGCCAGACCCTGCTTCCGAAGAAGAACGGCGGGCGCGTGGCGGTGCTGGAGATCATGATCACGACGCCGTTCGTACGCGACCTGATCGCCAAGGGCCGCTATGAGGACTTGGACGAGGCGATCGAGCAGGGCACGCATTACGGGATGCAGTCGATGAACCAGGACATCCTGACGAAGTGGATGGGCGACGTCATCACCGACGAGGACGCGCTGGCCTCGAGCGTGCGCCCGCAGGACTTGCAGGTGATGATGGAGCAGTTCCGGCTGAAGAAGGCGCAGTGGCTCGCGGGACAGAAGAAGACGGTGAAATAGGGTTGGGCAGACTTGGCCTGCCCAACCCTATACATAACCTCGACCTACGCACGACGGGTATGTGTTGCCTTGCTGATGTAGAGATTTATCTACAAGGCAGGCTCTGGGCAGGGCCGCGAGAAACGGGTATGCTTGAGGTGGTTTTGGGCAATGGGTTCTAACGGACGAGTGACGAGGAGTACAAAAGGGATGAGCGCAACGGCTATTCGGTTGGCGATGTGGAGCGGATGTCTTGCGGCAAGGAGGCTGAGCGCTCTCGGCTTGGTTGTTCTCACGCTTGGTTTTGCAGCGATGCCTCTCGATCAGGCCGGTGCCGTGCCGGCCTGCCCAGGAGGTGCCGACGTCATGCAACCGAGCGGGAAAACCATCCAAATCCATCTGCGCGGCGACGAGCTTCTGCATTGGACAGAGGACTCGGCAGGCTACACGATCCTTCTTGATGCGGCATCGAAAACCTGGGTGTACGCCACCCTCGATGCGGCAGGCCAACTGACCGCGAGTGCTGCTGTTGTGGGTGAGCAGGATCCAGCCGCACTGGCTTTGCCCAAGCGGCTTCTGCCGGAAACCGCGATCCGAGAGGCGCAAGCGGCTGCGGCCAGTCGCGCACAAACAGCCGAAGACGACGGCGGGCCGCAGCGTGCGGCGACGACGGGGACGATGAAGAATCTGGTTTTGTTGGTGGGCTTCTCTGATCTGCCGTTCACCCGGACGAAGGCTGAATACGAAGCGCTGTTCAACACGATCGGCTACACGGCCGACGGGGCGCAAGGATCCGTGAAGGATTTCTACAAAGAGATCTCCTATAATCAATTGAACGTGGACTCGGTTGTTGTGGAACCCGTCACGCTGGCCAACGGATACGCGTATTATGGCGGGGATGGCGGGACAGGGCTGCGTCCCCGCGAGATGGTGCAGGAAGCCCTTGCGGCAGTTGAGGCTCGCGGCTTTAATTTTTCGACGGTGGACAGCGACGGCGACGGGTGGGTTGACGGGCTGACGGTGATCCATGCCGGCGGAGGGGCAGAGTACGGCGGTAACGACTATAACTACATCTGGTCGCACAAGTGGTCGATGGTCAGTACCGTGACGTACGACGGCAAGAGCATGCGGATGTACCACACGGAGCCTGAGCGGCGCGGGTGGGACAGTTCGCCAAGCTCATGGGGGATCACGCGGATTGGCGTCATCTGCCACGAGAACGGCCACTTCCTCGGGCTCCCCGACCTCTACGATTACGGATCAGACAGTTCCGGCGTCGGCGATTTCTGCCTGATGGCCAGTGGGTCGTGGAACGGCAACTCCGGTACGCAGCCGGCGCAGCCGAGCGCCTGGTGCAAGATGATGCTCGCGTGGCTGACACCCACCGAGGTGACGGCATCGGGCACGTATCCGGTGCCGCGGGTCGAGGACAACCAGACCGTCTATCGACTTCGCGGGGCGTTCCCCTCGACTCAGTATTTCTTGATCGAGAACCGTCAGGGCTTCGGCTTTGACGCCAGCCTGCCCGGAAGCACGCGCGGGCTGCTCATCTGGCATGTCGACGAGACCATTTATAACAACAACGACCAGACGCACTACAGGGTCGATCTTGAAGAGGCCGGCGGCACGCAGGATCTTGAGTTGAATGCGAACAGTGGCAACGACGCGGACTACTTCCGGGCCGGCACACTGACGACCTTCAATTCCGGGACGACGCCGAACAACCGCAGTTACGCGGGCGTTGCGTTGGGCCAGGAGATCACAGCCGTTTCCGCAGCGTCGGCAACGATGTCCTTCACGGTGTCCCAAGGGATTGAGCAGTCCACGCTGCAGTTCAGTTCGGCAACCTATTCGGTGGCTGAGGTGGGCGTCAGTGTACGTGTCTACGTCAGCCGCACAGGCGGTTCAGTCGGCGCGGCCAGCGTGAGCTATGCGACGGCGAACGGGACGGCCACGGCTGGGTCAGGTTTGGACTACACGGCCAAGTCGGGCACGCTGAGCTGGGCCGACGGGAATGCGGACGACAAGTGGATCGACATCCTGATCAACAACGATACGGCGGCGGAAATCGCCGAGTTCTTCACGGTCACGTTAAGCAATCCCAGCGGCGCGCTCTTGGGGACGCCCGGCGCGACCACGGTGACCATCGAAGGCCCAAATGATCAGCCCCTTGCGCCCGCCAATGACAATTTCGCCAACGCCGTGTCGCTGTCGGGCAATAGCGGGACGGTGGTCAGCAATACCAGCAGCGCGACGGTTGAGGCCGGCGAGCCGGCGCATGCGGGGGTTGGCCCCTTCAAGTCCATCTGGTACACCTTCACGCCGCTCTCCAACGGGACGTTCACCGTGAACACGCATGGCAGCGCCTTCGATACGGTCCTTGCGCTGTACACCGGCTCGGCTGTGGGCAGCCTGACTCCCATCGCCTGGAATGACGGGGACGGCTGGCCAAACAATAATAGCGGACTGACGGGCATCGCGCTGACTGGCGGAATCCCCTGCCGGATTGCCCTTGCCGGATATGACAGCTCAGAGTCCGGCGCGACGGTGTTGAACTGGGAATTCACGCCGAGCAGCGCGTTTCCCGCGCCCACGGGTGTCGGCGCGACCGACGGGACGTGGGTGGATCGTGTGCGGGCGACTTGGTCTGCGGTGGCGGGTGCCAGCAACTACAAGGTTTACCGCAACACCAGCGCCAGCACCACGGGCGCTGTCTTGCTGAATCCGGCTGGCACCACGGATCTGTTTTATGATGACATGACCGCCTTGCAGAGCGTGAACTATTACTACTGGGTGACGGCTGTCAACGCGGAGGGCTTAGCGAGCGGGTTCAGCCTCCCCGATGCCGGCTACCGGGGGGGCACGGCCCTGCCCGCGCCGGAAGGCGTGGTGGTATCGCGTGGCGTGTATACGAACAGGGTGGTCATTCAGTGGCAGCCGTTGGCAGGCGCATCGCACTACCGCGTGTTGAGGGCCAACACGCTCGGCGGCGTGACCGAGGTCATCACGGTTTGGGTGACGGGAACCAGCGGAACCGATTGGGATACCGAGCCAGGCGTTTCCTACTGGTATGCGGTGCAGGCGGCATTGGATGATACGGGAACCGGGGTCGGCCCCTCCAGCGCACAGGTTGAGGGGTGGCGCAAACTGTCGCCGCCGGTCGGCGTCTCCGCTTCTGACGGCACCTATTCGGTGAAGATCGCGGTGATGTGGTCGAGTGTCGCGGGGGCGTCGCGTTACCGCGTTTTCCGCGCCACAACCCCGTCGCAGGCAGACCGGGCAGCGGTGAGCGGATGGATCACCGCGACGAGTTTCAACGACACCGATGCCGCTCTTGCGCCGGGGGTGACGTACTATTACACCGTTCAGGCCGCAGTGAATTCCTCGGGAGGCCGTCCGAGCGACTGGAGTGCCGCTGCGATCGGCCGGCTGGGCTATCCTTTGCCCGCACCGCTCGGCGTTGACGCGTGGGACGGTCTGGCCTTGGACAAGGTGAAGATAAGCTGGTCGCCGGTCAGCGGTGCGACGCACTACAAAGTGTCGCGGGCCACGACGCTGGGCGGGGCGCTAACGGCCTTGACCAATGGTTGGTTCGCCGGCACCGTCTGTTACGATGTGACCGCCATACCGGGGAAATCGTACTATTATCAAGTGCAGGCCGCCACGGACGCGGCCGATTCGAGGGCCAGCGCTTACTCGGTCGCGGATGAGGGCTGGCGGTTGCTTTCTCCGCCCACCGCGGTGGCCGCGTCAGAGAGTTTCACTGACCGGGTGCGCGTGACGTGGACCGCGCCGGCGGGCGCCAGTTACTATCAGGTGTTGCGCGGCCAAGCTGCAGGCGGTGGCAAGAGCGCCCTCTCAGCGTGGGTTTCCGGGACGAGTTTCGATGATACGAACGTGCTGTCTGGCATCCGCTACTATTATGCCGTTGTGGCGGCAATTGACGTCAACGGCTTGCGTCCGAGTTCTCAAAGCAGTGAAGATACAGGCTGGCGTGCGCTCTTGGCTCCGGCCGCAGTAACGGCTTCAGACGGAACGTATCTGGATCGGGTGAGCGTCGATTGGACGCCCGTGGCCGAGGCGGGCTTCTATCGGGTCTTCCGGTCCACGTCTTCAACAGGCACGAAGACGGCTCTCGGCATGTGGCAGTCCGAAACCAATTTTGCGGACACGGCGGCCACGCCAGGCGTCACCTACTACTATTGGGTGCAGTCCGCCGTCGATGTTTCCGGCACGGGATCAGGGTTGTTCAGTCCCTATAATGATGGCTGGCGGTCTTTGTCAGGGACTTTCGTCACGGCCTCAGATGACACGTTCTCAGACAAGGTCTATGTGACGTGGCCGAGCCTGGAGGGGGCAACGTACTACCGCGTTTATCGGGCCCTGCAGCCGGAGGGCGAATGGCTGGCTTTGGGGAGTTGGCAGAGCGCAACGAATTATTCGGATACGGCGGCGCAGCCGGGAACCAGTTATTGGTATACCGTGCAGGGGGCGACGTCGAGCAGCGGCGCGAGGCCCGGGCCGCAGGGGCTCCCGGACGCAGGCAGGCGCGCCCTGGCGCCGCCCGCCAACTTGGTCGCCACAGACGGCACCTTTAGAGACCGCGTCGCTCTCTCCTGGGCAGCCTCCGTCAATGCGACGTACTACCGGCTCAGCCGCGGCACGGTTGCCGGCGGACCGAAGGATGTGCTCACGGGGTGGCTGTCCGTTACGAACTTCAACGACTTCGCCGCGGTGCCGGGCGTCACGTTCTATTACTCCGTTCAGTCGGCGCTGGACGAGGAGGGGCTCCAGCCCAGTGCTTGGAGTGCCGAGAATGACGGCTGGCGGGCGCTCTTCGCGCCGACACCGGTTGAGGCGTCGGACGACCTGCGCTCCGACGGCGTGATGGTCGCGTGGGGCGTCACGGCGGGGGCCAGCCACTACCGCGTCTACCGCATGACCACATCGAACGCGGTCACCCGTACGGCGCTCAGCGGGTGGATCGCGGAAACCAATTATCTGGACACCACGGCTACTGCGGGAGTGATCTATTATTATTCAGTGCAGGCCGCCACGTCGGTCGCCGGTTTGCGTGCGAGCGCTTACAGCGTCGAGGACACGGGGAGGCGCGCTCTGGCCGCGCCGGTTAACATTGCCGCAACCGACGGCACGCTCTCCGACAAAGTGAGGATCACCTGGAGCGCCGCTGCCGGAGCGACACGTTACCGGGTCTTGCGCGGCGACGTCTCGACCTCCTTTGCGATGGCGCCGCTAAGCGCCTGGCTCACGACCGTGACCTATGATGACGCGACCGCCACGCCCGGAACCAATTACCTCTACACCGTTCAGGCCTCTACGGATGACAGCGGCAGCATCGTCAGCCCGAACGGGACAAGCGATGAGGGCTGGCGCGGCTTGCCGGCCCCGACGTGGATTGCGGCGAGCGATGGCGACGCTCCGCTGCGCGTGAGCTGGAGCACCGTGCGCGGCGCGTCCCACTACCGGCTCTACCGCAACACCAGCACTTCGACCGCAACGCGGCAACCTCTCGGAGTCTGGCAGACCGGCACAACCTATGTGGATACGGAGGTGACGCCGGGCCTGACCTACTATTACTGGGTCGTGGCCGCCATTGATAGTGAGGGTGCGCGCCAGGGAACGTTCAGCGCCGTCAATGACGGCTGGCAGCGCCTCTGCCCGCCCGATGGGTTAAACGCGACCGACGGGACGTTTGCCGACAAGGTCAGGCTGACGTGGGCGGCAGCGGCAGGCGCTAGCTACTACAAGGTCTACCGCGCGTCAGACGGTGGCGTCGCATATGAGGTCAGCGGCTGGTTGAACACGACAAACTATGACGATAGCGCAGCCGAGCCGGGCGTGGTCTACGATTACTATGTCCAGTCTGCCGTCAGCAGCAGCGGCGGCCGTGCGAGCCTTCTCTTTAACTCGGAGACCGGCTGGCGCGCGTTTACGGCTCCGGCCGATATCCAGGCCACGGACGGCACCCGGACGGACACCGTGCGCATCGAGTGGGCAGGTGTGGCGGGGGCCGGCTCTTACCGCGTCTGGCGAGGCTCGACCGTCGGCGGAGCCAAGACGCCCTTGAGCGGATGGCTGTCCGAAGCCTGGTTCGAGGACGCCACGGCGCTGCCGGGGGTCTCCTACTTCTATGCCGTGCAAGCCGCTGCGGACAACGCGGGCACTCGGGCGACAACGCCCGATACGGCTGAGGAAGGGTGGCGCGGGCTCGCCGCTGTCGCTTGGATTTCTGCCACCGACGGCGTACACACCAACAAAGTGCGCGTCGAATGGGGTGCGGCCGCTGGCGCAACCCACTACCGAGTCTATCGCGCCACGGCCTCTGGGGGAACCCGTCTGGCCGTGTCGGGATGGCAGGCCGCCACGGGGTTTGATGATCTCTCGGCGGTGTCGGGAACGTATTACTTCTACACCGTGGTCGCCGCGGCCGATGATTCCGGAGCCCATACGGGTCTGCTCGGGGCGGAGGATCTCGGCTGGCGGCTCAGGAGCGTTGAGACGACCTCCGGCTTCCAAGAGTGGGCGCTGGCGCGCGGGCTCGGAACGGATCTGGAGGCGGTCTTTGTCGGCGACATGGATGCGGATGGCGTTCCCAACGGGCTGGCGTATGCGTTGGGCGCGAATTGGACGAGCGGCCAGCCTCTTCTGCGGATTGTCGTCGTGAACGGCGAACCGGCTGTCGAGGTCGTGAGCCAGGACACGGCGACGGTGGACGACGTGACGGTGTGGGTGGAAACGACATCGTCGCTGGCCGCTCCGCAGTGGAACACGGATGTGACGCAGACGGACTTCGATCCGGTGGCGTGCCGCGAGCAGTGGCGCACCACCCTGCCGGCCCCGGCCGCGTTCTTCCGCCTGCGCGCGACGCTGAATCCATAGTGCTTTTATGAACGATATGTCGAATGCGCCGACACAGGCGGACGAGCTGGCCGAGTCGATCAGGAAGGTGGGCCGGGGACCGGGCACGCATCTGGAGACCTGGGTCTCCATCGGGCTGGCGTTCACGCTGACGGTCGTGGGGTGCGTGATCTTCTGGCGCACCCAGGCGGTCCTGAAGGAGGCGGGTACGGAACTCGGCCCCGTCGCCACCTCCCGGCTGCAGACGTTGCTGGAGGGGGCGCTGCTGCCTTTTCTGGCCCTGTCGGCGGGCAGTTTCCTGATTCTCGTGGTCACGGTGCTGGCCATGCGGTGGACGCGCCTGCGCCTGGAGCGCGAGCAGCGGCAGGCGCAGGTGTCCGACCTGGTGATGCGGCTGGTGGGGCAGTATCAGGACGAGCACCTGTGCCGGATCAGCTCGTGGCTGCATGACGGAATCGGCCATGGCTTGGTCTTGCAGAAGATGGACGTCGAGTATATGATGCAGAAAAAGCAGGTGAGCCAGGCTGACGGGCTCAGGGTGATCGAGCAACTGAAAGGGCTGATCGACGAGACGCGCAATATGGCCAGCATGATCTATCCGCACACGCTGTTCCAGTTCGGGCTGGCGGCGGGGCTGGCCAATCTGACGGAGAACTTCAGGCGCATGGCGCACATTCCGATCGAAGAGGAGATCGGGGCGCTGGACGGCTGCTGTTCCGATGAGGTCGCGATGCTGGTTTTCCGGATTGTGCAGGAGGCGCTGACGAACGTGGCGAAACACGCGCAGGCCGCCCACGTGTGGGTCAGGGTCGCCTGTGACGCCGACGGTTTGAGCGGAAGCGTCAGCAATGACGGGCTGGTTCCTGAGAGCGGCGAGCACAGGCGTAAAGGGATCGGGCTGATGGTCATCTCCGAGCGCGCCAAGCGGCTGGGCGGGCAGGTGACCGTGGAGAGTTGTGAAGGGGAACCGTACCGGCTGCTGTTCGCCTTCCCGCATCGGGGGGGCGGGTGTCAGGCGCCGGCATGAATGAAGAGAAGAGGGACATGAGACACGTGCAGGTTTTGTCGGAGCGAGTGACGCTGAGCGCTGACGCGGTCGTGAATCCGGGTGCGGCAGAAGGGTTCGGAGGCGTCCGTTCCGCCTCGCGCGTCTTGGTGCTGCTTGCGGCCGGGAAAGGCACGCGCTTCGGCACCTCCCCCAAGTGTGTCCAGCCGGTGCGGGGCACGCCGCTGGCGCGGCACTCCATCGAGGCGTTCCGCCGCGTGTGTCCGGCCCCGTGCGTCGCGCTGGTGGGCTACGCGCATGAGGAGGTCATGGCGCGGCTGGGCGACGACAACATCTACGTGAAGACCTCGAACCCGACCGGCGGCACGGCGTGGGCGGCGTTCGAGGCGCTGTGTGTTCCGGGCCTTGAGGACAGCAACCCGCTGCTGGTCATCTCCATGGGCGACCGCGTCATTCCCGAAACCATCTTCCGGCGGCTCATCGAGACCCATGAGGCCGGGGGGCGCGAGGCGGATCTGACGCTGCTCACGGCCGTTTACGCAGCCCCTGCGCAGCACGGCAAAGGGCGCATCCTTCGCGACGCCCACGGCCGGATTGAGCGGATCCTCGAACAGGGCGACATCGACAACGTCAGCAATCCGGTGGAACGTCAGCGGCTCGATGAGCTGACGGAGGCCAACTGCCCGCTCTACGCGGTGCGCGCGCGCACGCTGCGGCGCACGCTCGGCGGGCTCCGCAACGACAATGCGCAGCAACAGTATTACTTCACGGATATGGTCGAGGCTCTCCGGCGGGAGGGCCACGACCTCCGGACGCTGACGACCCGCGACTCCGACCCGGACTATCTCCTGCTCTGCTCCGATGTGACGCGACCTCCGGACCTAGCCCGGCTCGAATCCGTCTTGGCTGCGCCAGCCTGCCCGGACGGGTTGGGCGACGACAGCTCGGTTCGGGCTGCCGCCGAGGTCATCGCCGCAGACCGCTCTTCGGGCCAGACGGCCGCGATTGCGGAGCAACTGCGCGAGCTGCTTCAGGCGGCGGAGAGGGAAGACGCCGGTTTGAGCCCCGACCGGCCCGTCGCCATCGGCGTCTCCGGGGGCCGGTTCCGAATCGCCTTCATGCATCCCGACATGGGCCGCTTTTTCGGGCCGGCCTGGCAGATGCCGACCGGTGCCGCAGATGCGTCAGGCCGCGAGCAGATCGTCCTGCTCGCCCAGCAGGCGGATGACGGGAGAATCCATCACCTTCCGACGCAGCCCGTCTTCCGCGAGAAGGTCAACTCGGTTCCCGCCGACACGCCCGCCATGTATCCGCCCGACGATGTGGACAGCGTGTACAAATACGAGGCGTTCGGCACGCGCATGGCCGAGCAGCTCCTTCTTTCCCTCGGCTATTTTCTGGACAGCGAGATCCGTGCGCGCAAGGAGGCGGGGCTTCCCCTTCCCCCTCATTCCCTGTGGGTGAGCAACAGCATGCGGCGCCCGTTCTCCCTCATCTGCAACGCCATCGCCTCGCTCCGAACCCTGCGCTGCGGGCCGGCCGGGGAACGTATCCGGCGGTGTCTGGGCCGCGAGGACTTCCGGGGCCTGCGGGTACTCTCCACCGGCGCCATTCCGCAGGGCGGTTTCTCCAGCTCCTCCGCGCTGACCGTCGCCGTCAAAAACGCGCTCAACGTCCTGTACGGCTTCGGCCTTCCCGAGGACACGCTGGTGCATCTGGCCTGCCAGGCGGAGTACGGCACCGGCGTGCGCGCCGGCTCCTTGGATCAGGCCACCGAGCAGAAGGGCAAGCACGGGCAGGGCGCGCTGATCTCGTCCAACCCCCGCGACAACTACCGCACCCTCGGCGTGTTCCCCGTGCCGACCGAGCGCATCCACTTCCTGTTTCCCTACACGGTGGACCGGGACCGCGAGGCCTGGCGCTGGTCCGCCGGGCTCTACGCCGCCGCGCCGGACTCCGCCACGCCCACCCCGCCCGAGATCCGCAAGATGACCGGCAAGGCGGCGGAACTGGCCGCCCTGCTGTGCCGGCTTCCGCCCGAGCAGGATTTCTTCATGCTCCTAGAGGAAGACCTGCTGCGCGACGGGCTTCTGGGCACAGCCGCCCTGACCCGCGTCTATGACACGCTCCGCCGGCTGCCGCTGCTGATCCCGCGGCACGCGCTGCGCGAGCGAATCCTTGCAGCGAGCGACGGAGGGGGCGGGCAGGCCGCCGCGCAGCTCGACGCGCTCTTCGCGGGCTGGCGCGAGCCCCTGCTGCGGCGAGGGCTTCCCGACGGCTCAACGGTCGAAGAGCAGGGCGTTCCGCTGCGGGCCATGGTCGCCTACCTGTTCGTCGAGGTCGCGCGCTGTTTCCGCCTGATCCGCGAGCCAGACCAATGGATCGCGCACGTCACCCGCTCGCAGCGCGGCGACTGCTGTTTCAACATCGCGCCAGAGAACCTTCCGGACGCTGAGGCGCTGCTGGTCGAGGCGGAATGGGAACGGGGCCTCGCCGGGCCCGAGCGGCTGGAGGGCTGGCTGCGGCGCGTGGGTGCGGTGCCGTTCGACTTCAACCTGGATCTGGACGACGCGGCGCTGGCGGCGTCGCCGCTGAGGCCGCTGCACGAGATCCGCGGCGGCAGCTTTTTCCGCGGCCTGGCCCTGCTGGATTTCGCCGAGGCCCTGCTCAAACGGGCCTTCGGTTCGGACGCCGTGGCGGTGCGGGTCAACGCGGCCGGCCAAGGCGACTTCTTCCAGCTTCACCTGGACGCGCGGCGGGCCAAGCCGGAACAGGTCAAAGCCTTCCTCGACCGCGCCTTTTACGCGCGCTTCGGATTGACGCCCGCCCACCGTTATGTGGAGCCGCATCCCGGCGGCGGCGCGCTCGGCGTGCGCCTCGACCGCTTCGGCCTGCTGCCCCGCCTGATCGAGGCTCTGTCGAAAAAGGGCGAGACATGATCATGAGCGGAACGGAAGCGGCTAAGCAGGCCGACTAAGCGTAACTCCCCTGTAGAAGACGGACACGACGGTTACGCGGTATCGTGGCCATGCGCACATCGCTCTCGAAAGACGCATCCAATGACTTCGTTCAACTTGATCAGGGGCCGGCGGCGGGTTACGGGGAACCCGCCCTACCCAGTGCGACACGGCACGCGAACAAATGAACGATAGGGTAACGCGAACGCCGAATACTGAACGCCGAACACTGAACGCTGAAGTTCATGCTTCCCGCGCCGGCCGAAACGCCTTCGGGCTCACTCGGCCCCGTTCCCTTCGTTCCAGTAGCCTTTGCGGTTGTAATGCTGATGCAGGCTGTCTTCAAATTCGCGGGTGAGCAGCGACCAGTCCGTGTATTCGGGCGAGCGCTTGATTTCATCGCGGGTCAGGGTGACGAAGACTTTCGAATCATCCCAGCTCACGCGCTCGATCCACTGCGGCGAAGCCAAGACCTTTTTGCCAGGCCACCAGTTCAGGGTGTCGATGACGAGGTAGCGGATCGCCCACGTCTCGTCGTCGACGATGAAATCGGACACGTGGCCAAGCTCGCCGTCCGTCGCCTGGATGTGATAACCCCGCACCTCGTGCGTGCTGCGCAAATGGGGGTCCCACGCCTTCTGTTTTTGGACGAGTGACGTCCACGCTTCGCGGTCGCGCACGATGTAGGGATAGGAGCCCCACATGTCTGATCCGCCCCAATACATCGGCCAGCCGTAATACCCGTAGTAGGCCTCCTCGAATTGCAGCGAGACGGGTTTGTCGCTGTCCAAAGCCGGACTGTCCTCGATCTGCTTTCGCGTCAGATTGACGACAATGTGCTTCTCGTTCTTCTTTACAGCGACCAGCGCGTAGGGCGAAAGCAGAACCTGCCTGCCGGTCAGCCAGTGGCCCGTGTCGGCGACCAGATAGCGGACGGTCCAGTGCTGGTCGTCGAAGTAGAATTGCTTGGCCTTTCCGATGTCTCCGTCAAGGCAGTGTAGGGCGTAACCTTTGAGCGCTTCGGTTTTGATAAGCATAGGACTCCTTGGGTTGGTTGAGTTTCGGTTGGTGTACGGGTTCGCCCTTTGAAAGGCGCGTTACGTTGAATCATTTTGCGTCTCTCCCGTTGTCACTCGTTAAGAATGTTATACGGGAGCGAACGATTATGCCATGGGGTAAAACCCCCACGGGCGAAGTTAGGATTTAGGATTTTGGAGTTGATAATGCGCACCGTGATCTGTCAGCAGCGCGGGTTTTCGATAGGCGTTGAAGTAGGATTAAACCCCATCGCCTAACGTTAGGGTGCGGGCTATACTTTCTTAAAAGCAAACAAAGGAGGCTCGAGATGAGAAAGCTATTCATGGTTCTGGCGCTGTTCGGTGTGGCCGTGTCTGTTACCGCGTGCAATATGCTCCGGGGGGCGGGACGGGACATCGAGAAGGTCGGCGATTCGATACAGGATGCTGCCAGCTAGCTGCGCGAGCGCCTGGTGATCGGCGGCTGGGTGGCGATGTGGCGTCCCCAACCACATTTCCCTTCTCTGATGAGGTTCCTGCCGCTTTCACCTGAACGCTTACGGAGCCGCGCTCGCAACCGTCGCAGGGCTCGTAGGCGAAGTGAAGCGAATGCTGGCCCATAACAAGGAAATGGCCAGCAGGCCGCATCCGAAAGTAAGGGCGGTCGCAATCAGAATATTCACGATGTGCTCGCTTTGGTTGAGTGTCATGGTCGTTCCCTTCCTTTTCGATTTCAACTACCTTGGAGGCGAAGCCAGCCCTCTTCAGAGCCGCCGGTTTAAACGACACCACACTGTTACGATTAGCTTTCACGTGAACGAAATCCTTTGTGTTTGTATTAGATTAAGCGGATGCGCCCGTCGATTCTATGGGGTGTAACCCTATGTCATATAACTGCCAAACGCATTCGCATCGACTGCGCGTATCACCCCCGGCATCCAATTCTTCAATCTTGGCTGCGGGAAGGATGCGGGATAAAATGTTGTCGATTACCGACAACCCCGTGCTCGTTCTGACAGGCCGGCTTGAGCGGAACGGCCGCGTAAGGGCCGCAGAAGCGGGTGCCGATGGCATTCTCAACAGCCCCGTTGACGATCTTGAGCTGCTCGTCCAGGGCAAGCAGACGCTTGCCCCTCCCGTGTGTTTTGTGCCCGTCTTATGGTCAAAAAATATTTCGGCGGTGGTATCCGAGCGGCGGAATCCCCGTAACCCGCCGCCGGCTCCCGGTATCCGCTTTGGATTTATCCGCGCTAGAACGGATTACGATATGGAGGTAAAGCAGACTCTATTTGCACGGAATACGCCGCAGCAGTTCGACTAACAGCGTATCCGGCGACGTGTGGGACTATCAGACCTTGACCACGCTGTTACGGCTTCCATACTCATTCGCAACGGACTCCGCGCAGGCGGGATCCAGGCGCCAGACGCCGTCGATGATGAACTTGTATTCGTGGAGCCCCGGCAGAAGCTGCACCTGCGCTTCATGACGTCCGGTGTCCGGATTGTACCGCAGCGGATCCGCGGTGGGGTTCCAGTTGTTGAACGTGCCCACGACATAGGCCTGACAGTCCGCCTTCGCTGCCAACTCGAAACGCGCGCGTTTCAACAGCGCTTCAATTGAGTTCTTCATCTGCTCCTCGTTTACGGAGAATCATATCCGAACGACGCTGTTGGGCTCGCCTGTTGCGTCAGGGACGCAGTGGGGGCACCTGGCATCCCTTTGCCAGACGCCGTTCACCACGAACTTGTACTCGTATGTGCCTGCTGGTAGCAGCAGGGTCGCCCGGAAGACGCCGTCCTCCGGACGGTGGTTCAACGGATGCGTATACGGGTTCCAGCCGTTAAAGGTCCCGGCGACGTAGACCTTGCTGCTCGGGTCTGCGGCGACCTCGAACTCGACCGCTTTTCCCGTCTCGAGGGCCATCAGCCGCATCAGATAGTTGAGATACGAGGATGACTTGCGCGACCTTGTTCGGGTTGAACCTGTCGCTTGGGCTTGCGAGGGCCTTTCAGTCGTGGCGGTTGGCATAACAAGTCTCCTATCAGTTGCGCAAAAGTTTTACACATTCAAATCGGCTGAATGGTAAGCCCCTCGACACGTTTCTGCAATGGGGTCATTTCCTACCTTGAGCGGCGGCTTCAGACCTCCAGCGACAGCGCATCGGTCGGGCAGCACTGCATCGCGTGCAGGCAGGTCGCTTCAAGGCGGGGAGGCACGGAGGTCATTCTGACGTGCGCACGGTCGCCGGACAGCTCGAAGACCTCGGGACAGGTACGCGTACACTGCCCGCAGCCGGTGCAGAGGACCGGGTCGATCTTAGCCAGCAAAAAGGAGGCCTCGTCAGCGCCGGCGCCGGGCAACGGCGCCGGCTCCTCAGCCTTTGGCGGCGCGTTCTCACGCTCCAGAAAGCGCTCGAACAGATGCCTGGCCTCGGACGAGCGGGCTGTCCGGGCCATATGCTGCGCATGCGACACCAGACGTTGATCACAGGTTTTCGCTTCCGTAATGCGAAAGGTCAAGGGCATGGCCTACCTCCTAATGAGAGCTTCTTCTCTCGCTTAACGTCTGGTAATTTTCTAACACGATACACGATCAGTGACCCCGGCGGTATGGGGAGTTCCCCCTAGCCCGCGCCGGAGACGGGGTGCGCGGCAACCAAGCCCGCCGCCCGGGATTCAGGAGCAAACGTCCGCAGGGCACGGGGAACGGCGGCGTGGACTGGCGGCGGGTTACGGGGAACCCAGGACGACACGACACGCGCATAGCAAGGGACGCCTCCCCGCAGGCGTCCGCAGGGCACAATGACTCCCTGACCTCCCACCACTGACCTCCGACCACTGACCTCCGACCTCCGAAGTTACCGGCGAGCCCGCCGGAGGTCAGTGGTCGGGCGGCAGCTCGACGGTGAAGACCGCGCCGCGCGGCTTGCGCTCCTCCACGTAGATGCGGCCGCCATGCGCCTCCGCCACCATGCGGCAGAAGGTGAGGCCCAGGCCGGTCTGGCGCGCAGCGAACGCTTTCATTTTGACGCAGGCGAATTTGTCGAAAATCGCCTCGCGAAAGCCCACCGGAACGCCCGGCCCCTCGTCTTCGACATGGATCTGGCAGACGGGCTGTTTGCCGTCGGCGGGGCAGACGCGCAACTGTACCTCGCTGTTTTCCGGGGAGAACTTGACGGCGTTGGACAGCAGGTTGTCGATCAGGCGCACCAGCAGGCCTTCGTCCGCGTCAACCAGGCAAGGCGCTTCGGGCACCTCGATTCGGATGCGGATGCGCTTCGCCTCGGCGTGCGGAAGCAGGCTCAGCGCGGCGGTGCGAGCCCGCTCGGTCAGATCCACGCGGGTGCGGTTCAGCTTGAAGCCCGTGTGCTCCATGCGCGAGACTTCGAGCAGGTCGGTGACAAACCGGTCGGCCAGATCCACCTGACTGCGGATCGTCCGGGCAAGCGCACGGGCGGGCGGGGGGACGTCGAGCGCCTCGATCCGCAGCGCGGACAGCATGATTCCCAGGAGCGGGTTGCGGAGGTCGTGAACGATCATGTCCGACAGCTCTTCCCTCAGGCGCAGCAGGGCGTTGCGCTCGTCATAAAGCCGCTTCAGGCAGAGCGCGTTGCGCACGCGCAGCAAAGCCTCCTCGGTGTCGATCGGCTTGGTGATGAAGTCGTTGGCGCCGCTCGCCACGCCTTTCAGACGGTCGGCCCGCTCGTGCAGCGCCGTGACCAGCAGCACGGGGATGGGGGCGGTGAGGGCGTCGGCCTTCAGGCGGCGGCAGACCTCCATCCCGTCTAGCCGGGGCATCATCACGTCCAGCAGGATCACGTCCGGCTGCGACGCGGCGACCTCGCTGAGGGCTTCCTCGCCGTCGGCCGCATCGAAGACGGTATAGCCGTGCATGGACAGGATGTCGCAGAGGAGCCGACGGCTCATCTCGTCGTCATCGACGACCAGCACGCGGCCCGCTGCGGCGGCAGCGTGAACGTCTGTCTTTGCAATCATCGGTTCGCGGTATCCCCGGCCGGGGCCGTGCCGCCCAAGCAGGCCTCGATACGCCGCAGCAGTCCGGGCACGTCAAACGGTTTGGTGATGCAGATGTCGCAGCCCGCGGCCAGAATCCGGGCGGCGTCTCCGGCCATGGCGTAAGAGGTCAGCGCCCAGGTCGGGATATCGCGTGTCAGCGCGTCACCCTTCAGCGTCCGCGTCGCCTCGTACCCGTCCATGAGCGGCATCTGGATATCCATCAGAATCAGGTCGGGCAGGTGTTCCCGCGCGCGCTTGACACCCTCGATCCCGTTGTTCGCCGAGAGCACCCTGTAGCCCTTCACGGTCAGCAGGTCGACGAGCAGCTTCCTGTTCCGCAGGTCATCCTCCACAACCAAAATCGTGTGCTTCATGAGAGCACCTCTGCCGTGTGCGACTGAACCGCAGACAGGGCACCAACGGGAATCGCAAACGTGAAGCGGCTACCGTGTCCCTCGCCTGCGCTTTCCACCCAGATGCGGCCCCCGTGCAGGCCCACCAGTTGCCTGGCCAGGCTGAGCCCCAGACCGGTGCCCGGCGTCTTGTCCGCAGCGCCCTGCTTGACCTGATAGAACGGCTCGAAAATATGTTTCTGATGCTCCGCCTCGATGCCGATGCCGCTGTCGGCCACCGACACTTCGAGCTGCGGGACGGGCTCGTCCGTCAGCCGCGCCTGCACGCGGATCAGGCCGCCGTCTGGCGTGAACTTGGTCGCGTTTGAAAGCAGGTTGTAAAGGATCTGTTTAAGACGGCGCTCGTCGGCCGTCACCATCAGGCTGCGGACGGGGTCTGACATGTCGAAGTCCAGCCGGATGCCGTGCTTGAAGCAGCGCTCCCTGACGAGGACGCGGCTGCTCTCCAGCAGATCCCCCGCGTTGAAGCGCGTGAAGGCGGGCTCCATCTTGCCGGCCTCGATTTTGGACAGGTCGAGGATGTCGTTGATCAGGCTGAGGAGGTGCCGGCCGCTCTCGTAGACGTCGGTGACATACTCTTTCTGCTTGGCGGTGAGCGAGCCGAAGTACTCGTGCTCCAGCACTTGGGAAAACCCCATGATCGCGTTCAGGGGCGTGCGCAGCTCGTGGCTCATCGACGCCAGAAAGTCCGACTTGGCCTGGCTGGCGCGCTCCGCCTCGACTTTGGCCTGGCGCAAGGTCATCTCCGTCTCCTTGCGCTGCCGGATGTCGCGGATCACGCTCAGGAGCATCTCCTGCCCTTCGATGACCACGCCACGGGAGCTGACCTCGACCGGCACGCTGCTGCCGTCCTTGCACACGTGGACGCTTTCAAAGAGGAAGCCCTGAACCCGCGCCCGCTGCATCTGGAGATCCACGACCTCCGCATCCTCTTGCCGCAGCGCGTGGATCCGCAAGTTGAGAAGTTCCTCTTTGGGATACCCGTAGAGTTCCACGGCGGCCTGGTTGGCCTCGATGACGTGGCCTTCCAGATCCACCAGCAGCAGCGGGTCGCGGGCATACTGGGCGATCAGCTCGTAGCGGGCCTTCACCGCCTCGGCGAGCTTGAGCCCCGTGATGTCCTGAGTGGTGCCGAAGCCGCCCAGCAGCGTGCCGGCGGAGTCGACCTCTAGCTCGGCCCGCTCGCGAACCCACTTGACGGCGCCGCCGACGAGGATGCGGTGCTCGACGTCGTAAGGCTCGCCGCGCAGCGCAGCGGCCCACTTGGCGTCCACATACGCCCGGTCGTCCGGATGGATCGTGCTAAGGAAAGTCTCGTAGGTCAGCGGCGTCTCTTTCGGGACACCGAAAATACGACAGTTCTCATCCGACCAGAGGAGTTCGTTGCGCTGGAGGTTCAGGCGCCAACTGCCGACGTGCGCCACGGACTGGGCGCGGGCCAAATCTTCCCGGCTTTCGCGCAGCACCTCGAGATCCCTCTGCCGCTGCATGGCCACTGCCACGTGCTCGGCGACGGCGTCCATCAGCGAGAGGTCATCGGCGCTGAAGGTTGCCCGCTTGCGCGAGCCAAACGAAAGGGTCCCGAGCAACCGGTTATGCGACAGCAGCGGTTGGCAGCTATACGCCTGCACGCCGTAGCCGGCCAGCAGCACCATGCGCGGGTCGTTGGCGTGCGGGATGTTCTCGAAGACCAGGCGCCGTTGCTCGTCGAACACGCAGGTGACGCCGCAGACGCAGGCGTTGACCTGGCCGATCTTTTCCGCATCGGCAGTCGGGAAGCCGGCGCAGGCGTTGAGCAGGAGGCGGCCTGACGGCTCGTCCGCGAGGAAGTTCAAAAACACGTCGCACGCCAAGAATTCCATGACCGCCGTGCAAAGTTCGTTGATGACATGGCGGGGCTCGTCGGCAGCCAGCAGGCGGTGAGCGGTGTCGGCGAGGAGTTCCTCGCGGCGGCGGCGGCGCTCTAGCTCGCGCTCTGCGGCCAGGCGCGCGGTGATGTCGTTGGCGAGCACGAGACGGCAGGGCCGGCCGCTGAACGGGATGGAGCTGGCCGTGATCTCGACGTCGATCGGCGTGCCGTCTCTCTTCTGGTGGACAAGAACGCCCACGTGGACGTTCTTCAGCCCCTTCTGGCTTTTGATCACAGCCCGCGCCCGCTCCCGCTCTTCCGCCGGGCGGATGTCCAGCACCGTGAGCGCAAGGAGTTCGTCGCGGGTGTAGCCGTAGTGACGCAAGGCTGCGGCGTTGACGGCGAGGAACCGGAACGTCTCCTCGTCGAAGACCCACATCGGGTTCGGGTTGGCCTCGAACAGCAGGCGGAACTGCGCCTCGCTGGCGCGGAGCTGGCTCTCCGCTTGCCGCTGCTGGCGGCGCACCTCGGCGTCGCGCAGCTCGCGGGCGATCGCCGGGTTCAGACGGGTCAACTTGTCCTTGAGCACGTAGTCGTGCGCGCCCGCCTTCATGACCGCCACCGCCTGCTCCTCGCCGATGACGCCCGACACGACGATGAACGGCAGGTCCACGCCGGACTGCTGCACAAGCGCCAGGGCCTCCGCGCCGTTGAACAGCGGCAGGCGGTAGTCGCTGAGCACGATGTCCCACGGCTCTTCGGCCAGGGCGGCGCAGAGTTCGGCCGCGGTCTGGGCGCGCCGGTAAGCAGGCTCGTAGCCGCCCTGCCGCAGCGTGCGCAGCAGCAGCAGCAGGTCGTCGTCATTGTCCTCGACGATCAGGACGCGCAGGGTGCTCATGGGTTGTTCCTGAACTTCGGGGCCGCGACGTTGATCACCAGCCAGTAGAGGCCGAGTTGGCGGACCGCCTCGGTGAACGCGGTGAAATCGATCGGCTTGCGCACGTAGCTGTTGCAGCCCTGGGCGTAGCTTTCGGCCACGTCGCGGTCCTCAAGCGACGAGGTCAGCATGATGACCGGCAGCAGCCGGGTGCGCTCGTCGCCGCGGATGCTGCGCAACACTTCCAGCCCGTCCACCTTGGGTAGCTTCAGATCCAGCAGGATCAGCTCCGGCACCTCCTGCGTGTCGCGCCCGGCGTACGCGCCGGTGCCGAACAGGTAGTCGAGCGCCTCGACGCCGTCGCGGGCGATCACCACGTCGTCGCGGATGTTGTTCTTCTTCAAGGCGCGCAGCGTGAGCGCCTCGTCGCCAGGGTTGTCTTCCACCAGCAAAATCGTCCGTTTGTCGGTGCCAAGTGAGTTCATGGGATGCTCCTTGTTCGCTTTCATTGTGCCGCTTTCACCGGCTCGGGCGCAAGGGTGAAATAGAAGGTCGCGCCGCGTCCGGGGGCCGCGTCGGCCCAGATCCGCCCGCCGTGGCGCTGGATGACGCGAGCCACTGTGGCCAGGCCGATACCGGTGCCGGGAAACTCCTGCGCCGTGTGCAGCCGCTGGAAGGCCTTGAAGAGCTTGCCCGCGTACTGCATGTCGAAGCCGACGCCGTTGTCCCGCACGAAGAAGACGGGGGGGGGCGGAGATCGGAGGTCGGAGGTCGGAGATCGGAGGTCGGAGGTCGGAGATCGGAGGTCGGAGGTCGGAGATCGGTGATCGGAGGTCGGAGTATCGTTAGCATCCGTCAGCGCGCCGATCTCCGACTGCTGACTGCCGACTGCCGACCTCTGACCTCCGACCTCCACCCCCACCTCAATGACTGCCGCGGGGGTCTTCCCCGTGAACTTCCAGGCGTTCGCCAGCAGGTTGAAGAGTGCGGCATACCACAGCCGGGCGTCGCCCACGGCTGTCAGGCCCGGCGCGATGCGGATGTCGACGCTGCGAGCGGGCTCGCGTTCTTGGAGCTGGCGGACGGCCGCACGGGCCAGCGCCGTCAGATCCACCGGCTCGCGGCGCATCTGGTCGCGGGTCACTCGCGAGAGGCGGAGCAGGTCGTCGATCAACTGGTCCATCTGCCGGCAGCCGTTGCGGACGCGGTTCAGGTAGTCACGCCCGGTGTCGTCGAGGCGTTCGCCGTAGTCTTCGAGCGCCGCCTGGCTGAAGCCGTCGATGCTCCGCAGGGGGGTGCGCAGGTCGTGCGAGACCGAGTAGCAGAACGCCTCCAGCTCGCGGTTGGCCGACTCCAGCTCGGCGGTGCGCTGGAGCACGCGCTGCTCGAGCTGCTCGTTCAGGCTGCGGAAGGCCGTCTGGGCTTGGATCAGGCCGTCGACATTGATCGCGGTGCCGAACCAGCGCACGATCTCGCCGGCCTCGTTGCGGATCGGGCGTGCGCGCACCTTGAACCATTCGTAGACGCCGTCCTGTCGGCGGACGCGGTATTCGAGGTCGTAGGGTTCGCGTCCTTCGACCGCCGCGCACCAGGCCGCGTACGCGCGCGGGCGATCGTCGGGATGCAGCAGCCTGTTCCAGCCGTCGCCCACATGCTCGGCCATCGGCACGCCGGTGAACTCTACCCACTGCTGGCTCTGGTAATCGCAGTACCCGTCCGGCCGCGTCGTGAAGGTCATGCCGGGAACCGATTCGAGGGTCTGCCGGTAGAACGACTCGCTCTCGCGCAGCGTCGCGGTCAGGCGGTCGCGCTCCGCCAGCAGGCGCGCGAGCTTGACGTTGCTGAAGCCGAGCTGGGCGATCATGTCGGCCAGCTTGAGGAAGAACGCCACGCCGCGTTCGACGGTCTCACGCTTCAGGCGCGGGACGCGGTCCAGCGCGGCTAAATACGCGTTCTCGTCGAAACCGTAGGTCTGGGCCTGGGCGCGGAACAGCTCGCGGTCCGCGGTCTCGCCCTCGAAGAAAAACTGGCCGGTAAAGATGTTGCCCACGTGCTGGCCGGCCACGAAGATAGGGGTGGACATGTCCCAGAGGTTGTTCTTGCACTTGTAGAGGCGGTGCTCGCCTGCGGCTAGGCCGGCGGATAGCTCGAGGTCGCTTTCAATGCAATGGCGGCAGGCGGCGGCATGCACGCGGTGGAAGCGGGTGCAGATGTCCTGCCAGCCTGCGCCTACCAGCACTCGGCCCTTGAGGTCGACGATGGCCACCGGGACTTGGGTCAGCGGGTAGAAGTCGTCCATGAGCCGCTGCAGGGCAGCGGTGTCCAACAGGTCGGACAGGTCGAGAACGCCCAGGTCGCCCTCGGGCTCGAGCACGCTCGCCAGCTTGCGGCGCACGCGCTCGTCGCTCTCGCGCAGCGCCTCCTCCGCCTGCTTGCGCACGGTGATGTCGCGGTCGGATTCCAGAATCAGGACATGGCCGTCGGCCGCATGGGTGGCGGTCTGGCGGCTCTCGATGGTCACGCGCCGGCCGTCGCGTGTCGTGTGCGTGAGTTCGCCCGCCCAGTGGCCGGTCCGCGCCAGTTGCTCGTCCTTTTCATCTACGCCCGCGCCCTCCGTGCGCAGCAGCACGTAGGTGCGCTGCCCAAGCGCCTCGGCTGCGGGCCAGCCGTACAGGGCGGCGGCGCCCTGGTTCCAGAAGCGGATGACGCCGCCCAGCTCGCGCACGATCAGCGCCTCGTTGGCGTGGTTCATCAGCTCGGACTGGTGGCGGAGCTGCGTCTCGGTTTCGCGCCGCGCGGCGTCGGCGCGGTTGAGGGTCAGGGCGATCCACCAGACCACCGCGAGCAGCGAAAAGAGCATCATCAGCACGAGCAGGCCCGCGCCGACGGGAGCGCCCCATACTCCGGTTCGCTCGCCGGACTCGTGCAGCCAGCCGAGCAGGACGGGCAGAAGGATGGCCGCAGGCAGGAAGCGCCGCGCCAGTTGGCTGCCAGGGCCGACGCCGGTCAGCACGCGGGCCAGCCCGTCTTCGCGGGCGAACAGCAGGCCTACGGAAAGCGCCAGAAAGCCCGCCGCCGTATGCAGCGCCATGCTCGTCGCCCCTGCAAACTGGTAGAGCGGCTTCACGTCGTAGAGATAACCGAGCAAGCCCGTCAGGCTGCACAGGGCGATGGCCAGCGTCAGCGCCTGCTGCGGCCAGCGGCCGCGCGGAGCGGAGAGCAGCAGGAAGGCCGCGCCGCTCAGCACGAAGCAGAGCGCGGTGACCGGAATCATTCGCCCCGGGTAGAGCGTGTGGGCATCTTGAGCGTCGGCGAACAGAAGCTGGTCGAGGCCGAAGTCCAAACCGGAGGCATATTCGGCCAGTGTCAGCCCTGCCACGGCGCACACGAGCCCCGTGCAGAGCAGAGACAACCGCTCCGGAGCGCGAAGGCGTTCCGCTCCCGTGGCGGCAGGGTGGAGCGGAACGCCTTCGCGTTCCGGCTTTCCGCGCAGCAGCAGCGCCAGGCCCGCCAGCAGGAAGCAGAGCGCGGTGTTGGCCTTCATCGTGCCCAAATCCGGGGCGATGCGCTTGAGCGCCTCTACGTCGAAGAGCCAGCCCAGCAGCACCGCCGCGCCGAGTCCGGCAACCGCCGCGCCGACCGCGGCCGGCATGAGCCGCAGCCACGCGCCTGCAGCGGCAGAAGGCGCTGTGCCCGCGCGCTCGCGGTCGCGCAGAAGGCGCTGCATCTCGCGGGCGATGATCTCCGCGCGGGCAGGGTCGATCAGCTCGACCTGCTGGCGCAGCGCCGCCTCCGCCGCCTGCGCCGAGGCCGCCTCGACGTCGGCTTGCGCCCGCGCCGCGCGCAGCCGCGTGCTGACCCAGCCCACGTAAGCGCTGGTGGAAAGCAGGATCGCCGCTCGGACCGCGACGGCGAGAGTGACCTCAATACCGGGCGGGTCGATGAAGAACCATTCGATCAGCACGATGCCCAGAACCGTGCTGACCAGCCCCGGGCCCGCACCGAGCGTCACCGCGACCAGCATGATGGCGGGGAAGACCGTGATAAAAGCCACGTTCGTGCCGATCTTCGGCTCCAGCGCCAAGCGCAGCCAGACCGCGACCAGCGCACACAGCACGGCGAGCCCGTAGCGCGCGATTCTGTGAGTGGGCGCCTTCATCCGTTCGCTCCTGCTTCGCTTTGCGCACCCTCGCCTCCGAGCGTGAAGAAGAAGGTCGCGCCCTGCCCTAGAGCAGACTCGAACCAGACGCGGCCGCCATGGCGGTGGATAACGCGCTGCACCGTGGCCAGGCCAATACCGCTACCGGTGAAATCCGCGGCCGCGTGCAGCCGCTGGAAGGGCGTGAACAGCTTGTCGGCATACCGCATGTCGAAGCCCACGCCGTTGTCGCGCACGAAGAAGATGGGGGAGGTCGGAGGACGGAGGTCGGAGGTCAGAGGTTGGGATTCGGAGATCGACGATCGGAGATCGGCGATCGGAACTCTGACCTTAAGCAATGACTCTCCGCCCTCCGACCTCTGACCTCCGACCTCTGACTTCCGATCTCCGACCACAAGCCCCATCTCAATCACGGCATCGGCCCGCTGGCCGGTGAACTTCCAGGCGTTCTGCAGCAGGTTGGTCAGCGCCGCCTGCAGCAGGACCGGATCGCCGGCGGCGCTCAGGCCCGGCGCGATGCGGACGGTGACGGCGCGCGCGGGCTCGGCCTGGCGCAGGTCGCTGATGACCGCGTGAGCCAGCGCGGTGAGGTTCACGGGCTGGAGCCGCATCTGGGCGCGCGAGAGGCGCGAGAGGCGCAGCAGGTCGTCGATCAGGCGGGCCATGCGCTGGCAGTTGGAGCGGATGCGGTTCAGGAAGTCTTGGCCGGCCGCGTCGAACCGCAGGCCGTAATCCTCCAGCAGGGCCTGGCTGAAGCCATCCATGCTGCGCAGCGGGGCGCGCAGGTCGTGCGAGACGGAGTAGCAGAAGGCTTCGAGTTCGCGGTTGGTCGCGGCAAGTTCCGCCGTGCGCGCCTGGACGCGCTGTTCGAGTTCGGAGTTGAGTTGCGTGAGGGCGTGCTCGGCCTGCAGGCGCTCCAGTTCGCCCGCCGCGCGCACGGCCACCAGTTGCAGGAGCGATTCCGCCATACGGGTGTCTGCCAGCGGCTGCCGCCCGATGACTGCGATCAGGCCGATGGGCTTGCCCTGCGCGCTCCAGAGCGTGGCGCCTAGGTAACTCTCCGCGTGCAAGCTCTGAAGCACCTCGTCCTTGGCAAAAAATGTACAAACGTCTTTTGGAAAGCAGCAGATCCGCTTGCCCACCACATCGCCGCAGGGGGTGTCTTGCAAGGTGTAGGAGACGTTGTCCTCAAACCTGCCGTCGTGAAAGACGGCCAGCGTCTGAGCCGTGAGCAGTCCCTCCTCCAGCCGGTCGATGCAGACAAAGTCCATGGCGAGCGACTGGGCCAGGTAGCGCGCCAGGTCTTGGAAAAAGCCTTCGCCTGAAGCGCTGGTGCCGCACTGCCCCAGGAACCGCAGGACGTCCTCCGTGCGCTTGCGCTCGGTGATGTTGAAGTGGGAGATGACCGCTCCTTCGGCTCTGTTGCCGCCAATGGGCGTGACGGTCATCAGAAACCAGCGCTGCTCTTCCGGGCTGTGGCAGGGGTACTCCAGGGTAAACTGCTTGGAGACGCCGGCGAGCACGGCTTCGATGCCGGACAGCGCCTGGGCGGCGTCGGCGTCGTCTGTGGCGCAGGCGCGGCGGCAGGCTTCCAAGTAATTGGCTCCCACCTGCACCGAGGAGGCGTTCGAGGCGTCGTTCTCGCGTGCGAATTGGGCCCAGGCTTCGTTGACCGCCACGACACGCCCGTTCCGGTCGGTCACGGCGATATGTGCGGGCAGGGCCTGCAAGGTTTGCCGGTTGAGCTCCTCGCTGGCCCGCAGGCGCTCCTCTACCTGGAGTTTCGCCACCGCCACCGCGAGGTGGCCGGCCAGGCGCTCCCACAGCGAGAGGGCGTCAGGCGTGAAGGCGTTTTTGCGCCAAGCGTTCAACTGCAAGAAACCCAGGCGTGACGGGCCGTCATGCAGCGGCAGCAGGGCGAGCGAACCGTACCCCTCCTGGATGCAGGGGTAGTCGCCTCCCTGCTTCAGTCGGATGCCCACCGCGTCGCAACCGGCATGTTTCTTGAAGAACAGGGCCGATAACCGCAACAGCTCTGCGCTGCCCTTGCTCAGGTTGACCATGCGCAGGAAGGCGACGGTGAGGTCACGTTCGCGCTGCGAGCGCCGGTTCTCGTTGAGATGGCGCAAGGCGCAGAGGCCGAAGGCCACGTCTTCCGCCAAGTCGGAAAGCAGACTGCATTCGTCCTCCGTAAACGGATCAGGAAGCCGCGAATACAGCGTCAACGCGCCGATCGTCGCGCCATTTGAGGATAGCGGAAAGGCGATCGAAGAGGCGTAGCCCCGGCGCAGCGCTTCTTCGCGCCAAGGAACAAATGCGGGATCGGTGAGCATGTTGCGGCACTGGCAGATCTTACCCGAGCGGATTGCCCGTCCGGTCGGGCCGCAGCCTCGCTCTGTGTCCGCCCAGGTGAGACTGAGGGTCTCGAGATAGCCCTCTTCAAACCCCGAATAAGCGGCAGGGCGGATGGTCTTGCCCGCATCGTTTTCCGCAAACCCGATCCAGACCATGGCGTGCCCGCAGTCTTCTACAATGATCCTGCAGACTTCTCGCAGCAGCGCCGGCTCGTCTTGCAGACGCGCCAGCGCCTTGCTGCCGTTGCGCAGCGCCCGGAGCGTACGGTCGAGCGCGAGACGTCGGGTGTCGCTATTTTGCGCAAGCTCTCTCGCTTCTTCAACCATTCGGATACCCATGCCGATCTAAAACCTAACGATAGGATCAACATAGCACGTTAAGCCTCGGCTTGTCGAGCTTGCACGGTCTGGCACGGTCTGGCCGGCGGCTATATCCCCGGAGCGATGTCTACCGCATACGAACGCTTGAGCGGATAGGATACGGGAGCAGGGGCCGGGCTCTTCCATGTGTCAGGCACCAGATAATGGCCCTGGCCTGAAGCGGTGCCCGCGTCCGCAGTGACCGGGGTTAGCACGCCCGCGTGAGACACTGAAACCGTCTTGAGCTTGAGCGCGCCGTTCCGGTCGCTGTACTCATAGTAGAGGTTGAAGGTGCCCGCGAAAAGGCCGGTGGCCTGGGTCGCAGCCAGCGTGGCCATGGCCGGGTTGGTCGGTGCGTAGACGTAGGCGCCGTCCACCGTGTTGTAGACGGGGGCTTTGCTTGCGGGCAGCGAGACCGCGCCCGTCGCCGGGTTGAACGTTAGCGGCACCTCGGGGAGCGCAGCTTGCACCGCGTCCACGGTCGTCGTATACGGGCCGTTGCTGTAGGTGTACGGAACGTCCGTCATCTCAGCCGAGAACACGGCGTTCGAGTAATAGGCGCGCAGGTCGGTCAGCGGGCTGTAATAACCGCCGGCAAGACCCAGCTCCAGCGCGAAACGGTCTTCGGTCTGTGGCGGATTGGCCGTGGGGGTCTTGCCCGGATAGCGCCAGGACTGCAGGAAGAGTTCAGCGGGCACGGCTGTGTTGTCCGCCGGGCTATTCTCGTCAGCTGCCGGATCGATTTGCAGCAGGCCTGCAAAGGTGCCACGTGCGGCGTAGAGCGGGAAGAAGAGCGGCACGAACGCGTGTTCGCCCTCTGTGTCCGGGTCCAAGATCAGCAGCGTAGTCGCACCGTTCACAGCTGTGCCGTCCGCCAGTTTGCCGGAGAGGGAGACCCCTCCGCCGTCCTTGACCGTCAGCGTCAGATAGCCGCTGCCCTGCGGCACGTTCTGCGCCGCACCCGGCGCTTCGGTCAAATTGGCGACGGGCAGGGCCACCGTATAGTAACCTTTGTAGCGGGCGAGCGCGTTGGTCGCGAGCGCGAACTCCGGCGCAGTCTTGACGAGGAACGCGTTGCGCTGGCCCAGCACGTCGAGTACGGCTGCCCCGAGTGCACCGCCCGACAGGGTGGCCTGCAGGTTGGCCGTATTCCACTGCGAGCCCGTGTCCACTGCGAGATCCAGTTCCTCGCCCTTGGTTGTGCGCAGCAGAACCCGGAACACGCCGTTGCTCGCGGTGTCCCACGACGCGCCGGTGAAGGTATATGCCCCGGCCTGTGCGGTCACTTTCGCGCTGATCCTGCCGGCGGAGGTGACGGACATCGTAAACAGCCCGCGCACCCACTCATCGGCCACACCAAGCTGCTCCTCGTGAGCGACGCCAGTGAAGGTGCCTTGCGCCGACGGCGTGAGCGGTGCGACCGCGAGCGTGAAAAACGTGTCCGCCGCCTTGCCGCCGGGGTTGGATGCCGCGATCTTCACGGTGGACACGCCGCCGATAGGTGCTGACGAGGGCACGCCGCTCACCGTGAATGTGCCCGCGTCATATTTGAGCCCCGCAGGCAGGCCGCTCAACGCGACGGTCGGGAGGCTCTCCGATGTGATCTGCAACGGCAGGCGGAACGTCACCCCGACCATCGCGCTCTGAGCGCCCGGGTTTGCGACCACGGGGGGGGGGATCTCCGAGGTCAGCTTGAACTCCGCGAAGAGCGTGAGGTCGGCGGTTGCGGAGATCGTTCGCGAGGCGGTCTGCACGCCGTCGGACCAGCGGGTGAGTGCCCGGCCTTTAGCCGCTGTCGCCTTGAGGGTCACGCTCTTGTCTGGCAGGCAGAGTCCCGAGCCGGTGACCGTGCCGCCCTCGGGCGGGCGCGGCAGGCCAGTGACCACGGGGATCTTCACAAAGACCGCGGTCGCGCTGACCGCGTCGTTGCTGACCGTCAGTGTTTGCGCCGCCGTCAGCGGTTTGGCGAACAGGTTGGTCGGCGTCCAGCCGGTGAAGAGCCAGCCGGGACGCGGCTTGGCGTTCAGCGGCACCTTTGCGCCCGCGTAGTAGCTGCCCGAACCCGATACGGTTCCGCCTGCGGGATGGCTGGCAAGGGCGGTGACGGACACCGTTGTTGCCACGCCCGGCAGCCAGACCACCTGATCCAGATAGGCGCGGCCGGCGGGGTCGCCGCCCTGCGTGAACGCCCACTTCAGGGTGTGCGTGCCGGTCTGCGTGAGAGCGATTGTGCCGGTCTCCCATGCGGTGTCGTTGGTGACAGCCGCCAACACCTTGGCGCCGTCGTAGAGGCGCAGCACACCGCTGCTGGCGACCGACCAGGCGAAGCTCAGCGTGCCGGTGCCCGTGACGGTCGTCTGGACAAACGAGACCTTGTTCGAGGCCATGGCGCCGCTTGAGGCAGCGTCCGTGCCGTCAGAGGTGACTGCGTCCTGCGGCGCCCATGCCGGCACTCCGCCGGTCGTCCACTTGAGCAAGACGTTGTCAAGCGCGTCGGCCAGCGTGTCTCCCCGGTTCGCATCCGTGACGGTCACCTGACAGACGCTCGGCGTGTCGACCACGCCGTTCACCGCGCTGCCCAAGAGCACATAGAAGGTCTCGTCGTCCTCGATCAGGCTGTCCGCCTTGATGGGAAGGGTCACTGTTTTCGGGCCGATCTCACCCGCCGCCCACGACAGCGTCAGGGGCATGCCCGCCGGCGCCGTGTAATCGGCCGCAGTGGCCGTGCCCGGCTGGAGGTAAACCTTCACCGACGACGCGTATCCTGGGATGCCGCCGTTGACCGTCAGGGTGGCCGCACCGGCGGTCTCGGAAACCGTGACGCCGCCTGAGGCAAAAGCCACGCCGCTGAAGGTCGCCATCGCGAATACGTTCCCGGTCACGTTCGTATCGGTGCGCGGGTTGTCGAGTCGTCCGCCGCTCCAGCGGACGAAATGGTAGCCCGGATCCGCTACGGCCTTCACCGGCGAGCCGCTTGCGCCATAAGCGACGGTCTGGGCGGCCGCGCCGCAGAGCGTCCCGTGCGCTCCCGCCACATAAGTCAGGGTATGGACGGTGTTCGTCGGGACGGCAAAGAAAGGATACCCGGCGCCTTCCGCGATTCCCCAGACCGAAACGAAGTCCCAGCCGACATACGTCGCCTGCTGCCACATCTGCACCGTGGTCCGGCCTTCGCCGCCGGCAGAGGCCGCCTGCCCGCTGGCTGTGATGTCCCAGTAGGCTTTGTTTACCGCGCCGAAGCCCTCGCCCGCGAGGCCGCCGACCGCACTTGCGCCGGTCACGGCGCCCGCCGCGTAACACGTGTCGATCTGGTCGAAATGACTGCCGACGAGGCCGCCGACAGCCGATTCGCCGCTCACCGCGGCTGTCGCGTAGCACCTGCTGAGCGTGCCGAACTCGATATCGCCGACCAGGCCGCCGACCGAGAACAGGTCGCCGCCGACCTCACCCGCTGCGTAGCATGTGCTTAAGGTTCCGGACTCCATGCGCCCGACCAGCCCGCCCACGTAGGCGGCGCCGGACACGGCGGCTGTCGCGGAAGCGTTGCTGACCGTGCCGAAGCTGAGCCCCACGAGGCTACCTACGGGATAATAGCCTGTGAGAGCGGCATCCGACAGGCGCACGTTTCTGACCATCGCACCCGGCGCGATCCGGCTGAAAAGCCCGACGCCGATCTGCTCCGGGCGGCTGACCGTCAAGCCCTGGATCACGAACCCGTTGCCGTCGAAGGTGCCGGTGAAAGGCTGCCCAGCCGTCCAGCTCAGGGTGTCGCCGTCCCACTCGCCGGCCTCGCCAATGGGCTTAAAGCCCTCAAGAAGGGTTTCGTCAGTTCCGGCGTCATTCCAGAGCGCGGTCTCGGAGGCGTCGATATCCTGCGTCAGAACGTAATTCCCGTTCAGAGGAAAGGCGGGGTCGTTGCCGATCCGCTGAAGATCCTCGATACTGGAAAGGCCCTGCGCGTGCAGGCGGGTCAGCGTGCTGTAAATCAGTAATGCCGCGAAAGTCAACGAGGTACGTGTTTTCATAGGTTCATTCTCCTTGCGACGACTTGGCCGTTTTCACCGGCGTTCGCAAACCGGCCTCAAGATTGATCGCGATCACCACCACATTGCCGATCGCACCTTGCCCTGCTGTGATGCCGTAATCCCGGCGGTCCAGCACGGTCGACAGTTCAGCGTTCAGGAGAGCGCGATGGCGTTGACGGGGCACTGGTCCTTAGCGTCCGTGCAATCGGACTCCGCCGCAGCCGGAACGGGGTCAGCGAGGGTGATGGCGACATCACCGCTCATGGCGAAGACAGTCGGGCAAATTTCGGCACAGAGACCGCATCCGACACAAAGATCAGCATGGATAATGGCTTTCATGGAAGGCTCCTCGGTTGGTTGTCGTTGTTAGCCGCCGCCCTTCTGAGATTTGGGCTAAATGGTTCGTATGCTAATGATTTTGGCGGGATTTGCCTATGGGGTAAACTCCCCAAAACCTCCTCATTTCTCTTAGACCAGCTTCGCCGCAGCAAATTCCCAGTTGGCAAGATGGTCGAGGAAGGCTTGGACAAAGTCTTTGCGGCGGTTCTGGTAGTCGAGGTAATACGCGTGCTCCCATATGTCGCAGGTCAGAAGCGCGTTCTGGCCGTAGGCGATGGGCGTGTCTGCGTTGGCAGTTTTCACAACCCGCACGCTGTCATCGGACTGAACCAGCCAAACGGCGCCGCTGCCGAACTGTCCGACGGCCGCGGCCAGAAACGAGGTCTTGAACGACTCGAACGAACCGAACGCCTTTACAAACAAGGCGAGCAGTCTCGGGGGCGGCTGGCCGCCGCCGCCCGGCCGCATGCTTTGCCAGAAGAGGGTGTGGTTCCAGACCTGCGCGGCATTGTTGAACAGCGCGGCCTTGTCCGTCATTTGTGCGGTGCTTTCAATGAGGTCTTCGAGCGAAAGTGCCGCGAACTCGGTTCCTGCCGTCATTTTGTTCAGGTTGTCAACGTAGGCGCGGTGATGCTGGCCGTAGTGAAAGCGCAGGGTTTTGGCTGACACAAAGGGTTCGAGCGCGTCCTGGGCATAGGGTAAAGCGGGCAGCTGAAAGGGGCCCAAAGCAAGGGTTTCATCCGGAGCGGATGAGGCTACCGTTTTGAGCGACTGGTGTCTCACGTGTCTCATGTTGCAAAGCTTACTTCGGGCTGCGGAGTCTCGCCATGGGGATTAATCCTACTTACGGATGCCGGAATATCGGTTGTGGCATTGTCGGGATTGTGTTAAAAATTAAATGTCGATTGAAACCGTTGGGACTTGTTATGAAAAAAATTACCGTCTTGTTGGCAGACGACCATAGCGTCGTGCGCGAGGGTCTTCAGGCTTTGCTTCAGGCAGAGAGCGACCTTCAGGTTGTCGGGCAAGCCTCGACGGGCTTTGAAGCTGTGGAGCTTTCCGTTAGACTGCGGCCGGACGTGGTGGTTCTGGATATCGCCATGCCGGTGCTCAACGGGGTGGAAGCCCTGCGGCAGATCCGGGCATCCGTGCCCGGTACCAGGGTGCTGATTCTGTCGGCCTACTGCAACCCCGCCTGCATCGAGCAGGTTGTCGCGCTGGGCGCAGCGGGCTATCTGATCAAAAAGACCTCGATCCTGATCTTGGCCCAGGCGATTCGCGAGGTGCAGCAGGGCCGCTGTTTTCTTGACCCGGCCATTCACGTCGCGACTGGCCTCGCTCCCGGCGGTGTCCTGCGGCGTACGGGCACACAGGCGGGACACAGCCCGGCGAAGGAAATCGCGCTCACGTCGCGCGAGATCGAGGTGCTGAAGCTGATCGCCGAGGGATTGCTCAACAAGCAGGTCGCCGACCGCTTGGGCATCAGCGCGAAAACCACCGAGAAGCATCGCTACAGTCTGATGGAGAAGCTTGCCATCCATGATACGGCGGGGCTGACGCGCTATGCCATCGAACTCGGCCTTGCCGAGCCGACATCCGAGACCGTGGCGTGAGGGATAGGGGTATCCAATGAACAGACGCGATTTTATCAAGCTGAGCGGTTTGGCGGCTGCGGTGCCAGCCGCCGTGACGGGGCAGGCGCGAGCGGCCGAGGCGACGGTGCGGGGCGCAACCGTGCGGGAGCCCGCCCGCGACATCCCGGTCGTGGAGTCGGCGGACGTGGTGGTGTGCGGCGCGGGTCCGGCGGGGGTGGCAGCCGCATTGAGCGCGGCACGCAAGGGCGCGAAGACGCTGCTGCTGGAACAGCATGGCTGCCTCGGCGGCATCTGGACCTCCGGCCTGCTCGCCTGGCTGCTCGACTGCGACAACAAGACGGGCGTCATGGCCGAGATCATCCGGCGCTTGGAAGAGCGCGGCGCGCGAACGGTGACGTCGGGCGGCAAGCCCACCAACGCCTACGATGTGGAGGTGATGAAGGCGCTGCTGGAAACGCTCTGCGAAGAGGCTGGCGTGGAGGTTCGCTACCACGTCCGCACGGCAGCGGCGGTCAAGAGCGATGGGCGCCTGACACATGTGGTCACGGAGTCCAAATCCGGACGAGAGGCCGTGGCTGGCAAGGCGTTCGTCGACGCCACGGGCGACGGCGATCTCGGCGCGCAGGCGGGCTGCGGGTTCGATTTCGGCCACCCCGAGACGGGGCTGACCCAGCCCATGAGCCTGATCTGCCTGGTCGCGGGGATCAACGCGCCGGAGCTGAAAGCGTTCTATAACGATCTCGATGCGGCGCAGTCGTGGGCCGCGCCCAAGGACGCGCTGCGCGCGGCCATGGAGGCGGGCGGCCACTCGCCCTCCTACGCGAAACCGTCGCTCTTCCGTGTGCGCGACGACCTCTTCATCCTGATGGCCAACCACGAGTACGGCTTCAAAGGCACCGAGGCGCGGGATGTGACGCGCGCGACGCTGCACGCCCGCAAGGAGCTGCACGCGCTGATCGACGGTTTGCGCAGCACCGGAGGGCTCTGGAAGAACCTGCGCCTCGTGGCCACGGCCGAGCAGATCGGCGTGCGCGAAGGCCGCCGCCTGCGCGGCCTCTACACGATCACGGCAGACGACCTGAAAGAGGGGCGCCGCTTCGACGACGCGGTCTGCCGCGCGACCTTCGGCGTGGACGTGCATGCGCTGGATCCCAAGAAGACCAAGGGCATCGAGGCGCATCCGTGGCGGGCCAAGCCGTACGACATCCCGCTGCGGGCTCTCGTGGCGAAGGACGTGAAGGGGCTGATGTTCGCGGGACGCTGCATCAGCGGCGACTTCATCGCGCACTCGAGCTACCGCGTCACCGGTGACGCGGTGGCGATGGGCGAGGCGGCGGGCAAGGCCGCCGCAGTGGCCGCGCTCAGCGGCAAACCGCCGGCCGAGGTGACGGTCGCGGAATTGGGGTAGCCTCAGCCTCGGCCAGCTCTGCAGCCGCGGGCCAAAGCTCGACCGCCCGTCGGAGGTAGTCGCGCACCTGCTGTTCGCGCACCGCAGGCGGACGCGGGTCGGTGGGCAGCGACTCGCGCGCGGCGGCCGCGGCATACAGGTAGTTTCCCGCGCGCAGCGCGGCGAGCACCTGCGCGGAAGGCGTCGCGCCGAGGTCGCACGAAGGGTACGAAGGACGCAGCGCGCGTTTGCCGATCCACTCGAGAAAGGGAAAGCCGTAGAGCCGTTCCTTGTCGCGCGGCAGGCGCGGGCCGAGAAAGGCGAAAAGCGGTCGGTCGTCGGTGGTCGCCGGAAACGCGTCGAAGCTCGGTTCCGCCCTGTGCAGGTCCGCGACGAAGAGTAGGCGAGAGGTCTCCGGCGACCGGAAGAAGGGGGCGGACGCGCGCGTTGTTTTCAGCCTCGCTGCAAGGAACTCGTCGGACATGGGAAGCGGTTCGTTCGCGCCCAGCAGTCCGATGACCGGCTGTAGCGGGTCGAGGTTCGCGCGCACCGCGATCGCACAGGGAAATGCGTCCGTGAAGGTGCGGATCACGATGCCGGCGGTTTGCGGGGTGAGTTGGTAGCACGGCAGCCAGAGGCAGAAGACGCCGCCGGGATTCAATCGCGCGCGGACGCTCTCGAAGAAGTCGCGCGAGTAGAGGCTGGCCGTGCCGTCCTCCCCCGGGAAGAACAGGTCGCAGATGATCGCGTCGAACGTGCCGGGCAGACGCGCGAGTTTCACGCGGCCGTCCGCCACGTGTACCTGTGAGCGGGGATCGGAGAAGAGGCGTGCGTTCCAGGTGCCGAAATGTTCGCGTGCGGCGCTCACCACTTCGCGAACCAGCTCGATGGCGTGCAGCTCGGACACCGGAAAGTCGAGCGCCGCCACCGCAGAGAGGCCCGCCGCCATGCCGATGGTGACGACGCGTTCAGGGGTGCGGCAGAAGAGCAGGGGCACCCAGCTCTGGTGCCGCTGCGAGGCGAGCGCGCGGCCTGTGCCGCTGAGCCGCTGGCGGCAGTTGAGCAGGATCTGCCGGGAGCCGCTCGCGGCGTTCTCGATGACGGACACGGGGCCGTATGCCCCTGAGTAGGCTGCGAGAACGCGCTCGTCGGGTTTGAGTCCCAGCACCGCTTCGCTACGCAAGGACTGGAATAGGCCGACCGCTGCCACGGCGGCGAGGAAGGCGGTCTCACGCCTCCAGGTGAGCCTGCGCGTCATGCTCAGCAGAGGCGCGGAGGCGATCAGCAGGTAGCCCCAGCCGAGCGCGGCCGTGCCGTGCGCGAGCCCGCAGAGAGGCAGCACCGCGTAGAGGCCGAGCGCTGCGCCTGCCGCCGCACCGAACTTGTTCACCGCCAGCGCGGCGCCGAGCGTGCGCCCCTCGCTGGCGGCGCGGGCGCTGACCAGTTCCCACGCCACAGGGAACACGCCGCCGAGGCAGACGGCGAGCGGCAGCACGACAAGTCCGCAGCCGAGCAGCGCCTGCGAGAGCAGCCCGACTGGCGTGTCGGCGGTCAGCGCCGCCTCGCGTCCGCACAGCCACATGCCGAGGGACGGCAGCGCAAAGAGCAGGAGACCCGACGCCCCGGCGAAGAGCGACAGCAGACCGGGCGCAGGCCTGCCCCTGCGGCGCAGCGCAGCGACCGACAGTCCGCCCGCTCCCAGCCCGCTGAGGAACGCCGTCAGAACGCCGCTCACGGCATAGACCGACCCCTCGAGCGCCTGTCTCGCCCAGACGATCAGGAGCGTCTGGACGGCCAGCGATAGGGCGCCTGACGTGGCCAGCAGCGACCAACCCAACGCGTTTGGAAAAGCCGGGGCTGCGTGGCCGACTGAAGGCGAGACAGCCGACGTGGGTGGCGTTTGCTTGCGCGTTGCTGGTTTCGCCGCCGCGGCGATGCGACACGCTAGCAGTCCGCCCGCAAGCTGAAGTGCCGCTGCCACCGCGAAGGCGCCCGCGACACCCAGCGTGTAAGGTAGCCAGACGCTACCCGCCGCCACGCCCAGCGCCGCGCCGAGCAGGTTCATGCCGTAGAAGCGCCCGCCGGTTGACGTGCGGTGGCGCGCGTCCTCGACGACCGTTTCGGCCAATCCCGGAAACGAAGCCCCTGAGAAGAACGAGGGCGGGCCGACGAGTAACAGCGCGGCGGCGAACTGTCCGGCCCAGGACTCCGGCAGCACGTTCCCCTGCGTCCATAGCCAGCGGTTGAGCGTGAACATGGCGATGGCGGTAAGGGCGGATGCGACCTCGAAGCGCCCGTAGAACAGTAAAGCCTTGGATCGTCCCGCGACGAGCCATCCGCCCGCGAGGTTGCCCAGCGCCGCCGCCACGAAGAACACGGCGATGACCAGCGTGGAGGCGACCGCCGTGTTGCCCGCACGAAACGCGATCTCCCGCATCCAGACCGTCTCCAGCGTCAGGATGCAAAATCCCGAAAGCGCCCAGAGCGCCATCAGCGCGGAGCGAGAACCATTTCTATCTGTGTCAGGGAATGGCGACATGCGCTCATGGTAGCAGTGTCCGAATGATCCCGAAACCGAAAACATGTTGGAACGACAAAGTAACGACAAAGGGACAGGTCTTTAGAAAAAAAAGTTGTTGCGGAGGCGGGACGGTCGGTGATAAAGTCAGGTGAGTTAAGTAAGTAAGGTAAAGAGAGAGGAGGATGCGTGTTATGAGGCATGCGCGGGTAAAGGTGGAGGGGACAGGGTGCTACCATGTGGTGAGCCGGATCGTGGACCGGGCGTTCAAGATGGACGACGCGGAGAAGGAGATATTCCGGCGGATGCTGCGCAAGGCGGAGGCTTTTTCCGGCGTGAGGGTTTTGACGTACGCGGTGATGTCGAACCATTTCCACGTGCTGGTTGAAGTGCCCGAGCGGGGCGAGGTGCGCGAGGAGGAACTGCTGCGCAGGATGACGATCCTTTACGGGGCGGGGTATGTTGCTGGAAGAGTCTCGCAGTGGGCGGAGTGGCGGAAGAACGGAGCGGCGTATCTCGTTGATGAAGAACGGGATAGGCTGCTCGCTCGGATGGGTGACGTCAGCGCGTTCGTAAAGACTCTGAAACAACGCTACAGCATGTCGTACAACGCACGGCACAAGCGCACGGGCACTCTGTGGGAGGAGCGCTTCAAGAGCGTGCTGGTCGAGAACGGAGAGAGCGCGAAGGCGGCGGTGGCTGCGTATATCGACCTGAACCCGGTGCGGGCGAAGATCGTGGCCGATCCGAAGGACTACCGCTGGAGCGGGTACGGCGAGGCGTGCGGCGGCGGCAGGCAGGCGCGGGCGGGCCTAGTTGCCGTACATAAGACCTGTCCCTTAGAACAGGATGGCGAGTGGCGGCACGTCAGCGCGCGGTACCGCGTTCTGCTCTACGCCGAGGGCGAGGAGCACAGGGCGGCGTACGGCGGTCAGGTGGTGCGCAAGGGAATCGAGACGACCGAGGTGGACAAGGTACTCGAAAGCAACGGGAAACTGCCCTTGCCGGAGATCCTGCGGTGCCGTGTGCGGTACTTTACCGACGGCATGGTGATCGGCGGCAAGGCGTTCGTGGAGCGGGTTTTTAACGAAAACAGGGGACTTTTCGGCCCGAAACGCAAGGACGGTGCACGGAAGATGCGGTTCGGCGAGTGGGGGGATCTGAGGACTGCCCGCGCACTGAGGGTGGATGCGGTGCGGCTGCCGCTGACGACATGACGCGCAGGAAACGGTTCGGCGAAGAGAGCATTCCGTCCGTGCAGAACCCGGCCAAACATGGCATACTGCCTTCTCTGTCCGCTTGAGGACGTCAACCGTTTTAATCTATCACACCCGAGAGACTCCCATGACCTTTTCCGATATTGGCGTGAAGCCTGACCTGATCGCGGCGCTGGCGAAGCAGAAGATCACGGAGCCGACTCCGATCCAAGCCGTGGCGTACCCTGTGCTGCTGGAAGGCAAGGACGCCTACCTGCACGCCGAGACCGGCACGGGCAAGACGCTGGCCTACCTGCTGCCGCTCTTCTGCCGCATCGACGTCAAGCTGGCGGCCACGCAGCTTGTGATCGTCGCGCCGACCCATGAGCTTGCGCTTCAAATCCAGCGCCAGAGTTGCGAGCTGGCGGTGAACGCGGCCTGGCCGGTCAGCACGCTCTTGCTCATCGGCGGTACGCTGATTGACCGGCAGATCGAGAAGCTGAAGAAGAAGCCGCACGTGGTGGTCGGTTCGCCCGGCCGCATCCGCGAACTGGTCCAGCTCGGGAAGCTCAAGGCCCATCAGGTCAAATGCGTGGTGATCGACGAGGCCGACCGGCTGCTGGTCGAGGAGAGCCTGCCCGCGATCCGCGACCTGCTGCAGGTGATGCCGCGCGACCGCCAGTTGGTCTTCGTCTCGGCCACGGAACAGCCGGAGAGCGCGGGCGTCATCGCAGCGCTCGCGCCGAAGCTCGTCATGCTGCAGACCGCAGCCGCGCCGATGAACGCCAACATCGAACACTTCGGCCTGGTCTGCGAGGAGCGCGACAAGCCGGACGTGTTGCGCAGCCTGCTGCATACGCTGAAGCCCGAACGCTCGATCGTCTTCGTACACCGCACGGAGACGGCGGAGATCGTGGCGGCCAAACTGGCCTACCACCATGTGTCGGTGGCGCAACTGCACGGGGCGTTCGACAAACAGGACCGCAAGCAGGCGATGGACGACTTCCGCAACGGGCGCGCGACCGTGCTGATCGCGTCGGACGTCGCGGCCCGCGGGCTCGATATCCCGGGCGTCACGCACATTTTCAACCTCGACGTGCCCACGCTCAGCAAGGCCTACCTGCATCGCGTGGGGCGCACGGCTCGGGCCGGCGCGTCGGGCGTGGCGGTCACGCTGTTCACCGAGACGGAGAAGCAGTTGGCCGGTCGATTCGAGGACGACCTTGGCATTGTGGTGCGGCGGGTGCGCCTGCGCGAGGGGCGGCTGGTTAACGTATAAGGTTACTCGATGGGCTTTCTGTTGAAGCGCCCCATCCAGACCCAGCAACTGTTACACACGCACGCCTTGCCCCGTCCGCAGGTGCCGAGAACGTCGTGGTACGCCTGCGGCGCGATCGACGCCTGCACCAGCGTCAGCAGCGCTTGGTAACGCGGATCGTCCAAACCATTGAATCCACCCTCAAGCTGCCCCCAGCCGCCTTTTCCCGTAGGTAAGGCCGCCAGCAGGATGCGGCTCTTTTCAGGAGACCCGACATTTACAAGCGCGGGAAACGGCTGCTCCGCCAGCGCTTTGCCGAACTGAGCCGTGATCGCTGCCCGCAGCCTTTTCTCACCCTCTGGCTCCGGCTGCCGCTGCTCCGCGCGGTTGAACTCGTAGTAACCGTCGCTGTAGCGTGGCACGTTCAGGTCCATCCAGACGAGCAGCGCGTCCCACTCGTCTTTCGACAGTTTCACGTCATGGTGGCCGCTCTTCAAGAGCGCGGTCAAGGGACTCGCGATCGCGAAATAGTCGTTGGTCTTGCTCGCGCCGGTCTCGTGATAGGACTCGATCCACATGACCTGCTTCCGGTCGACCAGATTCTGACTCGCCTTTGCCCCGATCAGGTTCAGCGGCGGCTTACCGTCTTTTTCCGCCGGCGCCAACCCGTGGCAGCCGATGCAGTGCCGGTCAAACACCGGCTGGACGGTCCGCATGAAGCTGAAGCCGCCCTCGTAGTCGAGCGCCGGCATCGGCTTGGGATCAGCGATCTCACGCCGCTTGGCCAGCTCTTGCGGCGGACGGCTCCGCATCTTGTCCTCGTGGCAGCCCGCGCAGCCCAGGACCTCGCCTCTCTGCGCGTAGATGAACGAGCGCATCGTGAAAATGGCCATGCCCTCCGCATTCAGCGCCTGCAACTGGATCGGCCGGCCGGCTGGTATCCGGAAGGCGGCGGAGCCGTCCTCGGCCACCGGCACCACGCCGAGCGGACGTTTGTACAAGTCCAGGTCGAGATCCTTGTTGCGGTTCGCCTTCTTCGCCGCAGGCTGGTTCATCAGCTGGTTGACACGCAGGTATTTGACGCTGCCCTTCTCCAGCGGTTCGCGGCAGTCGTACACGTTCTCGACATAACACACGCCGGTGTCGGGCGCCTCCGCCGCCGGTGGCAGCACCGAGGGGATCACGGGCGGGCGCGGCCGCTTGCGGAGCGGAATCGGCGTGAACGTGCCGATCTCGGAGTCCTGAAAAATCAGCTCGCGGCCGCCCAGCGTGTCCACCAGCCAGATCCCGAACGCCTTGTTCGACGGCCACGCGCCATACTGCGGTGCGCCTGCCCAGGGTTCCGGGGAGAAGCTGGCGAAAAACAGCGTGTCGTTGACCGGATACGGAGCGGCGTAGCAGCCAGGCAATTTCCATCCCTCCGATTCGGGCCACGGAATCTCTGGCGTCACGCGCGTCAGCGGCGCGGGGCCATCCTCGCCCTTGTGCGTGTCGATAGTGATGAGCGAGCCCGCCGTAACGTAGTGGTGCGCGCCCGCTGTGGCCACCACGACATGCGTGCCGGGAATCGGCTGAACCTCGGTCTGGATGCCGGGGTGCATGGTGTAGTTCCCGTAGAAGTGGGCCGTACCCGTGCCGTCCGGCTTCATCGTCCACAGGCTCTGATACCACACCGCGTTGCGGTTGATGTAGTCCCAGCGCGTGTAGGCGATTCGCCCGTCGTTCAGCACCGCGGGCTCCCACTCGTTCGCCTCGCCGAAGGAGAGCTGTCGGATGTTCGAGCCGTCCTTGTCCGCGCGGTAAATCAGGAAGGCAGGCGTGTAGCGGCCCCAGTGGCAGCGCCCGTAACTCTGGCAGCGCGTCGAGTTGAACGCGAAGCCGCCGTCCGGCAGGTAACACGGATCGGCGTCCTCGATCAGCACGGTCTGGCGCCCGTCCCAGGTCTCCATCGGATCCTTCGGCGTGCCGGTGAGCTGGCGCACCCACGAGCCGTCCACAGCCGCCTCCCAGATGAAGTAGCGCAGGTGCGCGACCGGGTTCGGGTCGTAGCTCTTCGCCGCATCCTTGAAGCAGGGATGGTCCGGGTCGAGCCTCCGGATGATATCGGCGTTCGCGCCCTTCGTGCATCCGGCCAGCACGGTCGGCACCACGACACCTTCGGCGGCGGGCGGGCGGTTCGCCGTATGGTCGCAGAAAGCAAACAGCACCCGGTCCCCATCGAAGTGCAGGTCGGGGTTGAGCACGGTGCCCAGCGGAAGCTTTCCCTTCAGCGGCTCGCTCTTGCGCGGCGCGCCCTTCCAGTCCTCGATTACGACGAGTCCCGGTCCGGGACGCGAACAGCGGCCCGTATACTGGTCGACCATGTGCGGGGCCACCGTGTAAGGGATGCCGCGCTGGCTGGCGAGTATCCGGTCGAAGGCCAGCGCCGGATGCGAGAAAAGAATCAGGCGCCGCAGCGCACGGATCTCTTTCTCCAGCGCGGCCCGCGCCGCAGCCTCGCGCGTCAGAGGCAGCTTCTGAGCGAAGCTCGCCAACTGCACGGCCATCGCCGGGCGCTTCTCCGACTTCTCGACATACGCCAGGGTCCGCTGAGCCAGCGCCAGCGCCTCCTCCGCCGTGTCCGCAAAAACACCGAAGGCCAGTAATGCGACCGCAACAAACAAAGATTTCATGCGGGTTATTAAGCCATAAAATGCGCTCCCCGTCCATCTATCTGGAGATAAAATCACTGCGCCTTTACGTCGTAGCAGTACAGGTTCGTGTCGTAGCGGACGTAGAGGCGGCCGTTGACGACCACGGGATGGGACCAGCTGTTGCCGGTGCCCGCCACCTGGATGCTGCCCTTGACGCGGTTGCCGTCGGCGGCCGGATCGACCAGCGCGAGCTTGCCACCCTGGTCGGCGAACGAGTAGAGCAGTCCGTCCGCCCACGTCACCTGCCCGGCGCCGCAGCGCTCCTGCCACTTTGTCGCGCCGGTCTTCAGGTCCGCGCACACCAGCGCGCCTTTGCCTTTCCCGTACACGCAGCCGTTGGCCACCACGTAGTTGCCGGGGTGGCAGGCGAAGTCGCGCGTGGTCCACGCCTCTGCAAAAGTCCACTTGCCTCCGGCGTTGCCGACCTTGAGGCAGATGCCGCCTTTGTTGTAGCCGACCGCCCAGAAGAGGTAGCCGTCCGAATAGGCGGGCGTGGGTGCGTTGGCGACATTGCCGTCCGCGAAGGGGTTGCGGTAGATCTCCTTGCCGGTCTTGGCGTCCACAACGATCAGTCCGCTCTGGGAGCCGTTGAAGAGGATCGTGCTGCCGTTCAGCGTGACCGGCACCAGGGAACTGTAGCCAGCCGTGGCAGGCTTGTCCGATTTCCAGACGCTGTTGCCGGTCATCTTGTCAAGCGCCACAACCGCGTGAGGCCCGCCGGGCGTGACGATGGCGAGCTTGCCCAAAACGGTCACGCTCTCGGCATAGTGCCAGCCGCCGACTTTGCCGTCCATGTCTCCGCGCAGGTTTTTCTTCCACAGGATGCGGCCGTCCTTGGCGCTGTGGCAGGTCAGCAGTCCGTCGCCGCCGGTGAGGTAGATGCGGTCGCCGTCGACGGTCGGCGTGGCCCGCGCTCCGCCGTACTTGTTGTGGCTGGACTTGGGGCCCTGCGCTGCGCGCCACTTCTCCTTGCCGTTCTTCTCGTCCAGAGAGATCAGCATCTGGTTCTCGCCCTCGTTGCCGGTCGTGTAGACGCAGCCGCCGGCGACGGCGACCGAGGACCAGCCGGGGCCGATGTTCTCGACCTTCCAGAGCAGGGCCGGCCCTTCCTGCGGCCACTGCTTCAGCAGGCCCGCATCGGGGGAACGGCCGTCGCGGTCGGGGCCGAGAAAGGTCGGCCAGTCTGCGGCGCGGGTCTCTGCGCACACGAGCAGGACAGAGGCGGACAAGGTCAGGGCGGCGAGGGTTTTGACGTTCATGGCGTGTTCCTTATGGCGAAGGTGATGGCAGGGAGTGTAACAGCGGTCATGCAACCGCGCAATTCCTGAATTTTGCACTTGTCAGGAACCGCAGGGTTATGAAACAATTCCCAACGATGAATCGTATCTATACAGCAATCGATCTTCGACTTACCGGCTTGTGGCTGCTCAGCAGCCGCGGGATGCTTGCCGTGTAGTTTTATGAAGAGCGAATGCAAGGCCAGAACTCCCGTGGAAAATCGCAGCAGATTTCGCGGGAGTTTTTGTTTTCCCGGAAGCGCTGCGACGGAGCCGTGAGTCGGACAGGCCGAGAGCGCGATGTGAAACGAGAAACAGCCGCCCCAACGGGCGGCACCAACGAGGAAACAGCAATGAGCGACAACCAGAACATGCGACGCATCTATGTGTTCGACACCACCCTGCGTGACGGCGAGCAGTCTCCGGGTTGCACCATGAACCTGCGCGACAAACTGCTGGTGGCGGAGCACCTCGAGGCGCTTCGAGTCGACGTCATCGAAGCCGGTTTCGCCATTGCGTCCTCGGGAGACTTTGAGTCTGTGCGCACGGTCGCGGGCATGGTCAAGCACGCGGCCGTAGCGAGCCTCTGCCGCGCGCTGACAAAGGATATCGACTGCGCGTGGGAGGCCGTGCGGGGTGCCCGGCGCCCGCGCATCCACACCTTCATCGCCACATCGCCGATCCACATGGCGTTCAAGCTCAAGATGAAGCCCGATGACGTCTACAACCAGGCGGTCGCGATGGTCAAGTACGCGCGCAACCTCTGCGAGGATGTGGAGTTCTCGCTGGAGGACTGCTCGCGCAGCGAGCGGCCGTTCATCTACCGGGTGGTGGAGGGGGTGATCGCTGCGGGCGCGCGCACGGTCAACGTGCCCGACACGGTCGGCTACGCCGTGCCGGAGCAATACGCTCAGATGATCACGGATATCCGCGCCAACGTGCCGAACATCGCCGAGGCGCGGCTCTCCGTACACTGCCACAACGATCTGGGGCTGGGCGCGGCCAATTCGCTGGCCGCGATCAAAGCCGGCGCGGACCAGGTGGAGTGTACGATGAACGGCATCGGCGAGCGTGCGGGAAACACCGCGTTGGAAGAGGTGATCATGGCGCTGCAGACGCGCCGCGACTACTATCAGGCCGAAACGGGCATCGACGCCACCAAGATCTACGCGACCAGCCGCTGCGTGGTCAACGTGACGGGCAGCAAGGTGCAGGCCAACAAGGCGATCGTGGGCGAGAACGCCTTTGCGCACGAGTCGGGCATCCACCAGCACGGCATGATGGCCAACCCGCTGACCTACGAGATCATGACTCCCGAGTCGATCGGGCTGCCGCGGAACAAGATGGTTTTGGGCAAGCATTCGGGGCGGCACGCCTTCGAAAACCGTCTGCAGGAATTGGGCTTCCATCTGGAGGCTGACCGCGTCGTCGAGCTGTTCGGCAAGTTCAAGGATCTGGCGGACCGCAAGAAGACGGTCGGTGACGCCGACATCGAGGCGCTGGCGCATGACGTGCAGACCATGGCCGTTGAGCACGTCAAGCTCGACCGCTTCAATGTGACGGCCAGCAACGCCGTCACGCCGGTGAGCACGATCCGCCTGAACCGCGACGGCAAACTGGTCGAGCAGGTGGCGGCGAGCGACGGGCCGATCAACGCCTCGTTCAAGGCCATCAGCCAGATTCTCGGCGTGAAGGTGCAGTTGGAGACCTTCGAGCTATCGGCCGTCACGGGCGGCACGGATGCTCAGTGCGAGGCCACCGTTCGCGTGCGTGACGGCGACCGCGTCTATCACGGCCGCGGCATCTCCACGGACGTGATCGAGGCCAGTATTCTCGCCTATCTTCAGGCGCTGAACGTGCTGCTCGATGAGGCCGGTCGGAAGATGCCGGTGGCCGAATAGGCGTCAAATCTGGCTGAAACGCGCTTCTGACGACCGTTAGGCATAGGGAGGGGCAGGCGTCTGCCTGCCCGGACGAGCAGACGCTCGTCCCTCCCGTGCTTTCGCGCCCAACACGCATCAGACTCGCAAACCCCGTCACCAACCGATTATTTCCCTTTCACGCGGTAGGCGGCGCGGCGCTCTTTGACGCGGAAGCCGATGGGTTTGCGCGGCTGGGCGGGCGGGACCATGAACTGGCGGATAGCGTCGAAGAGTGTGCGGATGCCGGTATCGTGCTCGGCCACCTTGCTCTCCAGTTCGGTCAGTTTGTGGGCCAGTTCTTTGTGCAGGGCGAGCGTCTCGCGCAGGCGCACGAAAACCCGCATAATGGTGATATTGACTTGGACGGCACGCGGACTTCGCAGGACACTTGACAGCATGGCGACGCCTTCCTGCGTGAAGGCGAAAGGCAGATACTTGATGTTGTACCCGCGCTTCAAGGTTCCAATTTGGAACCTTGAAGCAACACATGCTTGCGCCTCGTCCAGCGTGAGTTGGAACATAAAATCTTCGGGAAAACGGTTAAGATTGCGCTGGACCGCCTTATTGAGGTTCTTGGTCTCAACGCCATAAAGCGCGGCCAAATCGCGATCCAGCATCACCCGTTGGCCTCGGATGAGCAGGATCGTCCGCTCGATTTGCTCTGCGGCAACCCGTTGTGTCGGCCCCGAATCGTCCATTGGCATGCCTCCTGTGAGGAACAATGATCCATAAACGAATACAGCCGTGACTTTTGCAGATAATCACAGGGATGGCAAGCGGAAAGTCGTTCGCTGACATTTGAACATACTGCGGGTGCGAGGGCTTGCAGCTTATGACGGTGAAAAATGGGCTCTGACGTTGACCCGCGACCCTCTCGCAAAAACGCTCTTGTCGCTTCTCGGTGCATCCGGATCTTAATTCCACACTTCCAGAAGTGTGGAAATCTAAGGTGCTCGATCCTCTATTCGTACTCGATGACCCACTCCGTCGACGGGAGTGCGAGCTTCACTTGCTTGCGCGCATCGGTCAGCGTGCCCTTGCTCTCGGCCTCTTTGCCGAGGCAGGTGAATTTGTAGGCCTTGCAGGTGTCGAGTTTGGCGGCCTTCAGGAACGCCTCAGTCCGGATCATCATGGAGACCATTCCCGACATCTTGCCGTCCTTGATCATCGGATAGCGCAGCGCGACCAGGCGCGGCTGCATGATGCTCCCGTGCCCGGGTTCGCTAAGCTGCGGCGCGGGCTTTTCGTCCATCAGCTTGCGGAATGCGTCCAGCTCCTTAACCTTCTTCAGGCTGAACCCGACGGCCAGAAAATCGCGTTTGAAGTAGACTTGGCGGATCTCCCAGTCGGCGTTGATCAGCGTGGCGCCGAAAA
>CAYMLQ010000003.1:0-58493 GCA_964390795.1 uncultured Lentisphaeraceae bacterium
CGGCTCGGGCAAGCAGGCCCGCGCCGTGATCGACGGGCTGGAGGCGGACGTGCTGACGCTGGCCTTGGCCTACGACATCGACGAGGTTTCGGCAAAGGGCACGCTGCTGGACGCGGACTGGCAGAAGAAACTGTCGCACAACAGCGCGCCCTACACGTCAACCATTGTCTTCCTAGTCCGCAAGGGCAACCCCAAAGGCATCAAGAACTGGGACGACCTGGTCAAGCAGGGGGTCGAGGTGATCACGCCGAACCCCAAGACCTCCGGGGGCGCGAGGTGGAACCACCTGGCGGCCTGGGGGTTCGTGCTGGACCGCGAGCTGGGGGGCGACCTCGGCAAGCTGAACAAGACGGAGTTCGCGGCGCAGGTCGCGGCGGCGCAGGCCAAGGCGCGCGCGTTCATTGCGGATCTCTACAAGCACGTGCCTGTGCTTGACTCGGGGGCGCGCGGATCAACCACGACCTTCGTGCAGCGCGGCATCGGTGACGTGCTGCTGGCCTGGGAGAACGAGGCGTTCCTCGCGGTCAACGAACTCGGGAAAGACCGGCTCGATATCGTGGTGCCTCCGATCAGCATTCTGGCTGAGCCGACGGTGGCGGTGGTCGACAAGGTGGTTGACAGGCGCGGTTCGCGGGCCTTGGCCGAGGCGTACCTGAAACACCTATATAGCCCCGAAGGCCAAAAACTCGCGGCCAGGCACTACTACCGGCCGCGCATGCCTGAGCATGCGGATCCTGCGGATATCGCCCGCTTCCCGACGGTGAAGCTGATCACCATTGACGAGGTGTTCGGCGGCTGGCAGAAGGCGCAGAAGGAGCACTTCGCCGACAGCGCCATCTTTGACCAGATCTATCTTCCGAGCAAGTGACAACAGGTCGCCAAGTTCTAGATGTGTTCTGACCTCGGGCTTGCCAGCGAGGTGACTGAAGGAGCGTTCATGAAACTGAAAGAAAAAAGCGTGCTGCCTGGATTCGGATTGTCCCTCGGTTTCACCGTCTTCTACCTGTCGCTGATCGTGCTGGTGCCTTTGAGCGCGCTGGTATTCCGCAGCAGCGAACTCGGTTTCTCGGGGTTTATCGAAACCATCCTGCATCCGCGCGTGCTGGCTTCGTTCAAGGTGACCTTCCAGACGGCTTTTATCGCCGCCTTAGTCAATGTCGTTTTCGGCGTGACCGTGGCCTGGTTTCTGGTCCGCGGGCGCTTTCCTTTGAAGCGGGTAGTGGACGCGCTGGTCGATCTGCCCTTTGCGTTACCGACCGCGGTGAGCGGCATCGCGCTGACCGCGCTGTTCGCCCCGAACGGCACGCTGGGCTCGGCGCTGGCCAAATTTGGAATTAAGGTGGCTTTCACAGCTACCGGCATCACGGTCGCGATGATCTTCATCGGTCTGCCTTTCGTGATCCGCAGTGTGCAGCCCGCGTTGGCGGATCTGAGCAAAGAACTGGAGGAGGCCGCCCTAAGCTTGGGCGCCTCCAGGTTCCAGACCTTGTGGCGCGTGGTTCTGCCTCTGTTGGCGCCGCCTATCCTGAGCGGCTTCACACTGGCTTTTTCGCGGGCCTTGGGTGAGTACGGGTCAGTGGTTTTCATCGCGGGGAACATGCCGATGAAGACCGAGATCGCATCGCTGCTGATCATCACCAAACTGGAGCAGTTCGACTATGCGGGGGCCACGGCGATCGCCGTCGCGCTGCTGTCGCTCTCGCTGCTGGCGATCTTACTGGTCAACCTGCTCCAGACGCGGGCAACACGCTACTTAGGAAGCTGAGGCGGCCAATATGAAGAACAACCGTTCAAATCAAGAACTGGGCGTGTGGGGAAACCTCACGTTGTGCGCGGCGGCCTTGGCGATCATGGGGCTGCTCGTTGTGATGCCGCTGCTGGTCGTGCTGAAAGAGGCGTTCGCGGGCGGCGTGAAGCTGTGGCTGGCAAGCGTCAACGATCAAGACGCGCGGTCGGCGATCTGGCTGACCCTGGGCGTCGCGGCGGTGGTGGTGCCGCTGAACACCGTTTTCGGAGTGGCCGCGGCTTGGGCGCTCTCCAAATTCCGGTTCAAGGGGCGCAGCCTGCTGCTCTCGCTGGTGGATCTGCCCTTCGCGGTCTCGCCGGTGATTGCGGGACTGATCTTTATTTTGTTGTTCGGCCGTCACGGATGGCTGGGTACGTGGTTGACGGACCATCATATCCGGATCGTCTTTGCCGTGCCGGGCATCGTTTTGGCGACGCTCTTTGTGACCTTCCCGTTTGTGGCGCGCGAGCTGATTCCTCTGATGACGGAACAGGGGTCGGAAGAGGAGCAGGCTGCGCTGAGCCTCGGCGCGACTGGCTGGCAGATGTTTGTAAAAGTGACGCTTCCGAACATCAAGTGGGGGCTGCTGTACGGGGTCATCCTGTGCAACGCGCGAGCCATGGGCGAGTTCGGCGCGGTGTCTGTGGTCTCGGGCCACATCCGAGGCGAGACCAACACGCTGCCCCTGCACGTCGAGGTGTTGTATAACGAGTACAGCTTCACAGCTTCCTTTGCCTGCGCCTCGATCCTGGCGGGGCTGGCGATCATGACGCTGATTCTGAAGACCATTGTGGAAGTGAAGGGCGAGCGCGATGCCGCGTAACGGAGGTGTGTAATGAGCATAACGATTCAAAACATCAGCAAGACCTTCGGGGCCTTTCAGGCGCTGAATAACGTCAGTCTGGAGGTTCCCTCGGGCGGGCTGACCGCGCTGCTGGGGCCGTCGGGATCAGGCAAGACGACGTTGCTGCGAATTGTGGCCGGACTTGAAAGTGCGGACGCGGACAAAGGTGGAAAAATCCTGTTCGATGGGCTTCCCGTGACGGACAATCCGGTCAACCGTCGCCAGGTGGGCTTCGTGTTTCAGCACTATGCCCTGTTTCGGCACATGACGGTTTTCGAGAACATCGCCTTCGGCTTACGGGTGAAGCCGCGCGGCGAACGGCTGTCTGGCGCCGAGATCAAAGCGCGCGTTTTCGAACTGCTGAAGCTGGTTCAGCTTGAGCAACTGGCGCAGCGTTTTCCGTCGCAGCTCTCTGGCGGGCAGCGGCAGCGCATCGCTTTGGCGCGTGCCTTGGCGATCCGGCCCAAAGTGCTCCTCTTGGACGAGCCGTTCGGCGCGCTGGACGCGCAGGTGCGCGCCGAATTACGCCGCTGGCTGCGGCATCTGCATGACACCATTCATGTGACCAGCATCTTCGTGACGCACGACCAGGAGGAGGCGCTCGAGGTGGCCGACAGCATTGTCGTCATGAATAGGGGCGGCATCGAACAGGTGGGGGAGCCGAACGAGGTGTTCCAGCATCCCGCCACGGAGTTTGTGATGAAGTTTCTGGGCGATGTGAACGTCTTCCACGGCCGCATCCACAATGACACGCCGATTTTCACGGATGAGCTGAAAGACGAGCACGGCGTGCGTCTGCTCGTGCGTCCGCATGACTTGACCGTGCAGCTGCACCCCGGCACGGGAACCAGTCTGCCGGCAGAGGTCTACCGCGTGCTTACGGCGGGTCCGCTGGTAAAGATTGAGCTGCTGAACGGCCAGAACAGTCTGGTGCAGGTTCATGTGCCGCATGACGTGTACCGGGCGGCGCCCGTGAAGCCGGGGCAGAAGGTCTACCTGGTGCCCAAAGAGTCGCGGCTGTACGGGAACGGCAACGAGCTGATCGAATATGTGATATAGAGAAGGCGTTTAGGCTGTAGGCTGTTAGGCTATAGGAAGAAAGAATTGGGGTGAAAGGATGACGACGGAACAATTGAGAGAAGAACTTGAGGGCAAAGACGCGGAAAGGATCATCCGTCGGGCGTTGGAGGCCTTTGGCGCGTCGCTGGTTTTCGCCACCTCGCTGGCGGCGGAGGATCAGGTGATCACCGATATCATCGCGCGCAACCGGTGGCCCATTCCGTTCGTCACGCTGGATACAGGAAGGCTTTTTCCAGAGACTTACGCGTTGCTGGCCGAGACGGAAAAGAGGTACGGGATCAAGATCAGGGCGTTCTTCCCGGACAGCGCCAAAGTTGAAGAGATGGTTGCCGAGAAGGGCGTCAACTTGTTCTACGACAGCAGCGAGAACCGCAGGCTCTGCTGCCGCGTGAGGAAGCTCGAGCCGTTGAAGCGGGCGCTGACGCCTTACCGCGCCTGGCTCTGCGGCCTGCGCCGCGAGCAGTCCGTCACGCGCGCCGCGCTCCATGTCGTCGAGGACGACGCGGCCAACGGCTTGACCAAGGTGAACCCGCTTGCGGCGTGGAGCGAGCAGGAGGTGTGGGGATATATTGCCGCACGCCATGTGCCCTATAATCCCTTACACGACCAGGGTTTCCCCAGCATCGGCTGCGCGTGCTGCACACGCGCGGTCAAACGCACCGAGGACGTCCGTGCCGGTCGGTGGTGGTGGGAACAGCCGGAGCACAAAGAGTGCGGGCTGCATGAGGGGAGTTAGAAGTTAGGAGTTAGAAGTTAGGAGTTGAAACACGATGAGTACACTTTCGCAACTAAAACAGCTTGAAGCCGAAAGCATCCACATCTTCCGCGATGCCGTGAGCCAGGCGCAGAACCCCATCCTGCTTTACTCCATCGGCAAGGACTCGTCCGTGCTGGTGCGGTTGGCGCAGAAGGCCTTCTATCCCGGCCGTCTGCCATTTAAGCTGCTGCACATCGACTCCACCTGGAAGTTCCGCGAGATGATCGCGTTCCGTGACCGTTTCTGCACGGAGCAGGGGCTGGAACTGATTGTTCACTCGAACGAGCAGGGTAGGTCGGAGGGCGTGAACCCGTTCGACTACGGCAGCCGCAAGTATACCGACATCATGAAGACGCAGGCGCTCTTGCAGGCGCTGAAGGCCGGCAAGTACGATCTGGCCTTCGGCGGCGCGCGCCGCGACGAGGAAAAGTCGCGGGCGAAGGAGCGGGTCTTCTCGTTCCGCGACAAGCATCAGCAGTGGGATCCGAAAAACCAGCGGCCGGAACTGTGGAATATCTACAACGCCCGCGTCAATCCCGACGAGAGCGTACGCATCTTTCCGCTTTCAAACTGGACCGAGACCGACATCTGGCAGTACATCCGGGTCGAGCGCATTCCGATCGTGCCCCTGTACTTCGCCGCGCCGCGTCCGGTGGTGGAGCGCGACGGGCAATGGATTATGGTTGATGACGAGCGGATGCGATTGCATCCGGGGGAGCATCCCATTGAGAAGAGGGTCCGTTTTCGGACTTTGGGCTGCTATCCGCTGACCGGCGCGATCGAATCCAGTGCGATGACCGTTGAGGAGATCGTGGCTGAGACGTTGCAGGTGCGCGTGAGCGAGCGCTCGACGCGCGTGATCGACCACGACGGCGATTCCTCGATGGAGCAGAAGAAGCGCGAAGGCTACTTCTAGTTGGAAGTTAGGCGTTAGGATTTAGGAATTGGGAGGCGAGAGCGCATGAACGATATTGGAAACTATTTGGACGAACACGAAAACAGGAATCTTTTACGGTTTATCACCTGCGGCTCGGTGGACGACGGCAAGTCCACGCTGATCGGGAGGCTGCTGTTTGACAGCAAGCTGATCTATGAGGACCAACTGAGCGCGCTGCAGAACGCGAGCGACAAGAACGGCACGACCGGCGCGGGCGAGATCGACTACGCGCTTTTGCTGGACGGACTGAAGGCTGAACGCGAGCAGGGCATCACCATCGATGTGGCTTACCGGTACTTCTCAACGCCGCAAAGGAAGTTCATCATCGCGGATACGCCGGGACACGAGCAGTACACGCGCAACATGGCCACAGGCGCTTCGACCGCGAACCTGGCGATTATCCTGATCGACGCGCGGTACGGCGTGGTGACGCAGACCCGGCGGCACGCGTTCATCGCGTCTCTTCTTGGGATCAAGCACCTGCTGGTGGCGGTCAACAAGATGGATATCGGCGGATACAGCGAAGAGACGTTCCTCACGATCCGGCAGGCCTTCAGCGACTTCGCCCAGAAACTCGACATCCCGGACATCCGGTTCGTTCCCATTTCCGCGCTGAAGGGGACGAACGTGGCTGGACGTTCGCCTGAGTTGACGCCTTGGTATGCGGGCCCGCCGCTGTTAGAACTGCTTGAGACGGTCGACATTTCTCAGGATATTAATGTGCGCGACTTCCGATTCCCGGTGCAGGTGGTGACCCGTCCGCATCTCAATTTCCGCGGCTTTGCGGGCACCGTGGCTTCCGGTGCGATCAGAACTGGCGACAAGATCCGCGCGTTGCCGTCAAACAAGGCCTCGGTCATCAAACGCATCGTGACTGCGGACGGTGATTTGGACGAGGCCACTGTCTCTCAGGCTGTCACGTTGGAGCTGGCGGACGAGGTTGACATCAGCAGTGGCGATATGATTGTACGCGACAACAACCTGCCGCGCATGAAAGACCGGTTTGAAGCGATTGTGATCTGGATGTCTGAGACGGCGTTGAAAGCGGGTGATACTTACCTCGTTCGCCACTGCGGACGTTTCGTGAAGGCCCGTGTCGAAGCGCTGCTTTACGCCATCGATGTCAATACGATGAGCCATGCCTCTGTGACCGAACTGCCGTTGAACGGCATTGGGCGGATCGTCGTCGAGACGACCCAGCCGCTCTATTTGGATCCGTACTCGGAAAACCACACAACCGGCAGTCTGGTCTTCGTCGATCCGATCAGCAACGTTACGGCTGGTGCGGCGATGATCACCGACAGCGTGTTCGTTGATGCGGGCACGCCGCGCGTCATCAGCGATGCGGCCACTTTGCTGCGCGATCATGTGGAGCGGCGCGAGTTCTATTGGGAGACCGGCTTAGTTTCTCCCAAAGACCGGCTCATACGCAACCGGCATGTCGGCAAGACCGTGATCGTTACCGGCGCGTCCGTCCAAGCGGTGCAAGCCTTTGGCAAAGAGTTAGAGCTTCGCTTGTTCAAGCTGAACCTGAGCTGCTATTATCTCGGGTTCTCCAGCCTTTCGCGCGGTCTGGCTTCGGATGTGCAGGACAACCGTTCAGAGCGAGATGCCCGAATTCAGCGGCTCGGCGAGCTGGCCCGCATTCTAACCGATGCGGGACTCATCTTCATCACCGCGTTGCCGGCCGCCGATGGCTATACGATTGAGAGGCTCAGGATGCTGAATCAGCCGAACGAATTGCTGGTGGTCGCGCACGGCGAAGGGGCTAGCGAGGGTGTTTCGCCCTCCATCATGATCGGCGATACGGTGGCGATCGAACAGAATGTGGAAGCCGTGCTGGGATTGTTGGCTGATCAGCGCGTGATTCCCGATTACTGCATCTGATAAGGAGAGCAATGAAAGACAAGTACAGCGAATTGAGAGAGGCTTTTGAAGGATTGATTACGGGTGGCATGGCGCCCGAGGCGCTCAAGCCTGTCGCCGCTCAGTACGGCATTTATCAGCAGCGCAACGGCAATTTCATGTTGCGCATAAGGGTCAATGGGGGGGAGATCGCGTGTGAGAGACTCGCCGGAATTGCCGACCTCCTTGACACCACGGGCGGGTATGCGCATCTGACCTCAAGACAAGACATCCAGTTGCACGATATCCCCGCCGCACGCGTTGTCGCTGCTGTCTTGGCGAGTGACCGGATGGGCCTGCCGTTCAAGGGTGGGGGAGGGAACACGTACCGCAATATTGTGGTGAGCGCAGACAGCGGGTTATCGGCGGATACCGCATTTGACGTGTATCCTTATGCCCATGCGCTGAACCGCGCGATGCAGGACTGCGAGATGGCCTTTGGCCTGCCGCGCAAGTTCAAGGCCGGTTTCTTTGCGAGCGACCGAGAGCGGTTACAGGCTGAGGTTCAGGATATGGGGTTTGTCGCGCAGATTCGCGAGGGGACGGAAGGGTTCACGGTCTATGGTGCCGGCGGCATGGGGCGCGAGAGTTCGGTTGGACTTGAACTCATCGGATTTCTGCCGGGCTCTCAGGTCATCCGCGCTACGGTGGCTTTATTGGAGTTGTTCCATAATCACGGTGACCGCGCCAACCGGCATCAGGCGCGCCTTCGCCATCTGCTCAAACGGGTGGGGGCGGAGGCGTTCCAGCGACTTTATCTGGACTATTTCTCCCGGACGGAGGCGCCGCTTGTCGATGTGAATGATGCGCAGGGTCCTTACCCGGCGTTGATAGAGGGGCTTAAACGGGGGCGTGCGACGAGCCCGTCCGAGGATTTCGCTCGGTGGGCGCAGTTCGCGACGCGACCGACTCGCTTTGGCGGTGACGTCAGTTCGTCACGTCTCTTTGTTCCCTACGGCAATCTCGGGGCGGGACAGCTCCGCAAGATCGCCGCGCTGTCGGCCGAGTATGGGTCTCCGACCGTGCGTCTGCTGACCACGCAGGATATCCTGATCCCGTTAATCCACCGCTCGTCGCTGCCGGGTTTTTACACGCGGCTGCGGCGGGACTTGGCCGACGTCGATCTCACGTTCTCTTCGTACAAAGGGCATCTTGTGACCTGTGTGGGAGCGGCGGTCTGCAAGATCGGCATGGCGGATGCGCCTGCGGTAGGGGACGGGATCGCGTCGGTGCTGGATCGCTATCTACCGCCTGACACGCCCGAGAAAATGAATCTTCTGAGAGTGATGACGGACGATTTCCGCGTTTCGGGTTGTCCCAACGCCTGTTCGGGTCACCCGGCCGCGAAGATTGGCATTGAATGTTTCCTGCGGCGGGAGGGGGAAGAACTCAAGACGGTCGGTTTCGTGTGTACAGGAGCCGTGCTTGGGAGACTGGGCGAGTCACGGCTTTCGGAACGTGTGCCAGGCGGGCCTGTGCCGGTCGAACAATTTGCCCAGAAAGTTCTGGAATTGGGATTGAGTCGCTTAACCTGAGCGTTTTGAAGGCGATCCGATGTACGTTAGGCGTCTCCCCCCTCCTTTTCAATTACTTGACATAACATATATTATGCGACGTTGCAAATGTGACCCAAACTCTCCCTCTTCGCTGTTCGGGAAATCCTATTCTGCCGCACGATCCGCTGGCGCTGCGTGCCACACCGGTATCAGCAATACCCGTGCCTCGGTTTCACTTCCGGAACCGGCCAACCCCCACAGCACGCTCCAACGGTGCTGTTCGTCATCTCCCATTCCACGACGGAACCAGGAAGCCAGTAGCGGAATCCGCCAGTACGTGAAATCCGACCGCTTGTCGCCCACATGTCTCAACAGTCCGCACAACGTTCCATAATAGTGCCTGTCAGGATTAGACTCGGCACGCAGAAGCAACCCGTCTGCGATCGTCATTCCAAAAAACTGACTTCCGCCGTCAACATCGAGCAGATGCCCGCCACCTAGCTCAAGGCCGCTCGAATGTCCCTCAAAGGATGGGAAACGAATCGGCCACGGCAAATCCGAAAACCTGGAAGCGCACCAGGAGGGACGCTCGGCATCCACTTGGCTCGCAACCCCAAGCGCTGCGCTCGCCTCACAGCTCGCCGCTCGACCCACGGCGGAGCCAGCCCATACGACCGCCACCAGACGGCTATTCTGCTGGACACACCACGGCGTATCGCCGTAGCCAGCTTTCAGGCGTTTCCTAACCTGCCGGCAAAAAGAACGAGCCATGTCGGGACGCTCCCAATAGCTCAGCCAAACGGTTTCTGATACCCCAATCCCGTCCTTGAGCAAATAGACCCGATCCCCCATCCACCCTTTCAGAAAACCGAACTCGCTGGCCAGAGCCATCGTGTCGCCACCCAACCATAAAGCCGTTCCAAGGGCTCCCAAGCTATTCGTCGAAACACCTGACGTCGCATAACAGAAAAGGCGACTGTCAGGCTCGATCACAGCGGGCTTGAACGAGCGCATATAGCGCCGCTCAGGATAGAGGATTTCAGCCGTCGTGCGCGGCAGGCGCCGGCGGTAGATGTCGTCGATCGCCTGCCAGCCAGCCTCGCGCCGGATGCGGTTCACAAACACCCCGCCGTCCAGATACGGCCGCAGCAGCGTACCGCTCAAAAAGGGCGGGCAATCCCCCATCTCCTCCGTCATCTGGCCCGACAAATCGACAGCAGCCATGACCCGCACCGCCAGATTGCCCAACGGCGTTGCCGTGTTGACCGGAACCTCGGCAAATACACTGTCAAGGCCCACCAAGACGGCCGTTCCCTCGATAACGGAGGTCAGCGCCAGACTGCGGTCAAAACTGGAAAGTGACTCGGTGGTCAAGCGCTCCAAGCCAAATTGGCTGTCGTCCACCGCATGGCAGAACTCGTGCACGTACACGAAACGCTCCATGCCTGGGAGCGCAGCACTGTTGGTGCCCCCCCCACCACTGCCCTCAACATACGCGACGCGCTTTTTCTCAGGATCATAGTAAGCGGCGATCTGCTCGCTCATAACCTTCAAATAGACGGATTTCAGATCGCCGTCAGGCTTCAGGATGCGAAACTGCCTCAGCAGCGCCTCCGTTTCGGACAGAAAAACGCGGTTTTCCTCTTTATCCAGCTCGCATGTGAGCGTCTTCTGCAGCTGTTCGGACGTCTCGCGCTCAATAACCACTGCCTGTTTCAGCGGCAGGCCGCGCAGCTGTTCTGCCAAAGCCTGGTCGCGCTGGCACTGTACGTGCCGGTCAGCGCTGCGCGCGACCGGAATCGAACTGCAGCCGGACAACCCAACCGCTACCCCGGCACCCCCAAAGAAAACGCCTAAAAGACGCGCCATCACTCCGCAACGCATACGACCGCAAAAACTAATTTTCATTATACGCACTTCCTGCTTGTAACTTGTTCGGGAAATCATAAGAATTTAGCCAATAAACAGCAATGATAATCGTTTCTCATTATGAAACACGTGATGCCAGATGAAGCGACAAGCGATGCGGACTTGCTGCATGCCTTTTCAAAAGGCGATGCGGCCGCGCTGGACATGTTGGTGGGACGGTATAGGGTAGCGCTCTTTTCTTGGTTCGTGGGCATGACCGGTAACCGAGCGGACGCCGAAGACCTCTTTCAGGATCTTTGGTTCCGGGTGATCAGGCATGCTGACCGTTTCAACGATGTGTCTTTTAAGGCTTGGCTGTGGAAGATCGCTCGAAACCTCATCATCGATTTCCGGCGTAAAAAGAAACCCGATATCAGTTTGGATGCGGTCGAGAGCGAAGATGACCAGCCCCTGCTAGACCAACTGCGCGCTTCCGACAAAGGTCCTGCCGAACGGGTGGAGCGAGAAGACTTGGCAAAGCGCGTGTTGCGCGCCGTGGCCACGCTTCCCGAGGTGCAGCGTGATGTGTTTCTGATGCGTGTGCAAGGGGATCTGTCTTTTGGCGAGATCGCCTTGACGCTGAAGATTCCCTTAAACACGGCTTTGGGGCGCATGCACGACGCGATGACAAAACTGAAGAGAATGCTTTCCGAGGAGATCTAACCATGAAAAACCAGACCGAACACATTGACCTGACAAGCCTCGAGCGAGACCTTGAGCGGATCGCACCGATCGTGCGTCAGGGTTTTCGTCAAATGGGCGGCCCCTCTGAAACAGTCTTGCAGGCCATTCACGACAAGGCTGCCGCACAGCTTTTCAAGCAGCGCAGATATCGCCTCCACCTCCCCCTCTTCCGGGCTCTGGCCGCTGCGGCCACGCTCGCGCTTCTCTTGGGAGGTGCCGTGCAGACCCACCTCTCCAGGCAGGCTGGCGCACACGCACTGACGGTCAGCCATGTGCTCCAAATCGGTTCGCCGCACGCCTCTGCCGGCCCCGTCGCCGGCACGACCGAGATCGCCGCCCGTCTGCTCGACATACAGGGACTGGACGACGAGGCTTTCTTCAGTCCCGAGGAAACGGAAGCGCTTTGGCTGTAGCCCAGAGCTTTTCAATCGCATAATACGCGCGCGCTTCTGTTGAAAAGACATGCACCACGGCATGCACGTAGTCCACAACGACCCAGCCGCTGTCGGATTCACCAGACGTGCGGTAACTGGTAATGCCCAGCGCCTTTAAGTGGCTCTGGCTCTCGCTGATCAGCGCTTTCAGATGCGGCCCCGAAGTTCCCGTGGCGACCACATAGAAATCCGTCACTGTCGAAAGGCCGCGCACGTCAAAGATCCGTATGTCGTGGGCCTGTTTAGAGTCCAGGGCCTTGGCCGCCTCAATCGCAATTTGTTCCGAGTTAATGTTCATTCCTCCTTTTTCTGCACGTACAAGCCGCGGATCCGGATATAGGTTTCCACCGCAGGGCATACAAGATAGCGGATCGACCTCCCTTCCGCAATTCTTCTCCTGATCTCAGAGGAAGAAATATCGCACAGGCGTCCGCGAATCACATTTGACAAGAGCCGATGTCGCACCTCCTCCGGGAACGCGAGCGCATCACCAGACACCGGCACATCGATTCCCGGCCGCTCTACGGAGATGACCTCGCACATCGTCAGCATCTCGCCGACCTGATGCCAATGGCTCAGCTCGCGCAGGGCGTCCATACCGATAATGAACGACAAGCGATCTCCCGGATACCGCTGCCTAAGCGCTCGAACGGTGTCGACCGCATAGGAGATTCCACCCCGCTCCAGTTCGACCGGGCAAGGTTCAAACAGGTTATCCCCTTCCACACTCAGCCGGACCATCTCCATTCGGTCACTGCCGGACGCCACGTCCAGTGCCCCACGCTTGAACGGGGAAACATGACTGGGCAGCAACAGCACGCGGTCGAGCCCGAACGCCTCCGCCACCGCCCGACCGGCGAGCAGATGTCCGAGATGGATCGGGTTGAAGGAGCCTCCGAGAATACCGATATGCCGCATGGTCTCCACTCCTGCTTATACGCCACTACCGACGGCCACACCGGTCTCGCCATCGAAATAGAGCGCGTGCTCTAGGTCGAGCGGCAAAGACACGGCCGCTCCGGGCGTGAACACGCGGTCCGCGCCAACACGCGCGACAACGCGGGTTCCGCACCCGGCAACCACCTGGACGAACGTTTCCGAACCCATGGGCTCCACGACGTCCACCGTCCCACAGACCACCGCCCCGCCTGCCGCACAAACAGGGGAGCCGAGCGCCTCAGGTCTGAAGCCGACCACCATGTCGCGCTCCGCATATGCTTCCAGCGCGTGTGCGTCAGGCTCCGGCACCCGCAGGAGTCCAGATCCGTGCGAGAACTGGCATCCACCTGACGGAAGTCGCACCACTCTGCCACGCAGAAAATTCATCGGCGGGGTTCCGATAAAGCCGCCAACAAACATATTTGCCGGCCGCCGATATACGTCCAAAGGCGGAGCGGCCTGTTGAATTCTGCCCTGATGCATGACCACGATGCGGTCACCCATGGTCATGGCTTCCATCTGGTCGTGTGTCACATAGATCATCGTCGCACCCAACCTGCGGTGCAGGCGGCTGATCTCGCTGCGCATCTCCACGCGCATCTTGGCGTCCAGATTCGAGAGCGGCTCGTCGAACAGGAAAACCTTGGGCTTGCGCACGATCGCCCGTCCCACGGCCACGCGCTGGCGCTGACCCCCGGAAAGCTGCTTCGGCAAGCGCAGCAGCAGGTCGCCAAGCCCGAGGATGTCGGCCGCCACCCCCACCCGCTCCGCGATTTCTTTTGCTGCCACTTTGCGCAGCTTGAGTCCGAACGCCATGTTGTCGAACACCGTCATGTGCGGGTAGAGCGCGTAGTTCTGAAAGACCATGGCGATATCGCGATCCTTCGGCGCCACGGTGTTCACGCAGCGTCCATCGATATGGACGGTTCCGGACGTTATCTCCTCCAGCCCTGCGACCATACGCAGGGTCGTCGACTTGCCGCAGCCGGAGGGCCCCACAAGCACAAGGAACTCGCCGCTCCCGACCGTCAGGCTGAAATGGTCGACGGCAAGGGCTCCGCCCTCATACCGCTTGCAAACCTGCTTTAATACGACTTCAGCCATAGCGCTCCTAAAGCAGCATCCGTACGCCGGGCACCTGTTTCACCGCCGCGTCAAACGCGTGCATCTCGTCGCGGCTCCGCATCGTCACCGAAACGCTGAACGCCTGATACCGGCCCGTCGCCGAGGCCTGCGAGGACGCCAGCGGCACGGTGACCCGATACACAGCGAGCAACGCCTTCAAGGCATCCTCGGCGGAGGACTGCGCTTCGACGATGATCCTGAAGTGGAACTCGGCCGGATAGGCCACCTCCTGCTGGGCCGACGCACGCACGCGGTCAAAGCGATCTTTCTCGACTAAACTCATGAGCCTCAGTGTAACCTGTCCGGCCCTCGCCAACAAGCCTGCGCTCGCCGCAATCCAGCACTTGGGTGCGATAAAACTTTGTTGAATCCGCACCCGATTTAGGAGTTAGGAGTTAGGAGTTGCAATACCTTGAAGATGAATAGCGTATACGATCCGTAAAACGGCAGGTTAGAGTGTCTGTAGGATGAGGACGCCATTTTTCCCCGTGCCAAGGCGCAAAGCCCGCTAAGTTTACAACTTCTGTCATCCGATTTCCAAACCGTCTTCATCTTCCAAACAAATCCGCATGTGTCCCCGTTCTTTCAAGCAAAAGGGTTTCGATCCCCGGCGTATAAATAAGAATCCAGTCCGGTTCGACGTGGCAGTCGCGTGATGGAGCCCATGCGCCAATGAGCGGATGATCGCGGTATTGGGGGGAAAGAGGCTTTCCGTCTGCTAATAGACGGACAATAACTTGGAGCTTGAGCAAATCCTTGCCCCGCTTTCGCATTCGCTTCACATCGCGGTGAAACTGCTTGGTTTGCGAAACCTGTTTCACTTCTCCCAACTCTCGAAGAGGTCGTCAAGGGTGTCGAACGTTTCCACGTCTTCACCTCGGCGACTCTTAGCAAGAGTTGCCGCGGTTCTTTCATTAGGAATTGAAACGGCGAACGGAAGTCCGCGCCGGAGAGTGATTTGGCGATAGAAGATGCCGATCGCATCCGTCGGGCTGATTCCGAGGCTTTGAAGCACATCTTCAGCCTGAATCTTCACCTGTGGCTCGATTCGTGCGTGTATGACTGCTGTTTTCATGGGTTCATTGTGACACAATCGCAACACGTGGGTCAAGTCGTGTCTTGGTATTCTCTTTCCAGATTTCTCCCAGCAGCTATTTTTCGCACGCCAATACCCCAAGACGCCAAGGGGTCCAATAACCTTTGCGTCTTCGGGTCTTCTTGGCGTGAACCAATCTACCCGGTGCCTAGCCGTCCGTCGTTCGGCTGTCTTAGACCTGGCAAAATACGATGCCGTAAGGAGTTCACGCGCTACTTCCAGTGCGCGGGTTTCGCGATGTTGCTGACAGATAGGCGTCCAGACGCAATCCGCGGGTTCGGCGGACAAAACGATACTGAACATTAACGTATGAAACAGTTGATCATAGCAAGGGTGTTTCATCACATTAAAGTTACGCGAATACGTAAACATCTGAAAATCAATGAGTGGCACGCTCGCCGACCAGTCGGCTGGCATGACGCGGCAAATTGTCGTGACGCGCGGGTTTGACGTTATGAACAGCCAAGCTGTACATAACGACCAGACGGTTTTTGTGGACACCCATATTTTACCCCCACTTCGCTCTTGCCCGCCGCGCCAATACACGGCATCATACTGGCATGCGAAAGGTACACGTCATTTTGTCCGCTCTGGCAGCCATCCTCCTCAGCGGGTGCCAGAATCCGATGGAGAGCCCGTACATGACCGTAAAGGAGTCGGGGCTGAACTGGGTTGAGATCCGCCAATACACACTGGGCACCCATACGCAGCGCGTCCGCGTGCGCATCGACGGCAACGGAATCGTCACGGTGCGCGAAGGCACCAGCCCTCTCGTGGGCAATCCCTTTGCCAACGACATCAACAACGAAAATTGGGGCGACATCCGGGAAACCCGCTTGACCATCCCGCGCGAAGAGGCCGTTCTGCTCTTCCAGAAGTTAGTGGACTGCGGCCTGTTCGTGAAGCAGGAAAAGTCGAAGGAAGCGCCGGAAGACGTCTCGCTTTTCGTTTCAGCCAACATCCAAAACAAGACGGCGGGATCGAGCGACCCTGTGTCAGACCCGGATCTGATCGAGCACCTGAAAATGCAGGTGATGATGTTCTATCATCCGACACCCCACCGGAAACGCTGATATGAGAAGAGCTTCGCTTCTGCTTCGTGCACCCCGCCTTTTGCGCCTCGCCTGCGTGTTTGCGCTGAGTCTTGCCGCACAGCTCTCCCATGCCGAACGTCTGTTCATCGGCATTCTGGAGGCGGACAGCTACCAGTCCGTGATCTACGGCGCCTCCGCCTTCAGCCGGGTCGCAGACCTGCCCATCGCGTTGGAAATGATCAACGCCGAACTCTCCAAGAACCTCCTGCTGCCTTCGTTCGCCTGTGTCGCCTCGGGCGACCTCTTGCGCATTGTACAGACGGTCGATCCGGCGTTGCCCCGGAGCGAGGACAACCCGGCCAATGTGGCGCTCATCCCGCTCTCCGGTGGCGCGGCAGGCGTTCACGACCTGTTCGCCGCAGCCTACACGGTGCGGCGTGAGAACGGACTTTACACCAGTTATGAAAAGCCGTCTGACACCAATCTCGCGCCGCGCGTCACCCTCGCCGTGTCAGGCCGGTTTCTGCTGACTTCGACCTCAAAAGAGGCGCTTGCCTGGGCCTGGGAGAACCGGTCCCGGCTGATCGACGCACCCTCCCAGAGCATACCGGGAACCTTGCGCATGCTGGTCAATCCGCAACGGTTCGCCGACCTGCTCGGCTCCAGAAGTGAGAAGGCCGCCTCGGTGTTCAACTTCGACAAACTGCTGCGCGACTTTGAAACCTGCCTGTTCTCGATCGGCTTGGACGGACAAGCCTTTTGCCTGACTGTGCGCGGAAAACCCAAAGCGGGCACGCCGCTCGCTTCGCTCGCATCCTCGCTTCGCTCGCCGCAGGGCCGACTCTGGAACGGTCTTCCGGACAACGCTTTTTTTTCAATGCTAACAGCCTGTGACAACCCGGAGCGGTGGGACACCTACCTCGGAGATACCCGCTTCAGACTCCTTCGGCCGATTGCCGACCTGGCCCCCAAAGAGGCGTTCAGCGGCGATCACCTGATATACCTTTCGTCCACAAAGGACCAGCAGGGGCTCTGTCTTGTGCAGATTGAGCCGGTCACGAACGCGGCGGCGGTGAGTGGCGCCATTCAAAAATTGGCGACCGTAAAGAAGAACGACGGTGTGTTTCTGACGCGCGAGCCGGCGCGTTCCTTCGGCCAGGTGCCGATCGAAGCGTACTCCGTGGCCCTTCGCCCCCCCGAGGCGGCCGGCAGCGCTAAGCCGGAAGAGCCTTCCACGCTCTTCACGCTCATGTCCCTCTTTATCAAGCAGGCCTTTATTGAGACGGCGGTGAAGGACGGTCATCTCATCACGGTGCTGGGGCCCGCCCACTCGATCGAGAATGTGCTGGAGAATCTCACGTTCCCTGACAAGGTGCTGACGCTCAACCGCAAGATCGCCGGCCAAGACGCGGCGCTGAGCGAAACCCTGTGCCTGGGCTCGACGCTGCACATCGTCGGCCTGCTGCGCCACATCGTCAAGATCATGCCGGGAGTCAAGCCCGAACACCTGCGCTTGCTCCCAGCCGGAGGTGCAGGAGCGACCTTTGGCATGTGCCAAAGCGAAGACCATACGCTGACGGCCTCGCTCCGGTTTCAAGCGAGCGAAATCGCCGCGCTTCAGCGGATCAACCGCGACGGACGCGAGGTCTTGCAGGAGCTATTCTTCCAAATGTTCGCGAGTCAAATGCTGAATCTTCAGGCGCCTCGGGCCGTGACTAAGCCCGCTCCCCGCTAACTCATACCACTCGCCACGGACTCCATCGCGTCCGCGACGCGACTGGCCGCGTCCGATACCGATAGCGTCCTCAGAGCCTGCCTCATCCGCTCAAGGGCGAAAGGGTTGTTCTTCTTGTTCAGCACATACCGCATGAGGGAACGTGCCGTCAGTTCGCTCTGCACGCCCTCGTCGGCACCGCCGCTGCGCACAAGGGCCGCCGCGTTTAAATGCTGGTGGTTGCGTACGGCCGTCGGCAGCGGAATCAGCAAGGCGGGCTTGCCCAACAGGCACAGCTCGAAACAAGTTGACGCCCCCGCACGGCAAATGACGAGATCGGCTGAGGCATACGCCCGCCCCATTTCCTTGATGAACGCGCTCACCATGGCCGGCACGCCGGCGGCCTCATAGGCCTGCCGGACACGCGCCTCGTCCGCTGTGCCGCTTTGGTGAATAACGAACACATCGTGAACCCCGGACTGTCGGAGCAGACAAAGGGCCTGCGAGACCAGTTGATTCACACGCCGGGCGCCTTGGCTGCCCCCCGTCACGAAAACCGTGAACGCGCCTTCCGGGATCTCGGCGAAGCGCGGCTGTCCCGCCAGATCGCCCCGCACGGGAAGTCCGGTTTTTCTCAGCGCGCGTCCGGAGAGCCACTTTGCGGTCTCGTCAAAACTCGTGGCGGTCAGCGCCGCAAACCGCGACAGGAAATCGACGGCCTTGCCAGGAACCGCGTTGGCCTCGTGCAGAATGACCGGCACCTGCTGAAGCTTGGCGGCGATGACCGGCGGCATGCTTGCGTAGCTGCCCATGGCGAGCAGCGCGTGCGGGCGCCTGCGCTTCAGCGCAGCCAGGCACTTGAAGAACGAGCGCGCGGCGTGCGGCAGCGTGCGCAGCGAGAGCGCCCGAGCGCCCGTTGAAAAGACCGGGCCATCCCAGCTGCTCAGCGTGGCCGCTTCGATGTCGCGACCTGAAAGCCAGACCTCGACGTCATGTCCGCGCCGCTTCAACTCGTGCGCCACCGCCAGACCGGGAAACACGTGCCCGCCGGTTCCCCCACATGCCACGATAAATGATTTGGGCGTCATCCCGGCCCCCCCCTTCCACTCCGCCGCTGGCGGAATTCTCCGACGAGTTCGCTGAGCGTGCTCCGGCAGAACAACAGCAGCAGCAGCCCGTACACCAGCACGCCTGCCGCGATGGCTCCCATCACGGACGTCAGCTCCACCAGCTTGTACATCCAGCCTGCGTCTGTGAGGACTCGGCTGATACCCTTCTCTGCATAATACGAAGCCGCTCCCATGACCAGCGACAAGGCGATCAGCTTAAAAATTATCGGCATGACCGCGCCGAAGCGGGGCGCTCCAATCTTCTTGCGCAACACCCATGCGAGCAGCGTGCAGTTGAAGATGCTGCTCAGCACGGTCGCAACCGCAAGCCCCACGTGCTGCCATCCATCCGCCCACGTGAAAACGAACAGAAGGTTCAAACACAAGTTGAGCGCGACGCAGGCCACGCTGCACCGCAGCGGCGTGCGCATGTCCTTGAGCGCATAGAAAGCGGGCGTCAGCGCCTTATAGAAGCTGAAGACCAGCAGCCCCGGCGCATACCCCATCAGCGCGCGCGAAGAGTAGGTTGCCGACAGCGCGTCAAACTTCCCGGAGTGACACGTGTAAATCAGATTGATCACCGGCAGCGCAAGAACCGTCAGCCCCACGGACATCGGCGCCATGATCAGCGTGATGTTGCGAAGCGAGCGTTCCAGTGTCGTGCTCAGCCGCGCGTGGTCGCCATCGGCTGCATGCTTGGAAAAAGTCGGCAGCAGCACGGTCGCAAAAGCCGTTCCCACGAGCCCCATCGGCAGATAGGTCAGCCGCTCGGCGTACTCCATGGCGGATGGGCCCCAGGTGCCCGCGTACAGGGCGAGCAGCCCGTCAACGAAAAGGTTGATCTGCACAGCCCCCATCCCGACGGCCATGGGCATCGACAAGCGCAACACTTTGCTAACGCGGGTATCCTTCGTCCAGTCGAACGCGATTCTCAGCGGCACGCCTTGTTTTCGCAGCGCGGGCAGCAAGACCCCGACCTGGACGAAGCCGGCGGCCAGGGTCGACCAGGCGACCACCCCGATGCGCACATCCATATCCTCCGACACGAACGGACAAATGCCCACCAGTGCGAGGATCCAGACCAGGTTCAGGAAGACCGGAACCAGCGCGGGCAGCGCAAACTGCCGCAGCGTGTTCAGGATGCCGATCATGAGCGCGGCCAGACAGATCAGGGGCGCGTAGAACAGCGTGATCCGCAGCAGCGGATAGACCGCCTCGGCGCGGGCGTTGTACGCCAGCAGATGCTGCAAGCCCAGCGAAAGCAAGATGCCCGCCGCTGTGATGACGCCCAGCACGGCCACCAGAAAACCGGCGATGCGGCTGGCCAGCCGGTTGGCCACGGCGGGCCCCTCTTTCGCGAGGGTCTCCGCGTACACCGGGATGAAAGCGGCGGATAAGGCGCCTTCGCCGAACAGGCGGCGGAACAGATTGGGGATGCGGAACGCCACATCGAAGGCCGACTTCTGCAGCGAGGTGCCAAAATAATACGCCATGAGCCATTCGCGCACCAAGCCCAGGATGCGGCTGACACCCGTCATGGAACCGACAACCGCGACCGAACGTAAAATGGGCTCGTGCCTCGCCTTCATGTCACTCGTTTGCACGCGTCACCCTCTTCGCTTGCCTGCGGAAACAGATGTGTTCAACCGCGTCGTGAAAATTCTCCGCGCCGCTCATCAGTTCGATGTCCACACGCAGGTAGTAGACCGGCACCGGCGTCGTATCGAGATGCGGAAACCGGACCGCATCCTTTTCCGTCGTCAGCAGCGCGTCCGCATGCAGGTCCGCGGCTTTGTTGACGGCGTCGATGATCTCTTGCGCGTCATACCGGTGATGATCCGCATACCGCTCGCAGTAGATCACCTTGGCGCCCATAGCCCGGAGCGAGTTCTCAAAACTCTGCGGCACCGCAATGCCCGAGAGCGAGGTCACCGTCCGGCCTTTGAGCCAATCGAGCGGAACATGCTCGGCCGTGTAGACGTTCTGAAGGTAACGCGGCTTGTGGCAGCACTCGATGATTTCAGCGCTCGCGTTCAACGCGCGGATTCGGGCGCGGACCTCTTCCGAATGTCCGTCCGATTTGGTGATAAAAATGAAGTCGGCGCGTTTGAGATTCCGGATAGGCTCGCGCAGGACGCCGCGCGGCAGCATGTTCTCGTTGCCGAACGGGTTGGTCTTGTCGACCAGCACAATCTCCAGGCGATGGCGCAGCTTCAGGTACTGGAACCCGTCGTCCAGGATCAGCGTGTCGCAGCCGAAGCGCTTCACCGCATACCGGCCGCTCTTGACGCGGTTTTTGTCGACCAGCACCACCACGCCGGGCAGGTTGCTCGCCAGCATGTAGGGCTCGTCGCCGCCCATCTCGCTATCAAGCAGCAGCCGCTTGCCGTCGCTGACCACGCGCGGCGGCTCGATTTTCTCGCGGAACAGGCGCTGATGCCAAGGCAGCTCGCGCTTGCGGTAGCCGCGGCTCAGGATCGCGACTTTGCGCCCCGACTTCTGCAGCTCGCGCGCGAAAATCTCCACCACCGGCGTTTTACCGGTGCCGCCCGCCGTGATGTTGCCCACGCTGATCACCTGGCAGCCTAACGGGTAGCGCCTGAAGATCCCCAGCTCGTAAAAAAACAGGCGCGTCAGAACGACGCTTCTGAAAACCAGCGAAATCGCCTTGAGCGTCCCCAGCAGCAGGCGGATCGGCCACGGATGGCCTTTATCCGCGCCCGGCTGTTGAATGATGCGGATCAGATAGTGCTCGATCCGCTCGATTCGTTTGATTTTCGTTTTCCGCATGTGTACCGGTGCCCGTTTTCGAAGGCCTTTATGATACGGTATCGCCGCGCCGAAAACAATCACGCACAGCGAAAGAACAGCAATTCTAAATTTGGCCTGAGACAGCCTGAAGGCTGCACTACAAACGCTCCTTTCCGGTAAGAAACCGTTCGTAGTACAGGCTTTAGCCTGCATTCCCGTGGCTCAGAAGTCAAATTTTGGTTGCTGGCGAAAGAAAGCAGCTTGCCGTGATCCCCCGCACGGCGCTACACTGTTCCATATATCAAGGAGAGAGAATGATCACTCGGAACGGATTGATGGAGGCGGAGAACCGCATCAACATGCGCGGCGGCGCTGGCGCAGTCAAGCTGGAGCACTGGTTCAAGCCCGAGAACTTCGGCGCCAAGATCCGCCTCTGCACGCGGATGACGCTCGAACCCGGCGCGTCGATCGGCCAGCATACGCACGAGGCCGAAGACGAAATCTATCTCGTCCTCTCGGGCGCGGGGCAGATTCTGGAAAACGGCGAGTGGGTTCCGATCCGCACAGGCGACGCGATTCTCACCGGCAAGGGCGGCACGCACGGCGTTGAGAACACGGGCTCCGAACCGCTTGTCATCGCCGCCGTGATCATCCAGTATTAGGAATCGTGCCCCTTCCCCCACTTTAGAACTTTCGAACTCCCCCACTTTAGAACTTCTTATGACCCTTCTCCCCGACACCCTCCTGCTGCCGCAACAAACCGTAGCGAAGACCGGCGCCGTGCTGAACCTGACCCGCGACGCGGCCGTCTTCGGTAAGGCCGGCCTGCTGGTCTACGGCGAGTCTCTGTCACGTTCGGGCAAACTCGGCGATATTCTCGATAGGTGCCCGGCCGAAATGGAGATGCGCACATGGCGGCACGACGGCGGCGAACCGACGGTAGGCGCGGTGGATGCGTTGCGCGCGGAGCTTCGGCGCAGCCGCCCGGACTGGGTGGCGGCTGTGGGCGGCGGCAGCGTGATCGATCTCGCCAAAGCGGCGGCCGGTCTGGCCGACGCGCCTGAAAGCGCCGCCTATTATCAGACGCGCAACCCGGAAATCCCCCCTGCCACGCTGCCGCTCATCGCCGCCCCCAGCACGGCCGGCACCGGTTCCGAAGCGACCGTCGTGGCCGTGCTGACCGACCCGGACCGCACCTTCAAGCAGTCGATCCGCCACGCCAGCTTCATGCCTAAGCGGGTGCTCCTCGACCCCGGCCTGCTCGTGGGCTGCCCGCCCGCCACCATCGCCGCGGCAGGGCTCGACGCCTTCATCCAGGCCTTTGAATCCTACACGAGCCGCTATGCCACGCCTGTAACGCGCGCGCTTGCGGAACTCGCGCTGGTGCGCATCGCGCGAGCCCTGCTTCCGCTGTATCAGGGCGACTCGGCTGCGGCAGCCGACATGCTGGAGGCCAGCTATCTGGCCGGCGTGGCCTTTTCCCATTCGCGGCTGGGCGTGATCCACGGACTGGCGCATCCTCTGGGCGCGCGTTTCGGCGTCGCGCACGGGCTGGTCTGCGCCCTTTGCCTGCCTGCGGCGCTGGCCTTCAACCGGGGCGTCATCCAGCAAGATCTGGCCGCCCTCAAGGCGCGGTATGGGTTGGACGTCGAGGCTCAGGTCGCCACGTGGCTGGCGGCGATGAGCCTGGACAACCCGTTCGCAGGAAAAACCGTCTCAGACCCCGATGCGTTCATCCGCGAAACCCTGGCGTCGGGTTCGACTGACGCAAACCCACGCCCCGTTGCGGCCGACGACGTGTCTGCTCTTCTGTCGCTTATTCTCAGCAACAAAGCCCATCAACCGTTTTGACAAAAGGAACTGATATCCATGAACACTGACACCCTCATCAACGCCCTCAGCGACTTCAACGAAGACAAGCGCCGCGCCGCGCTCAAGCAAGTGACCGCCACCACCCGTTTCCCCGAGCCGGGCAGCCTTTTCAACATGCACTGCCACTCGTTCTTCTCCTACAACGCCGACGGCTGGTCGCCCTCGCGCGTGGCCTACGAGTGCCGCAGCCGCGGCCTCTGCGCCGCCGCGCTGTGCGATTTCGACGTGCTCGACGGACTCGGCGAGTTCCTCGAGTCTGGCCGCCTGCTGGCCTTGCGCACCGCCGCGCACCTGGAGACGCGCGCCTATGTCCGCGAACAGTCCACCGTCGACATCAGCTCTCCCGGCGAGCCGGGCGTGGCGTACATCATGGGGTGCGGATTCACCGGCATTCCCGCTCCCGGAACCTCACAGGCCAACACGCTGGCCCAGCTCCGCCAAGGCGCGCAGAACCGCAACCTTGCCCTGATCGCGCGCGTCAACGCCACCCTGCCCGCCATCGCGATCGACTACTCCCGCGACGTGCTGCCGCTCACCCCCAAAGGCGTGGCCACCGAGCGCCACATCATCCGCGCCTACTGCACGCAGGCCCAGCGCGCGTTTGCCGACCCCGCGGCGCGCGCCGCGTTCTGGGCACCGCTGCTCAAGTGCGACGCCTCGGCGTATCCGGCCATCGAGGCCAACGTGCCGAAGATGGAGGATCTCGCGCGCAACGCCCTCGCCAAACGCGGCGGCATCGGCTATATCCAGCCCGATGACACGACGTTCCCTCTGGCTGACGATTTCACCCGCTGGGTGCGCGCCTGCCATGCCATCCCCACGATCGCCTGGCTCGATGGCACCAGCGGCGGAGAAGCCGACTGCAACCTCCTGCTGGATCTGATGACCGGCAAGGGGTGCGCCGCACTGAACATCATTCCCGACCGCAACTGGAACCTGAAAGACCCGCAGGACGCCGCACGCAAACAGGCGAAACTGGACGAGGTGGTCAAAGGTTGTGTCAAGCGCGACCTGCCGATCAACATCGGCACCGAGATGAACAAGGGCGGGCTGCCCTTCGTGGATGATATCGTGGGCACCGTGCTCAGCCGCTACGCGTCGGAGTTCACGCAAGGCATGCGCGTCATGGTCGGTCAAACGCTGCTCGGCATCTATGCCCATGCGCCGTATCTGGGCGAACGCGCGGAAGTTGAATTCACCGACCTCAAGAAACGCAACGCGTTCTTTGCGTCGGTCGGCGCCCTGCCCGCACTCAACGACGCCTTCGCGGACGCCCTCCTCTCCGCCGGGACCGACAAAGCTTTCGCCCTGCTCGCCGACGCGGCGAAGCGCGCGGGATGACGAGAGCGGCGGTAACGGACATGTCCCGAAGGGCGCTACGATAAGCTGGGGTATGTGTCAGAAAAGTGACAGATTAAGGGAAAAGATAAAGGTGAAAGATGAGGGGTGCCTTGCCCATAATCGACCACCCTAATCTTTCACCCTAATCTCTCCCGTCTCCACGATCAACCGCGTTCCATAGGTTTCATCTCTCGTGTTTCCGCCCAAGTTCCTCGGCTGCACATAGCTCCTGTTTGGAGCGGTGACAAACGGTATTCCGTGCAGTTCATTCGTGACAGGCCCTAAGGCTTGTTGTACCGGCCGGCCCAAAAGCACCTGTCCCCGTCCACCCCCGTCCTTGCCATTCCGCACAGAAATGGGACGGGCGAGTGACAGCAGTCACTCGCCCGTGAGAGGTCCTGCCGGAGTACCGACGTGGCTACCTCAGACGGATCAGCGTGCCGTTCACGTAGATAAGCTTCACCGCTCCATTGACGTAGGACACATGCCAATGTGTGCTTGGCAGATTGTGGGTACTGAACGTGCCACTGATTGATCCGGTATAGGTCATAATGGTGTAGACCTTACGTGTGTCCAACTGCTCCAGGTTAGCGATCTGCAAGCTCAGCCCGCTCATGTTGAGGTTACCCTGAACCGCCAGACGATCACTGCTGCCGTTCGCACCCAAATCAACCAGCAGGGTGCCATTGGCGGTCGTTGAAGCGGCGACCGTCAGCGTGCCGATGACGTTCGTTCCGCCGGGGGCGATGACATCCGTCACGGCGAGTGTGCCGTTGCTCACTGTTCCCGAGCCGCTGATCTGCGCCACAGTCTGCGTCGTGCCGCCGAGGTTCAGCGTGGCGTTGGTGTCCACTTCAACCACCGAATTCGAGTCCAGCAGATCGGCTCGGCCAAGCGCCGACAGCGTCAGGAAGCTGCCGTCACCCGGATCCTGCAAGCGCTGGAAGTACGCCGCATTCCTCGTGTTGCGACCCAAACGGTCGACGCCGATGCCAGGATAGCTGGTGTTCGGCCCCACGCCGCCGGTGCCTTGGCCCAGACGGACCTCGAGCGCGTGCGGGCCAGGAGACATCGTGACGTTGGCGAGGACGTTAGTACTGTGCACACCGTCGTTAATAATCGTCACACCGTCGATCTTCACCAGTCCGGAGTCGTCGAAGGCCTTGTTGAAGGTCCAGACCTCATTCGTGGCGGAGTTGTTCCAGATGTAGCCGGAGTAGATGTAGGTGCTGTTGTCGAGCCAGATGCCGCCCGAAGCCGCATTGCTGGCGAAGCTCAGGTAGGCGTTTGTGACAGACAACTTCACCTGCGACATGGGGTTGGGCGATGTCAGATCGAAGTTGGAGAGAGCGCTCCGACCCTCGTACAGGCCTGCACGTTGTGAACGCGAGACGGGCGCCAGAGTCAGCGTGCCTTCAGACACAACGAGCGGTTGCGCGGTCTCTTGCGCGGCCGACAGCGTGGCCGAGTCAGGCCCGATCTTGTTCAGCGATGCGTTGAACGTGCCGTTCGAAACGGAGCCGGAGAGAACCGTAACCGAGCCGTTGGTGATCGTGCTGACGAAGCCACCCAAGTCGTAGGTGCCGCCGTTCACGACCACGGCCGCGTTGGTCGGTATCGCGTTGGGGAGCCCGAGACGGAGCGTGCCGCTGTTGATGAGCGTCGTGCCGCCGTAGGTGTTCGTGCCCGCCAGCGTCAGCGTGCCGGAGCCCAGCTTGGTGAGTCCGCCAACGCTGGTGTTCAGCGCCAGTTGGCAGAACCCGACCGTTGCCGGCGTGGTCGCGCCGCCGCCGACCAAGGTGGCGACGGGTGCGTCGTACCACTGATAGCCTACGCCAGAGCTGGTGATCGTGATGCCGGTCACCTGGCCCTTGGTCGGGCTGCCGTCGTCCAAGTCTATGGTTGCGATCGCGGTTGCGCCCAAGCCGCTTCCACCGGTGATCTTGACGGCCGGAGCGCCGATGTAGTTCGTGCCGCCGGTCAACAGCGGGATGTAGGTCACGCCGTAGCCGGTCGGGGCCAAGAGCGACTGGCCGACCGTGACGGTCGCGTTCGACGAGTCGATCACCGCGCCGCCGGGGTAGACGGGGGCGGCGGTCAGGCCTTGCATGAACGCGTTCGTACTGCTGCCAGCCAGCAAGGTGCCTCCGTTGAAGCCGAACACCGTCGGAGTGCCGGTCACTTGAGCATAGACTTTGTTCGCGCGAATCGTACCGCTGTTCAGGTTGACCGCAGCCAGGTAGCTGCCAGCGCTCCTGGCCATGTTGAGCATACGGCCGTTAGGCGTGGTGTCCAGCAACGCGCTCGAACCCAGCATGTTGATCACGCCGTGGTTGGCGGCGTTACCCGCGTAAGACAACGTGGTGTCGTTGGCTCCGGGGGGCGCAGTCACTGAGCCGCCGAACATGTTCAGGATGCTGATGCCGGTGCCCCAGTTGAAGATCAACCACCCGTTGGGGGTCTGAACCTTAACGGTGCCGTTGTACAGGTCGAAGACGCCGTTGCCGCCGCCGCCGCCGCCCAATCCCAGTTGGCCGGTGGTGAGGCTGCCATTGTTCATGCGGTAGTAGCCGTAACCGCCGCCCCCGTTGCCCAAGTTCAGCACTTCGGTGCTGCCAATCGTGGGGCCAACGGCAAGGATGCCGTTCTTCTGGATGAAAGCCCCGGAAGAGCCGTTGACATTGCCAAGCAACAGTTTGCCAAACGTCGCGTTGGTCGAGAGCGTCGCGACGCTGCGGTCACCGCTTGCCGAGGCGACAGTCACGACGTGCGTGGTGTTCGTGCCAATGGTCGTTACACCGTCAATGATGAGTGACGTGTTCGTCGATCCGCCGCTCACCGTAATCAGGCCAGGAGCGTTGGTGCTCGATGACGGCAACACCAGCGTGCCGCCGTTGACGATGAGCGACCCCGTAAAGGTGTTGGTTCCGTTGAGCGTTAGCGTGTTATTGCCTCGCTTCGTCAGGGCGAGCGCCTTGGTCAGGTTACCCAGATAGTCCACGTCGGCTGGCGTCGTGTCGATGCTCAGCACGGCTGTGTTGCTCGCGAACGTGCTCGTGTCATGCAGGCTCTTGATCTGATCCGCGTTCCAGCCCGTCACGCCGTCATCCGAACGGAGCGCCAGCGTCGCGGCGGGGGCGATCGTCACCTTGCCTGCATCGTACCCGGGCAGTGAACCTGGGGCACGGGCGAAGAGCGTGCCATTGCTGATGATCGTTTGGCCGCTGTAGGTGTTGTTGGTACTCATGAGCCACAGGGTGGACGGCGACGAGCCTGACCTGACCAGCGTGCCCGGTCCGGAAATGTCGCCGTTGATCGTCCAACTGACGTTGGCAGATCCGTTGTTGAGGTAGGACTTGCCGTTTAGGACCACCGGGCCGGCCCAGATGTTCTGGTTTGTGGCGGGGACAGTTCCTGACCCTGTGAAGAGCGAGTTCTCGTTAAGCACAAGTGTCCACAAAGGCATGGAGCCAACAAAGTTCCAGAGGTCGAACGTGCCGCCGCTGTTGACCGTGTTCGTGTTGGCGGACGTTCCGTTGATCGTGGCTGCACTCTCGAAGCGCAACCGGCCCTGGTTGATCGCGATGTGACCCGCTCCCGGGTTTAGGAGCGTCGTGCCTCTAAGCGCGATCTCGTTCACATTGGTCTTCGAGAGTGTGTAGCCGTTCAGGTCAAGTGTCGGCGAACCGGTGAGCAAGTCCCAGCGCTGGTTTCCGCCAAAGGTCGTGTGGCCGGCAAGGGAAATCCGGCTCATCGCGCTGACCTGCGTCGTGGTCGAAACGTTGACGATCGCACCCGCACCATCGTAACCGGCACCGCTGACGATAAAGAGCCGGGTGCTCAAATTTAACTGGTCCATCGCACGTGTGCCTCCGACGTCGGGCGTACACCCCAGATTGAGCGTGGCGCCCTCGGCGATGATAACACTTTCCGTTGAATTACCGAACGCGTTGTTCTGGTTAGGACGAACCATGCCCGCATTGATGTAGGTCGGCCCCGTGTAGGTGTTGGCACCAAGCAAGTGGAGCTGGTTCGTTCCGCTCTTGGCGAGCGAACCCGCACCGCCGATCACGTTGCTGAGGCGCTGCGCGAACGGGCCTCCAAACTCGAGCGTTCCCGCGTTGATCGTCACCGCGCCGGAGAAGGTGTTCGAACCGGCGAGCACGGCCGTGCCAGAACCGTATTTGCTGACCGTGGACGCAGTCGTGTTATTGGCGACGGCGGCATTGACGGTCAGCACCGCACCCGCATTGTTGTTCTCAAGTTTCAGGTTCCCGCCAGGGTTGAGCGGCGCGACATACCCGTTGCCCGGGTTTGCTCCAAGCGTCATCGACCCTTGGCCGGCGGCGATTGTCAGCGCGGACGCCAGCAGCGTCTTGTTGGTCGTGTAGCTGACCGTGTCGATGGTTGCAGCAACCGGCTGGCTTTGCTGCACCATGAAGATCCGGTTGGTCCAGATGCCTTCAAGGGTGATCGGGCCGGAGTCACCGGGTTCGGTGATCTGGGCGAACGCGTTGGCGTTGTCGGGCACGACCGAGTTAGGAACGTTACCGCGGGCGGCCAGGTTGGTCACGACGTCGCTGCCCGACGCCCCGAACGCGTAGACGCCCAGGGTACTGCTGTAGGCTGCGAGGTTTGTTCCGTTAACCGTTGCCCAGGCGCCGATGGGGCCGTTCGCCTGAGCCGTGATGTAGATGCGGTTCTGGTCAGACTGTCCGAGTCCCGTACCCGTGAAGTCGAGCGTCGCGCCCGACGCGTAGGCGAGCGAGGCAATGGTCACGACCGAGGTCTGTCCGCCGTCGGCCAGCGAGGTGGCGAACGTGTTTGTCGAAGCCGTCACGGAGAGCGCGCCCATGCGCTCGCTGTAGTCTGCCGCGCCGCCCTCGTGAGCAAAGCGCAGTGTGCCGCCGGACAGCGTGATGCCGGTTAGGTCGCGCAGACGATCCGTCGCGTTGGTCAACTCGCTGTTACGAAGCTCCAAGACCGCGTTGCCTGAGAGCGTGAGGGCACTTGTTCCGGCAAGCGCTCCATTCGCTCCGGCCAAGACGAGGCTACCGCCGCTGATCGTTGTTGCGCCGCCAAAGGTATTTGAACCGTACAGCGTCCACGTGCTGGCGTTGGCCTTGGTCAGCGAGAGCGTGTTCAGTCCGTTGCTGATCGGCCCCGTGACGACGTTACCCAAGCTAAGACCGTCCAGCCAGAGGGTTTTTGCGGCCGACGACCTCAAGATAGCCGCAGTGCCGACTCGAATCGTAGCATTATTGGTTGGAACAAGGATCACGCTGCCGGCACTACCCGAACTGAGATTGATCGAAGGTATGTTCAGGGCCGGGACGCCATTCACAACGTTGGTAGCGGCCGACACGTTGATCGTGACGGAGCCCAAATCGAAGTCACCGAGCGAATGGCTTACGGCATCCTCGCTGCCGCCATTGCCAAGCACGACGGTTGCGACGCTCAAGCTGTTCATGAGCACATAGTTCGTGAACGCGTTGACGCCGTTGTGATCGAGGTACAGCGTTGCCACCGTGCCAGGGATGGTGATCGTACCTGTGCCCAGCGCATTCGGGTGCGTGGCAACCAAGGCCCCGCCGTTGAGCGTGGTGCCGCCAGAGTAAGTGTTGGCGTTTGAGAGCTTCCAGATTCCGGCGCCAGACTTCGCGACGGTGATCGCGTTCCCGTAGGGCGTGTTACCGATGACGCCCGAGAACTCACCTATACCGCTGGTCGAACCTTGGAACGTCAGCGACTTCGCCCCGATTCCTGAATGCATCAGGCCACCGGTCAACGCGAGGAGGTTTGTGCCCGAGTGGTCGATGGTGCCGCCGCCCGTGGTGCCGGCCAGGTCGATCACGCGGTCTGAGGTCTCGCCCATTCCCGCGTAGACCAGCGTGCCGGGGGCTGTCGTGTAGCCGAGCTTGACGGTGCCCTGTGCGGCCGATGTCGGCGCGCCGAGCGGGCTAGCCCCGCCACCAACGCTGCCGAGGGTCGCGACTCTTAGCGCACCCGCCTTGACCGCAGTCGGGCCGAGGTAGGTGTTGGCTCCGGAGAGCGTCAGCGTGGTGGCACCCACCTTGCTGACCTCATACGGGCCGTTCATTTCGCTGATCGGGCCGGAAATTTCGCTGTTTGAGGATTGCGAGCCAAAGAAAGCGTCACCCACGCCCGTGATGGGGCCGCAGAGAGCGACGGGGCCAGCCCACAGGCCGGCGTCCAGTCGGAGCTGACCGTAGGACTCGCCGGTATCGCCGCCGTAGAGGTTGAGGGTCGCGTTGCGGGTGACGGAGGAGTTCGCCCACAGCGTGCCGTTGGTCAGGACATTGACCGTCGCCGCGGCGTTGTCGAGGCCCGTCATTTCGGCTCTGGAGGCTCCGGCAAAGGCGCCGACGCCGATGTTCCACACGCCGACGAAGCCGGAGTAGTTGCCGGTCAGGTAGATACGCGCGCTTCCGGTTCCAAGGGAGACGTTGTTGGTTCCGGCGCCGCTCAGGCTGTTGTTGAGACCGGTGTAGTTCACGTCGCCGGTGCCGCCTGCGCCGGCATCCAGATTGAGTGTGCCGTTATTGGTGACTCCGCCCGTGCCGAGGCCGCCCGAGTTGGACACCTGGAGCACGCCGCCGACATTGATGAGGGTACCGCCGCTGTAGGTGTTGGCGTTGGCCAGCCTGAAGTTGGCGGCGCCGGACTTGACGAGCGCGTTGGTGCCCGCGATGGCGCCGGAGCCGGACAGTGTGTAGGCGAAGGTCGCGTTGTTCGCCGTGACGCCGGCCGGCGTGACGGTGGTAGTCAGCGTGACCGCATTGTTGAGGCTGACGTAGGTGTCATCAAAGACGACCGGATCGCCGACAGAGCCCGCCGTCTCCTGGTAGTAGGCCGAGGCAGCCGCGCTGTCCTTCCAAATCAGGTTAGCGCTGTCGTTGATGTTCCACGATCCGTTACCTGCGGCGCCGGTGCCCCACGTAAGGGCAGCAGCCGAGCCCGCGAGGTTCAGCATCAGCGTGTTCCCGACCCAAGACAGGGTGCTGCCGCTGTAGCCGCCGGCAAGGGTGAGTGCCGGTACGGCCGAAGGAGCGGTGCCGCCCACGGTCATCAGCGGATAAGTGCCGTTCGCAACAGTGAGTCCGGTGAGAATGACCCTCACGCCCGGCGTCACGGTGAAGGCCGCATCGCCAGTTACCGCCAAAGGCGCGGTCGTGGCACTGGGCACCGCCGCGAAAGCGAACTCCAGGTCGGGCGCGCCGCCGCCGCTGAGGCCGGCGCTGGTGGTCAGGCCCGCAACGGCAGCCTGGGCGTCGGAGCCGGCGTAGCGGACGCCGAAGAGCGCGTTGGTTCCAGTGCCTACCGACTGTACCGTGACGGCGCTGTTGCTGCACGAGGCACCGGTGACGAGCACAAGGCGTCCGCCGTTCACAACAGTTGCGCCGCTATACGTGTTGGTGCCGGTCAGGGTCAGCGTGCCGGCGCCGCGCTTGGTCAGGCCGCCACTGGTGTTGGGCACCGTGCTGGCGCTGCCGCTCTGGGTCACTGTGCCGCCGCCGCCCGTGAAGGTGAGCGTGGGGGTGCCCATGTGGTAGTTCGCGCCCGGGCTGGTCAGCGTAACGCCCGTCAGGTTGCCGTTGCTGTCGATCGTGGCGACGGCGCTGGCGCCGTTGCCAAAACCGGCGATGTCGACGATCGGCGGCGCGATGAAGCCGGTGCCGCTGAAGGTCATGCCGGCGAGGCTGACGCCGTTGCCCCACGGGCTGTGCAGAGACTGTCCGATGGTGAGGGCGTACCCGCCGTCATCGATGGTGGCACCGCCGGCGTAGATACGCGCGGCCGTCAAGCCGCTGATAAAGGCGGCGTTGTTCTTGTTGGCCTTCAGCGTGCCGCCGTTGAAGTTCAGGTAGCCAAAGGCTCCGGAATACTGGGTGACAGCTGGAACGGTGACGGTGCCGCCGTTTAGGTTGGCAATGCCGACGACGCCCGCCCCATTGCCGAAGCGGAGCGACATGCCTAGGTTCAGGACGTTCAACGCCGCGCTGCCGGAGACGTTCAGGATGCCGCTGGCGCTGTTGCCCACCCGGACATCACCGGCTCCGGCGGCCATGGTCACGGTGCCGCCTGTCAAGGTGGCCACACACGTGTTCGCCACGGCATTCTGGTAGGAGCCGATTTCCAGAGTGTTCAAGTTCACGGTGACCGTGCCGCCGCTGACGAGCAACTCGCCGCGGTTATTTCCGGTAGCGCCCGACGCGCGGCCTATTGCTAAGTAACTGGCGGAGGTGACGCTGCCGCCGGTGACGTTCAGCGCACCGAAGCCGTTCTGGCCGTTGCCACCTGCACCGAGCCAGATGTCAGAGCCCGCATTCAGTACGCCAGCACTCAAGTTGATGACGCCGATGGCGCCACTTGTCGTGCCGACCTGCAAGGCGGGCTGCGAGTTCTTGGTCGCGTTCACCGTGCCGCCGGTGATGTTGACAACCGCTTTGCTGGACAAGGTGCCGACGTTGAGCAGTCCCGCGTTGGCGGTGTTGCCCACGTTGAGTCCGGCGCCTGCGGGGATATCCACGATGCCGGAGGCGAACGTCGTCGCGCCGGTATAGGTGTTGGCGGTTGCGAGCGTCAGCCGGTTCGTGCCGAGCTTGCTGAACGTGCCTGCACCCGCAATGACGCCGCTACCTGCGAACGTGTAGGCATACAGGTTATTGGTCATCACGACGCTCGATGGGCTGGGCGCACCAGACAACGTCACCGTTGAAGGCCCGGTGAGCGTTGAGTCGTCGAAGAGCACATTGTCGCCTGCTGCGCCCGAGCCGAAGGGTTCCTGATAGTAGGCGTAGGCCATCGCGGCACTGTTCGTCCACACCAGGTTGGCGCTGTTGTTGATGTCCCACGTGCCGCTGCTGGTCACGCCGGGGGTCCACTTCAGCGGAACGCCGGAAGCGAAGAGCCGCAGCATGAGGGTGTTGCCGTTCCAATACAAGAAACTGTTGGTGTAGCCGCCGACCATGTTCAACGTCGGGACGACGGTAGGTGCCGAAACACCGACGACCATCAGCGGATAGGCGTTTGTCGGGACGGTCAGGTTACCCATGTAGACGTTGACTACGGGGTTCGTGGCGAACGTGACCGTGTCGCGGACTCTGAGCGGTGCCACGGTGGTGCTGGGAAGTGCCGCAAAGGAGAAGTCCAGAGCCGGGCGGCTCGCCGCCGGCGCGAGGGAAACGGCGGTGACCAGATTCGAGCAGGTCCACTGCGTGTTCGCTGCAGAGTATAGGATATTCAAGGAGGCGGCGGCATCGGCGACGTCGCTCGCCTGGACAGTCACGGTGCTGTTGCTGCAGGAGCCGCCAGTGACAGCCAGTATCCGGCCGTTATTGCTCGTAAGCGGGCCGCCCAGCAGGCTCACGCTGGCCAGCCTGAGCACGCCATTACCCTTCTTGGTCAGGGCGAAGTTGCCACCCACGGCTCCCAGCGTCAAGGTGCCTGCGGCGCTGCCGTTGTTGGCGACGTTGAAGACAGCCGGATCGGCGGTCAGGGTCGTCGCGCCATACGTGAGGCCGTAAGGCGTGTTGACGAGCGTGTTCGTGCCGGGCGCCATGCTAAGTGTGCTGGCGTTGATGCTCAGGGTGCCCAGGGTGTGCGTCACGCCGGGGCCGGGGGTCAGGCGTCCGGACTTGACCGTCATCGACGCCGAAACCGTAGCTGCGTTGTTGAACGTCAGCGCAGTGTCATTGCCGTAGTCGAGCGTGGTGCCCGCAGTGTTGAGGGTGATGGCACCCGTGCCGAGCACATTTGTTTTCGCTTGGGCAACCAGCGTGCCGCCGCTGAGTGTCGTAGTGCCGCCATAGGCGTTCGCGCCCGAGAGCACCAGCGTGCCGTTGCCGGCTTTGGTCAAGCCGTAAGTTTGACCCGATGTCTGGGTGATGATTCCGCCGATCGTGAACGTGTTCGCCCGGACGGTGAGGGTTCGGCTGGCAGGGAGGTTGACCGCGCCGGTGCCGAAGTTCAGGCTGTTCGCGCTGCCGGCATAGATAAAGTCGCCGTTCCAGTCTTGAGGGTTAGCGGTCAAGAGCGTGATATCCGAGCCACTGAGGTTGTCGAAGATCGCGCCGCTGCCGATGTAGATACGGCCGATACCGATGGAGGACGCGGTGTTGTCTATGCCGCCGTTGTTGATGTTCATCTGGCCGGCGCCGTGGGTCGTGCCGCCTCGGTAGGTGTTCGCCGCGTTCAGGGTAATCGTGCCCGTGCCGTATTTCGAGAGCGAGCCGCCGCCGGTGATGAGGCTGTTCAAGGTCAGGGAAGCGCCGCTCTCAAACTGGAATCTGCCGCCGTTCACGAAGATGGGGTTGTTGTACGTGCCGTTGTTCAGCTGGGCATTGCCTGCTGTGCCGATGTACAGCGTACCGACCGGGTTGACAGTGATCGAAGCCGGGTTGTAGTTCAGCGCATTGTTGAGGTACGCCGACGTCCAGCCGGATTTGACGAGGGGCGCAGTACCCGAGATCGCAGCATTGATCGTGTAGTTGTTCGTATTGATATTGATATAGATGGCCGAGGGTGAGACACCTGCGCCGACGCTGGTGACGGTAGCGTTGGCGAGCAGCGAGTCGTCGAACGTGACGATGCTGCCTTCCGTGTAGCTTGCCGCTCCGCTGTTGTTCTTCCAGTTCAGGAATCCGCCGTCCCAGACCGACGACAGGTTGCCATTCCACGTCAGGCCGAAGCCGGTGGCGCTGGAGATGTGCAGGATCAGGCTGGTCGCCGTGAGTTCCAAAGTGGCGTTCGGCGTGCTGTTGAGCACGACGAATGTGCCTGCGCCTGACCGGGAGGCGAAGTTCATCAGCGTGTAGTCGCCTGCGGGAGCGACGCCGCCGGGGAAAGAGAGCGCGATGGTGTTCACGCCGTTCACCGTCAGAACGCCGGCGACGTCGATGGCATCAGAGGCGGACAACGTGGCGGGGATGTCGTAGTACAGCGTGGCGCCGTTCAGGGTCAGCGAGCTGCCGAGCGTGAGCGTGCCGATGCCGCCGGCGTCGGCCGGCAACAGGCAGCCGCCAGCGAGGACGGTGACGGGGCTCATGACGGCGCCGTTGCCGCCCAGCGTGGTACCGCTGCTGACGGTGACGGCGACCGTCCCCTTCAGCGAGCCCGGGCTGTTGACGAGCAGGATTCCGCTCCTCTCGTTCAAGAGCGTGGGCCCCGTGTAGGTGTTGGTGCCCGTGAGGATCTGCGTGCTGTTGCCGCTCTTGCTCAGGCTCAGAACACCCCGGCCGTTTTCGATGACGCCGGAGAAGGTCGCGACCTTGGAACTTTCGTTACCGATCGTAAGCGTGGGAGAGACGCCCGTGCCGACGGTCACCCGGCCGCCGCCGACCAGCATGCCCATGGTGTCGGTACCCCTGATATCAAAGGTTCCGTTGTTTGTAATGCTCATGCTGTCGTGCAGACAGTTGGCCAAGACATTGATGAGCGTGGCGCCCGGCGCGATGGAGATGGGGACGTCAGTGGTTCCAGAGTGGTTGAGCTCCATCGTTCCGGCATTGATGACGTACAAGCCGGTACCGGTCAAATTGGGGTCACCGTTGATCCGCAGCGTGCCTGCGCCTGTCTTGGTGAGGATGCCGGATCCAGCAGTGCTGCCGTTGGCACTCAAAATCAATATCGAGGATGGGCCGACGTCGATGACCGGGGAGCCCAGCACGGCAGTGACGGCTCCGGCGTAGGTGTTGACGCCCGTCTGGCTGGACAGGGTGCCATACAACGTCAGTGCCTCTGCGGCTGTGGCGATGCTGCCGGCGACTTCCAGAACGGCGCCGGTGTTGACCGTGGTGCCGGCCGCCGTTGCTCCGAGCGCGTTAGCGTGCTGCGCGACAAGCGTGCCTTCGTGGATCGTTGTGGCGCCGGAATAAGTGCTCGAATTCGGCAGGACGACCTTACCTGATCCGAATTTCTTGAGGACGACCACGCCGCCGATATCGGCGATCGGGGAGTTCAGGGTCAGGATGCCGCTCGTGCCGTCAACGTCGAGCAACAAACCTTCGGTGGCGACCAGCGGCGCAAGGAAACCGTCGCCAAACTTTTCGCCTACAGTCAAAGACCCCTGGCCGTCAGTGATGAACAGCCCGTGGGTCAGAAGAATCTTGTTGGCTGTTCCGTTAAGGGTTGAGATCACCGCATCGGTGCCCGTATTCTGCCGTATGCCGAAGATACGGTTGGTCAGGGTACTGTCGAGCGTGATCGGGCCGGCGACGCCGGGGCTGTTGATTCGCGCCACGATATTTGAATCGTTGGGAATGACCGAGTCAGGCCCGCGTGCCGCGAGGTCGTATGTGCTGGTGGTGGCGCAGACGCCGCGCGTGGTGCTGTAGAAAGCGAAGTTTGTGCCGTTTACCGTAGCCCAAGGGCCCAGGTTGCCTTCGGGTTGGCCGGGGATAAAGATAGCGTTGCGGTTGCTGTCGCCGAGTCCTTCGCCGACGAAGTTGATAAGCGAAACGCCGCTTCGTGCGATGGAGGCCAAGGTGACGACCGACGTGTAACCCACATTCGCCTGAGAGGTCACGAACTGGTTGGTACCACTTGTAATGGAGAGCGCGCCCAACGTTTCTCCGTAGCCCGTGGCGCCACCCGTGTGGGTGAAGTTGATCGTGCCGCCCGCCAAGGTAAGGGGTACCCCGTTACGCACGCGGTCGGTCCAGTTTGATGCCGTGCTGTTGCGCAGCTCGAGCGTGCTGTCTCCTGAAAGCGTGATCGCGCTCGTGTTGCTGATGGAACCATTGGCTCCCGTAATGATGAACCGGCCGCGGGTGATCGCGGTCACGCCCGTATAGGCGTTGGGGCTCGCGAAAACAAGGGTTCCGTTGCCGGACTTCGTCACGCTGTAGGTGCCGCTTGCCGAACCGAGCGTCAGCGTGCCGTTGGCGGCTACGTCGAACGCGGGGTTGCCGAGCAGCGTCGTTGTCCCGAAGGTCAGTCCGAAGGGCGTTCCCGCTTTCACATTCGCGCCCGGAGCCACGCCGAGGTTGCTGGTGATCGCAAGCGGGCCCAAGATGTGCGTGATGCCGTCGCTGTTGGGGGTGGCCTTGTTGGAGAGAATGGTAGCGGCGCCGCCGACGCGCGTGGGATAGTTGGTGACGGACGTATCTGTCGCCAAGTCCAGTATGCCGCTGTTGAGGGTGAGCGCAAGCGTCGCGCCGCTTGTCCCCAAGGCGTACGGGTGGCCCAGTTTGAGCGTTCCGGCTGTGACTGTGTTGGTGCCAGCCGTGCGGGCGCTGGACGAGCCGAGGAACAGCGTGCCTGCGCCCTGCTTGTTGAGGTGGTAGTTGCCGCTGAGGGTGCCGAGGGTCAGGTAGCCGATGCCAATACCGTTGTTCGCGACGTCGAAGGTCGGTGTGTTACCGCTGATCGTCGTGTTACCGAACCTCAGTCCGTAAGGCGTGCCGGGGATCACATTCAGGCCGGCCGACGCAGAAAGGGTCACGTTTCCAAGGGTCAACGTGCCCAGCGCGTTCGTTACGCCGGGGCCGTAGGTCAGGCGGCCTGACTTCACCCCCGTGCTGGCTGTCATCGAGGCGTTGTTTACGAATGTCAGCCCCGCGTCGTGATCCAGTTCCATCGTGCCGCCGCTGAGCGTCAGGCCGCCGGTGCCCATCGCAGCCGGGCAGGCCCTGGCGTACAGCGTGCCACCGTTGACCGTCATGGTGCCGCTGAACGTGTTGGTGTTCGCCAAGGTCAAGGTGCCCGAGCCGGACTTGGTCAGCCCGCCGCTGCCCGAAATGATGCCGGACAGCGTCTGGGGCGGTGTGCTGCCATAATTGAATCCGCCGGCATTTACGATTAGATTGCCCGAGTAAACGCCGCCGTTGAGTTGGGCGTTTTGATTCAAGTACAACCAGCCGTTTGCGATCATCACCGAACTGGGGTTGTAGGACGAAATGCCCGTCAGATAGGTCGCGGCAAGGCCGAACTTATTGAGGGGGGCGGTTCCCTTGATGTTCGCGGCCACGCTGTAGATGTTGACGGCGTTGTTGAACACCAGCGCGGAAGGGGTCACGTCGCCCAGGCTGGTGACGTTGAACGACGATGCCGCGTCGTTGAAGGCGACCGCACTGCCGTCCGTGAACGTGGCGGGGCCGCTGCCCAGCAGCCAGTTGGCGTCGGAACCGTCCCAGGACGCCGACACGTTGCCGTTCCAGGTCAGGGAGGAGGTTCCGCTGCCGCTGACGCGGAGGAGAAGGTTTGTGTTGCTCAGCACGAGCGCGGCGTTCGGGTAGGCGCCCGCAAGCTGGAACGTGCCGGTGCCCGCCTTTGAAGCGAAGGTCATCAGCGTATAGTCGCCGGCCGCTGCCGCGCCAGCCGGGAACGAAAGCGAGACGACGTTGCTACCGTTGAGGGTCAGTGCGCCAGCCACCGTCACGCGGTCATAGTCTTCGGCGGGAGAAGCGGAGATATCGCAGAGCAGGGTGCTCGTCGTCAGCGCCAAGGTGCTGCCTAGCGTGAGGGTTCCGATGGTGTTAGAAACGCCGGGACTGAGGATGTTGTAGCCCGTCAGCGTGACTCCGCCTTGGATGGAGCCGTTTCCGCCGAGTATCGTTCCCGTATTGTTGACCGTCACGACGGTATTGCCCAGCGATCCGGGGCTGACGATGTAAAGTGCGCCGCATAATTCTACCGTGGTTGCGCCCGTGTACGTGTTCTTTCCAGAGAGTATCTGGACACCCGTTTGGGTTTTTTTCAGCGCCAGCGTACCTGCGCCGTTCGTGATCACGCCGGAGAAGGTTTCCGACATGTTGTTGTTGCCGATGGTGAGCGTATTAGTGCCCGAGATGTCTCTGGTCACCAAACCCGCGCCTGCGAATCCGCCGATGTTGTTGTCGCCACGGAGCACACACGTGCCGCCCGCATCAACCTGAAGTCGGCTGCTGGTGCTGTTGAGCGCGGATCCACAGGCATACAGCCAAGCTCCATTATTAACGACGACATTTGCATCCATCGTGCCGGCGACGATATCCGCGATACCCTCGCGAACGGTCATTTGCCCGTTACCATTCGGATCTTTCAGTAATGCCAGACGTCCACCGCCGGTCTTAACAAAGGGACCATTCGCCTGGATACAACTGCTGCCGCTGTTGGCTAGGACTAGAGTCGATCCTGTTCCCACATCGATCCGGGAACCGGACGTCAGCGTGACCAAGCCATTGAACGTGTTGCTGCCTGTCTGGCTGGAAAGCGTGCCGTTGAGAGCCAGCGCTTCGGCCAGTGTGTTGACGCCACCTGCCAGTTCCAGATTGCCGCCGGGGTTGACCGTTGTGCCCACAGTGGTCAAGCCAAGACCGTACGCGTGCTGGACCTTCAGGATGCCAGCGTTCACGATGGTGGCACCGCTGTAGAGGTTTGAACCGGCGAAAGTGAGCGTGCCGTTTCCGTATTTGGTCAGGGCACCGTAACCCGAGATCATGCCGCTGAAGGTTTGCGCGGCTGAACTGGCGAAGGTGAACGTGCCATTATTGAAGATGTCGCCGGCGTAGGCGCCGCTGTTCAACTGGCTTGCGCCACCGAACGTCAGCGTGCCGTTGTTCACGGCAATCAAGGCCGGGTTGTACGCGGTCATGCCCGAGAGGGTGATGCTGGCGGAGCCTTGCTTGGTCAGCGGGCCGGTTCCTTCAAGCTGGGCAGCGACGGTATAGTTGTTGGTGCTGTTGTTGAAAAGCAGGGTGGCGGGCGAGACCGCGCCGCTGCTGGAGACAACGGAGTTTGCTGCCGCGGTGTCGTCGAAGATCGTCGCCGCGCCGGCGGGATAGATCGCCTCAGCTCCCCCTACCAGCCAGTTCAGGTCCGAACCGTCCCAACTGCCCGAATAAGCGCCGTTCCACAGCGCGCCGGCAATGCCGGTGTCAGTGACCTTCAGTACGATGCTGTTTTCGCCCTGCTCCAGCGTGGCGTTCGGATAGGCGGTCAGTAGCGTGACGGAGGCGCCGGCGTTCGTGGTGATGCCCGCCACGCTGCTGAGCAGCGTATAGGTGCCTGCGGGAATGCCGTTCGTGGGGAAGTTGAGTGCGATGCGGTTCACGCCGGTCAGTACCACCTTCGAGCCTGCGCCCGTCAGCGCGATCAGGTCATTGACGCCGACGTCGGCGACGGTCGCGAGGTCGAAGGTCAGCACTGCACCGTTCAGGGTCAGGGCCGTCGCGGAGGCGCTGGCCACTGTGAGGGTTCCGACCGCACCGAGTCCTCCGGGTGCCAGCAGGCTGTTCGTGGCTGCCGTTATCACGCCGTTCACCGTGCCGCTGCCGCCGAAGGTCGCTCCGGTGTTCACCGTGACCGCACTGCCGGACGCCAACGAACCGGGGCTGTTGACGATCAGCGCACCGCCGTTGACCGTGGTCGCGCCGCTGTAGGTGTTCGCGCCAGACAGGGCCAGCATGCCCGCACCGTTCTTGGTCAAGCTGTAGCCGCCGCTGATCGCGCCGCCCACGGACAGGGTGTTGGTCAGAACCGTGACGGTGCGATTCGCGTTCATCGAAGCCGCACCGGTTCCCAGATTCAGGCTCTTGCTGCCGATAAAGGTGAAGTCGCCGTTCAATGCCAGCGTGTTGTTCGAAGCCAAGGTGATGTCGGCGCCGCTGCTGTTATCGATGCTCGCGCTGCCGATGATGAACGTGCCTGTGCCGAGCGCGGAGGCGTTGTTGATGTTGAGTACGCCGCCGCTGAGGGTGGTGCCGCCGCTGTGGGTGTTGGCGCCCGAGAGCGTCTGTATGCCGGTGCTCGTCTTCGTGAGGGCAACCGTCGCCGCGCCCGCTCCGTTGCGGATCACGCCGGAGAAGTCGCCCGCCTGGCCGTTATTACCAATGGTCAGCGTGATGGCGCTCGCGCCGCTGTTGGTGACGAGTCCGATGCCGGACAAGCCGCCGATCGAGCCGTTGGCAGGGAAGTCGAGCGTGCCATTGGCTTGCACGAAGTAGCCGCCGAGGCAGTTCGCGGTAAATTGGCGCAGCGTGGCACCGGGGCTGATCAGCCACGGAGCATCTGTGCTGCCAGCGTGCTGAAGCTCGACCGTACCTTGGTCCACGACAAAGACAGATTTGTGATTCGGGTCACCAGTGAACCTCAAGGTGCCTGCGCCGGTCTTGGTTACCGTGTTCGAGCCAAGGTCAGGCGTGCTCGCGCCCACGAAGAGCGTCGATCCCGCACCCACGTCGAGCACCGCATTGTTGTACATGGAGATCACGCCGTTTACCGTGTTGGTCCCAGGGTTGCTACAGGACAGCTTGCCCCTCAACTCGATGGGTTCGGTGGCGTAGACGATGCCCGTCGGCATGGCACCCAGCTCGAGGATGCCGCTGGAGGCAACAACCGTCCCCAAGCCTGAGGCTGAGGGGCCGAGCGCGCCGGCGCTGCCGATACGCAATGTGCCGTTGGTAACGAGCGTGAGGCCGCTGAAAGTATTGGTGCCCGAAAGCGTGAGCGGCGCGCTGCCGCAAACCGTCAAGTTGCCACTGCCCGTAATGAGTCCGCTGTTCGTCTGGGCGACGGTGCTCGCATAGACCAGCTCGCCGTTATTGATGATGTTCGTTCCGAAGTTGCCGGCTCCCAGAACGCCCCCTTCTCCGATTCTCAGCAGGCCGGACGCGATCGTAACGGTGCTAACAAACGTGTTGTTACCCGTCAGGGTGACTTCGCCCGAGCCTAGCTTATAGACCATTCCCGCGCCGCCGATGGGCGCAGAGACGGTGAAGTTGCTCAGGCTGTTATTGAAGAGGGTCGAACTGGGGGTGACTGTGGCCGAACTGCTGACCGCGAACTGCGCGGCGGTGTCGTCGAAGGCAACCGGATCGCCGGGCGTGAAGGCGAGCGCCACGCCGTTGGTGCGCCAGTTCTGAGCGCCGTCGTCCCAGCTCGTCGAGGCATCGCCCTTCCACAGCAGGGATTTCGCGCCGCCGGGCGCGACGTCGAGGCGGACCATCGTTGCGTTGGTGAACAGGGAGACGTTGGGATAAGCGGGCGAGAGGACGAAGGAGCCCGTGCCGGTGCGGTAAGGGAACGTCATCAGCGTGTAGGAGCCCTCAGGCGCGGAGCCGTTGGGGAAGTTGAGCGAGATCGTGTTGACGCCGTTCAAGGTCACCGTGCTGGCGACGGTCACTTTGTCCGTCACGGAACTCAAACCGTCTGGCGCAGTGAGGTCGAAGTGAAGCGAGGCGGCCGTCAGCGACAGCGTGCTGTTCAGGCTCAGCGTGCCGGCCGTGTTGATGTCGCCCGGAGCCAGCGTGCCGCCCGAGGCGACGGTCACTGATCCGTTGAGCATGCCTGTGCCGCCCAGAACCGCCCCGATGTTGACTGTCGCTGCGCTGCCCGCGCCCAGCAGACCGCCGGGGGCGTTAACCAGCAGCTTGCCGCCGTTGACCGTCGTTGCGCCCGTATACGAATTGGTTCCCGAGAGAATCCACGTGCCGCTGCCGGCCTTGGTGATCGCCAACGAGTATACGCCGACGTTAGCGAGAGGCGCGCTGAACTCGCCGATGCCAGCCGTCGAGCCCTGCAGCGTCAGCGTCCTGCTTGCGCCAAGGATGTTCGGGGTTGCCGTGAAGGTCAGTTTGCCGCTCGCGCCGGACTGGTCGATCTTGGGGTCGCTGTTCACTACGATGATACGGTCACTGTTTTCGCCAATACCCGTGTAGACCAGCCGTCCATTGGCGGTGAAAATGATGTTTGTGCCCTGGCCAAGGTTACTGGTCAGCGAGCCGCGGTTTCCGATTCGCGAAACGAATAGAGAGCTGATTGTGCCGAAGCTGACATGGCCCAGGAAGGTGTTGGTGCCGTTGAAGACATAATTGCCGGTGCCCAAGCCGGCAGAGGGCTGCCATATCTCAATGCCGCCTAAGCCGGTGATATTTGCGTTGACGGTAAGCGTGCGGCCCGGCGCCACATTCAGGTCTGTATAGTTAAAGAAACCGTTTAAAGCGGTATCGGTGGTGCCCAACTTCAGGCTCCCGGACCCGTTGATGGTGCAATCTTGGTAACAATTGAGCGCGTTTCCGCCCCCCGCGTTGAGATAGAGTTCTTTGTCGCCAATGTCGATGACGCTGCTGGGGCCGCCGTACATGTTGAGCTGCGTGAGGGTGTTCGAACCCGCAAGCGTGATGGTGCTCGTGTTGTAAGTGGTTAAGTACAAGGATGCTGCGCCACCAAGACGCAGACTGTTGAACTGAACCGGGCCGTTGCCGAGAACCGTCAGCGTCTTGTTTCCGGGGGCACCGCTGGTCTCGATCGGGCAACCGAAAACGTCGGCGAACAAGAGGGATCGTGCGGGATTGTCGTTGCGGAACGTGTACGGCTGGGTCGCCCGGTCGCCGCCGAGCTGAACGCCGCAGTTGAAGATCTGGCTGTTGCCGGCCGTAGAGGAGAGCGTGATTTCGCCGCTGTCGGCCAGCACAAGCGTCTGGCTGCCAGCCGCGCCTGTCCCGATCGTGTAGGCGGCAACACTGGGCGTGTCGAAGCGTACATTCCGGATATATTGGATGCCCGTCAGGTCGATATTCGTCTGGTCGTTGCCCGAGCCAGTGAAGAAGGCAGTCTCGCCAACTCCCGACGGATACGGGGACGCGCTCCAATTCGAGCTGTTCGTCCAGTAGACGCTTTGAGAGCCATTCCAGACACCGTTTGCGGCGTGCACTGTGCAGGCGGCAAAAAATACCACGGTGTTGACAACAAGCAGAAACCGACGCCAGTTCATTTTCATAACAACCAACCTCTTACTATTAATAGCCACGACCTGCACGCTTCCCAATTGAAGATGGTGACAGAATAATCATGAGATTCTTGGATGTCAACGATATTTGTCGGCGATTTATAAACGATTTATAAACGCGGGCGCATCCCTTTTTTCATTGACTTGTCGGGCAGTATCTTGCGCTGGGCGCGTCCGGAGGCCGCGCGCCACCCCTGAAAGACTCGCCGCGCAGGGTAGCCCGCGACCGGGCGCGGAAGTCAGTGAAACGGGAGTGCGCCCGTTTTGAGGGGTATAGGGCCGTTCTGACGATGCACCTTTACACCGTAGTAAACAGCCGGGACAGGCAAAACCACGTCCAGGGGCGACTCACGGCTTTCGGCGATGCGGCGTTCCAGCAGCACACGGTCCGCCGTGTTGAAGGCGAACATGCCGAAGTGGTGCGGGATCAGGCGCGGAATGCCGGCGTCTAAACAGAGCGTACAGGCCTCATCGAAATCCATATTGCCGGGAACGCCGCGGCTGGCCAGATACGCGCTACGCCCGTTGACCGGCAGCAGCGCCAGTGAGGCGCCCGCCGCACGCAGCTTTGCCGCCAGCCCCTCATACGCAACCCCGTCGCCGCCGTGATAAACCGTCTGCGCGCCGAACCTGAAAAGATAACCGAGGAAGTGATGCTCGCCCCGCTCGTTCTGCTTGAACGTCTCGTGCGCGGCGGCCAGCGCTGTGATGCCCGCATCGCCGCCCAAACCCAGCGACTCGCCGGCGTTGAGCAGCGTCATCCGCTGTTCGGGCACCCCGGCCTTGAGAGCAGCCTCGCGTTCGGCGCGCGGCACCGCGAACCGGCAGTGCGGGTTGTTCTCAGCCAGCACACCCAGCGACCCCGGATCCATGTGGTCGCTGTGGCGGTGCGTGCAGAACACCCAGTCCAGCCCCCGGACCGCTTCTGCCGCAAGCGGCGGCGGCATCAGGCGCTGGTGCGGAAACTCCTGCCCCGCATACTTCACCGCCAGATAGTCCGAAAGATAAGGATCAACCATGATCCTCAGCTTCTCATAACGCAACAGGAAGCCGGCCTGCCCCAGCCAGGCCAGGCCCAGCACGCGCGGCGGCAGTTCTGCGGCGAGCAGCGCGGACGCTCCGCCCGCGTGTCGCTCCAACGGCCCGTGTGCGAGTTCAGTCATTGCCCTCACTTGCCTTGTTTCGCGGCAAGCGCCTTGAGCGTGGCCAGATCCTCTGCTGCAAAGCGCTCACGCTTGGCCTGATATTTTGCGAACTTCGCACGCTCTTCATCGTTCCACGCGCCTGCCTCGGCGTAATCGCCGCAGAACGGCACGCCCAGGTCAACCCACGCGGCGAGCACGGCGACCTCTTCCGGCTTGATCGTCTTGCAGTGACCATCGTCCAATTTCTTAAAGAGCGAGCTGGTGTTCGCCCCTGCGGAATAAGGCTTCTGAAGGGGCGGCGCGGAGGCGGCCGACACCCAGTTGAGTAAAGGTTTGGTCGGGTCTCCGCGCCACCGCGACGCGTCGTCCTTGCCATCTGGGCGCGCGTGCGTCAGCGCCAGGTACGACCGCGTCCAGTTGCGCTTGGCGCCGGGATCGAGAACGCAGGCGCCGGTCAAATCCGGCTTCTTGCCGTCTTTGCCGTCGTGGCACGAGACGCAGTGCTTGTCCAGCACCGGCTGCACCTCTTTGGCGAAGCTGAACCCGCGCCGCGGCCCGCGGATTGGCGCGAGCGTCTGCGCGCCCGCAGCCAGCGCTTTGGTCGGACGGGCCGACGCGAGCGGCACGCTGTTCTTCGACTCGTGACAGCCGACACAGGAGGCGTTCTCGCCGGGCTGGAGCGTGGTCCAGCTCCGCATGGTTTGCACTGTGCGCCCTTTGGCGTCCAGCAGCATGAAGTAGACCGGCCGGCGTGCCTCGGTCGTGAAGAACACCGAACCGTCCTCGTGTACCGTGGCGTCGCCCACCAGAATCTTCGGATCCCACGCGCCGTTTCCTATAGAGACCGGCGTGCTGATCATCGCGCCTCCGCCCGGGCCGCCGTTGCCGTTATTGCCGATGCCCGCAGTCCGGAAGTCGAGCTCGACCACGCGCAGCGTTTTGACCGTTCCGCGCGGCACCCCCGCCATGGCCTCGCCCACATACACGTCCTGCACGTAGAACGTTCCGTCAGGCTGGCCGTAGCGAACCGCCTGCGGGCGGCGCGGCGGGCGTACGCGCGGCCGCAGCGGCACGGCGCGGCCGCAGGCGATACCCAGGCGCGACGACAGCAGCTCGCGCCGGCCGTCGATGTCCATCCAGTAGACGCCGAAGCCGGTCATGCGGTTCTCGTCGCGCTTCGCGAACCTGCGGTTCCAGCCGATCGGGTTGTAGGTGACCAGCAGTGACTTCCCATCCAGCGGATACGGATAGGCGAAGAGATCCTTCTCCTGCCCGTACGCGTCGACCACCACCGGCTTGGTCTCGCGCACCGGCGCTACTCGCGTGACGCCCTCCGCCTCCTGCCGCCCTTTCGACGGCTCGATCAGAATCAGCTCGCCCGGCTGCCGCGAGTGGTGGCCCGTGGCGATGGCGAAGATATTGCCGCTGCCCGGGATGCCGCGCGCATGGATGATCGTGGTCGGGAACCACGAGTTTTCGCCGTACACCGCGGTCTGCGCCACGCCGTCCGGCCACATCTGGAAGAGCGGTTGCGGGTACATCTGCGAGCGGTCGTTGTACTCCCAGCGGGTGTACAGGATGCGGCCGTCCCAGGTGATCGACGGATAGTTCAAGTGCACCTGGTCGAAGGACAGACGCAACATGCTCTTCCCGTCTTTGTCACAGCGGTAGAGGTTGCTCACCTCCGTCCACCAGCAGTCCACAATCTGCATGCAGCGAGTGGAGTTGAAAAGGATGTCCCCATCCGGCAGGTAACAGCCCTCGTAATCGGCAGCGCCCAGCCCTTCTGTCAGTTGGCGGATCGCATGCGTCCCCGCGTCCATCTCATACAGGTGGTAATCGTCCTCCCGATCCGATTTCTTCCACGAGAACAGGATCTTCTTGCCGTCAAAGTCGACGTCCACATCGCGGATGACCCCCTCCGGGCTGTCGATCAGCACGGTCTCTTTCCAGAGCCCGTCCGGCTGAGCCTCGGCCAGGCAGAGCTTCGCGCCCGCCCGGAAGTTCCGCTCGGCCTGCGCGTCGGAGAGCGCCTCCGTGTATGCGTAATGCGAGCCGCCCATCACGAAGTGACGCGCATACACCAGCTGCGGCGTCTCTGCTGTCGCGCGGGCCACGCGTTGGGCGCGGCGTGCGGCGCACACCTTGCGATAGAAGGCCAGCACCGTGGCGTCATCGCCAGCAGGCACGCGCGCCGTCTTCCACGCGCCGCCCACCGCAGCGGACGTCTCGGCCAGCGCCTTTTCGGCGGCCTTGCGCAGGTTCGCGGAACACGTGCCGCTGGCGAACAGCTCGATGCCGTAGGGCGCGTCCAAATCCTGGCGCAGCCAGTCGGCAAGCACCTCGTCGGCGTGTTCCAGCGCGCTCCACAATGTCAGCGCCGTCGCTTTCTCCGCATCATTCAGCGGACGTCCGACAACCTTCTCAACAAACGCCACTGCTCCCGGCAGCACCTGCAGCGATGTGTCGAACGAGAGTTCCAGATCGATCCCCTGCCCGCCCGACGTCTGCCTGCAATGCGCAGCCAGCACGTTCTTGCCGCTCTTGAGCGTGGCGAGCGCGGCGGGCGCGATCGCGAAGTCGCGGTAGGCGGTGATATAGCCCTCCGCCTTGCAGGCCTCGACGCCGTTGAGGTAGACCACGACATCCTCGTCATGGATCATGCGCACGACCGGCTTGATATTCGGCGGCACGCTCACGTCAAGGATGCGGCGCAACCAGATTTCGGGCGTGGCCCACTTGGTCCGGATCTCCATGCCCGGCGCGCCCGTTCCGAAGGCCGGCGTGCCGCTCTTCCATCCCGACGCGTCAAACTCGGGCTTGTACCACGCGTCTGCCGGCTTCTCCGTCGTATACGACCAGACATTCTCCCCCTTGCCGAACGCTGTGCCGCACACGGCCAGTACCGACAGAATCAAGCTCATCCTGAGTCGCTTCATGCATCCCCTCCCCCAAATTAACTCTTCCTCAGCTCCGCCAGCAGATTGTCCACCGCCATCTCTACGGAACGGTCCACGCTCTCGGAGGTAAACGAGCCGATGTGGGCCGACGCGATCACCTGGCTGGTGCGTGCCAGCGGGTCGTCGGCCGCAGGCGGCTCGGTCTTGAACACGTCGGTCGCCAGCCCGGCCACCTGGCCGCTGGCCAGCGCGGCCGCCATCGCAACGGGGTCGATCAGCTCCGCGCGGGCCGTATTGATCACGTACACGCCGCGTCTCATCCGAGCGATCGCGGCGGCATCGAGCAGCGGCTTGCCGTCAGGCAGGGGCGGGCAGTGCAGCGTCACGATGTCGCTCGCCGTCAGCACCTCCTCGCACGTCGCGTAGCGGAACGCGGGGGACGGCGCGAAGTCCGCGCAGGGATAGAGGTCAAAGGCCAGCACGCGCATCTCCAGCGCGGTGGCGAAGGTCGCCACCAGGCGACCGATCGCGCCGCAGCCGACGATGCCCAGCGTCTTGCCAGCCAGCTCGAAGCCCTTGCGCCGCTCCCAGCCGCCCGCCTTGATCGACGCGTCTGTATAGGTGATCCAGCGCGCGAGGGCGAACAGGTGCGCCAGCGTCAGCTCGGCCACGCCGCGGGAGTTCGCGCCGGGCGTCTTGCAGACCGCGATGCCGCGCGCCGCCGCAGCCGCGAGATCCACGTTGTTCACGCCCACGCCGTTGCGGCTGATCACCCGCAGCTCCGGCGCCGCCGCCAGAATGCCCGCATCAACCGTCTCGACGCCCGCCAGATAGCCGACACAGCCCGGCAGCAGCGCGAGCAGCTCCTCGCGCGTCGGCTGCTTGCCGCGCGTCGGGAAGACCACCTCGAAGCCCGCGTCCGTGAGCCGCTGTAACGCGGGATGCCCGTCGGACGAGACCGAACGCGGCGTCACCAAGATCCTGTTGCTCTTCATACGACGATCACCGCCTTCCCCTGACACTCCACGATACGCTTCGGGAACCCCTCGACCTCGATGTCCCCGTAATTGTGCCCCGCGTCGGCCGGGTAGACGCAGAACGAAATGAGCGGTTCGCAGCCGGTGTTGACCGAGCGGTGCGCCCAGTGCGGCGGCACGTAAACCATGCGGTTCCGGTACATGGTCTCGGCCTCGCAAAAGCCCGCCGCAGTCTTCATCAGCATGTACCCCTGGCCGCGCAGGCAGAGATAGGTCTCGGCGGTGCCGCTGACCGTATGGTAGTGCCCCTTAGTGAAGAAATACTCGTCGCCGACCTTGCCCGGATAGAGCTTGCTGATACAGAGCAACAGATGCCCGTACGCCTCCGGAATCACCTTCTCAAATACTTCGTAGTGTACCGGATCGCCGTCGCGGATCAGCGCGTCCAGCGCGGCCGCGTCTCGGTAATACCCTTTCATCGCCGACGCGCGGCGCGCCAAGACGCGGTCCGGCTCCGCCATCGTGCCTTCGACCAGATCGATATCGATGCCCCAAGGCATCATCAGTTCCTGGGGCTGACCGCCCCCTGCCGTTGCTGCCACCGTCATCACCGTGCCTCCTTCGCAAGTCGTGATAGCGTTTCAAAAACCGGACCGCTCGTCGGGATGTCCGCATGGAACACCTCGGCGATCACGCGGGTCCACCCGTGGATAAAATAGATCCAGCCGTCCTCGACCGTCAGGCCGCGCGCGACCTTCTGCGCGTTCGCCTGGTGCAAAAACTCCAGACTGCCGCGATAATTAAATTCCCATGCTAACCCAGACTCAGGGAAAACGCAACGGTCGGTAAGCGGCGAGCCCGGCGCATCCTTGCCCAGCCCAGTCGCGTTCATCACCAGCGAGTGGGGCTTGAGCGCCGCCATGAGCGCATCGTTCGTCTCCGCCTGCGGCGCCAGCACGTACTCCACCGGCACGCGGCAGCCCATCTTGTGGTGAATCTCGCGGATCTCATCGAGGCGGCCCTGGCTGCGGTTCGAGACCACGATGCGTGAAGGTACGTTGGCGCCGCGCGCGGCCTCCATCAGGTAGCAGGTGATGGCGATCGACGAGCCTCCCGCGCCGATAGAGAAGACTTCCGCGCCGGTCTTCAGCCAGTGGTCTGCAGGCAGGAAAGCCTCCAGCGCAAGCCCGCTCGTGATCGGGTCTTTGGCGTGTCCGCAGAGCAGCCCGTCGCGCTTGGAGATGCTGCTGATCTCCCCCATCAGTTCCGCATAGGGATCCAAATAGCCGAACAGGTCACGGCAGGCTTTGAGCAGGTCCAGCTTGTGCGTGGTCACCAGCGCGCCCAGCGAGAGCGGGTCGCTCTGGATAAACGTCACGATGTTGCGGTACACGGCCGGGTCATCGTGCCACTTGCAGTCGATCCCCTGGATCGCGACGTCGCCGAATCCCAGATACTCCGCCCACTTGGGAAAGACCTTCATGATCGACGATTGCCCGGTGGTCATGCCGATGAAATAGATCGTCGGCTTGACCGCCTGCGGAAACGCCGTGGTTGCCGTCGCTTGAAGTGCCTGCGCCATACCCTGTTTCTCCACCTGTTCCGCGTGCTGTTACACCTGAAAAGGCTGGTATCATACAAATGTCCGTACAATCTGTCAATCGACAAAAATCACGAGAAGTCTCAAGAATAGCGTTTTGTTTCCACATGCAAGAACGATAGGTTTGTACCTGGTGATGACCATCGGCAACTGGGTCAACAACGGCCAACCTTGGGCGACCGCCGGGTTGAGCGGCAAATCCTTGAACGTGAACGGCGCGTAAAAAAGAGATAACGCGAATATCCAGATCTGGACTTACAGCGGAGGCCGGCCCGAAGAGACGTGGATCATTACGCCGACCGATAGCGGCTTCTCTCGGGTGCCGGCCCGGTTCGACGGCGGCTTTGAATTCGGGTCATACCCTCACCAATAGCGTGAGCGACGCACGCGTGGCTGCACTCGCACGCTATGGAAACAACGGGGGCCTCGCGGGCACTAACAACCCGGGCGGGGACAGCTCGGTCGGCCCCTGAAAGTAAGGCCGTGTGCAAGTATATCAAGGGCGATCGCCTGCTTGAGGCTATTTTCGGAGTGGCACGCCAGCCGTATAGCCACCGTGTTAATGCTCGATTGACAGCGGGCACGATCAATATTTTGCCCGTCCCTACAATTGAGGCTTGTCCCAAGGCAAGCGCATCTTAATTTTCAGGTCTGAGATTACGGGCTGGGGCGGTCACTCCCGAGGCATCCGCGGGCGCCTGCGCGACAGGGTCGGGTGTCAGCGAGTCGGGTACGCCCCGAGAGAGGCGTCCGGGGCGTGGACAGGCGCAAAGCGGCGGCGGGTGGCGTGCGTCCGTGCCCGGCTAAAACGAGGAGAGCAGCTCGACGAGGAAGCTTCGTCTGAGCTCGGCGCGCATGCGCTTGCTGCGCAAGCTGCCTTTCGCCTTGCTGGAGCGCAGGATGTTGAGGCAGATCTTGCGCAGCGCGCCGAGTGACAGTACACCGTTGCGTCGTTGGGATTATTGTGGTATTACACATGACGGACGAGTTCATCGAGCGAAGGTTCCGTCCTGCCAGCATAAAGGAGAGCCTCACATGTTCATACCTGCTTGCGAACAGCGCTTAGCGCGTTTCCTAATCATCACTATGCTCTCGTATGCCGGCTGGCTGCCGGTGGGAGCCCAGAGCCCGGCTGCAGACAGTTTCGACCCGGGACCCAACGGTTCAGTTTATGCGCTGGCCGTGCAGCCTGACGGCCGCATGCTGGTTGGCGGAAATTTCACTTGGGCAGGCGGCACCACGCGCGGCCGGGTGGCGCGCTTCGACCCCGATGGCGAACTGGACAGCAGCTTCAGCGCGGATGTCAATGGTGGGTACGCGTCGGTGCTCGCCGTGGCTGTGCAAGCCGACGGCGGCACTCTGGTGGGCGGCACGTTCACCTCGCTGGGCGGTGCAAGCCACATCAACCTGGGGCGCGTTGCGGCAAACGGGATCGTGGACGACAGCTTCACTGCAAACGTGAACGGACAGGTGAGCGCTTTGGCCGTGCAGGCCGATGGAAAGATCCTGGTGGGCGGCGGGTTCAGCACGCTCGGAGGCGAGGCGCACAACAATCTGGGGCGGCTGAACTCGGACGGAACCGTTGACTCCGCCTTCAACCCGTACGTGAGTGGAGGGACGGTTGACACGCTGGCGGTACAGCCCGACGGGAAAATTCTGGTAGGCGGCTGGTTCTCGGTGCTGGGCGATTCAGGCCACAGCTATCTGGGACGGCTGAACGCTGACGGGTCGCTGGACGCCGGATTCACGGCCTACGCCAATTATGCGGTTGAGTCGCTCGCCGTTCAGGCGGACGGGAAAATTCTGGTGGGCGGCAGGTTCAATGCGCTGGGCGGAGCGACGCGGAACAACCTGGGCCGGCTGGAGAGCGATGGCACGCTGGATTCCAGTTTCAATCCTGCTCCCAACGGTATCGTTTACTCTCTGGCCCTGCAGGCGGACGGCAGGATCGTCGCGGGCGGCATGTTTTCATCGCTGGGCGGCCAATCGTGTCCTCGCGTCGGACGCCTGGACGCCAACGGGGTGCTGGATGTCACCTTCACTGCGGGTGTGGACGTGTACGACTACGCGCTGGCCTTGCAGTCGGACGGCAAGCTGCTGGTCGGCGGAGCGTTCAACCTGCTGGGCGGCCTGTCGCGCATGAACCTGGGGCGGTTGGAGAGCGCGGGGGCGGCCACAAACGTGCTGAGCGCCGACGCCACATCCATCACCTGGGAGCGAGGCGGCACCGCTCCGGAGGTCTGGCGTACCACGTTTGAAAGCTCAACCAACGGAACCGAGTGGACGCTGCTGGGCGCAGGCGCACGCGTTCCAGGCGGCTGGCACTTGGACGGACTGACCGGTCTGGGCCTCATCCGTGCGCGAGGTTACACGACCGGTGGCATGTACAACAGCTCGGGCGGCATCGTGGAGAGCCTGATTGGACGGCCGGTCATCACCCTCCATCCCGCCAGCAGCTCACGTGACGCGGGCGCGGCGGCTGAATTCACCGTGGAGGCTGTTGGCTCGCAACCCTTCAGCTACCAGTGGCGGTTCGGAGGTGAGAACCTGACCGACGCCGACGGCATAGACGGTGCGACTACTTCGACGCTGAGCGTGACTGGCGTTTGGGGAGCGCAAGCCGGCGGATACGCTGTTATCGTCAGCAATGCCTGGGGCTGCGTGACCAGTCTGGTGGCCACGTTGACAGTGGCCGACCCGTACATAGACAGCGACCCGCAAAGTCGGATCGGCCAAAAGGACGGAGCCTGCACGTTCAGCGTGTCGGCAGTGGGGACGGCGCTGAGTTACCTGTGGCGCAAGGACGGGGTGATCCTGGAGGGGGCGACCGACGCCGCGCTGACCCTGAACAGCGTTCAAGCTGATGACGCGGGCACCTACGACGTGATCGTCTCCGGCACGTATGGCAGCGTAACCAGCGCCGTGGCCGTGCTTACAGTCAACCTCGCGGTCCGTGATCCGGCCCTCAGCCCCTTCAACAGCGGCCACGTGAATGCCTTGGCCATGCAGCCAGACGGCAAGCTCTTGATCGGCGGTTCGTGGCTGTGGCCGTTGGATGGCGCCCAGAATGGTAGCGCTCGGAGCCTCGTACGGCTCAACGCGTCCGGCATGTTGGACACCGGTTTTAGCCCGGTCCTGGATAGCATGTCCGCCGTATATGCTCTCGCGGTGCAGCCGGACGGCAAGATTCTGCTTGGCGGCTGGTTCTCGACCGTCGACGGCTCTCCTCGCCAAAACATCGCGAGGCTCAACGCGGACGGCACACTGGATCACGATTTTGCACCTGACTCAGACGGATCAGTCTATGCGCTGGCCGTGCTGGCTGACGGCGGAATCCTTGTCGGCGGCGCTTTCGGATCGCTCGGAGGCGCCTCGTGCGCGAATGTGGGCAAGCTCGATGCGTTCGGAGTTACGGATACCGCCTTCGTCGGCAGCGCGGACAGCGTGGTTCAGACGCTGGCGGTGCAGACGGACGGCAAGATCCTCTTGGGCGGTGCCTTCAACACTCTAGACAGCCAAAGCCGCGCCTGCCTGGGCCGCCTGAATGCGGACGGCTCGCTCGACGCAGGGTTCGCGCCGAACGCAAGTTCAACCGTCTATTCGAGCGTGGTTGCGGCACTCGCTGTGCAGGCGGATGGCCGCATCCTGGTCGGAGGCACGTTCAACACTCTGGACGGTGTGAGCCGCAGCTATCTGGGGCGGCTCGACGCTTCTGGCACCGTGGACCCTGCCTTCGCTCCGGAGCCGGATGGCGACATCCGTTCGCTGGTGCTACAGGCGAACGGCGGAATTCTGATAGGCGGAAATTTCACGTTGATCGGCGGCGCAGCGCACGCGGGCCTGGCGCGGCTCGACGCGGACGGCAATCCGGATGCCTTCTTCAACCCGAGCGTGCCCTCCGGCCTTCAGGCGCTCGCGGTTCAGTCCGACGGCGACATTGTGGTGGGCGGCTCCATTTGGACGCTGAACGAAGAAGACCAGGTCGGCGTGGGATGCCTGAAAAATGCGGATGCCACCGGCGAAACACTGAGCTTCAGCGCGGGAACCATCACCTGGCTGAGAACCGGCGGGTTGCCGGAAGTGTGGCGAACCACCTTCGAAAGCACAACCAACAGCGGCGCACTCTGGAACCCGCTGGGTGAGGGCGAGCGCACTGCCGGCGGCTGGAAGCTGGACGGCGTTCCGGCGATCCTCGGAACCGTGCGCGCACGCGGGTTCACGGCCGGAGGTTCCTATGACGGATCGGGCGGTATCATTGAAAGCGGAATGGGCGCACCGCTCATCACAGGCGCTCCAACAAGCTCCACAAACGTGGCCGGTTCGGCTGTGGCGTTCAGCGCATGGGTCATCGGCTCCGCACCGCTCAGCTACCAGTGGCGCAAAAACGGCGTGAACATTGCCGATGGCGGCAACCTCGCAGGCTCAGCCTCAGCGACGCTGAGACTGAGCGGTGTTTTGGGCGCTGATGCTGGCGACTACGATCTGCTCGTGTCGAACGCCGACGGCTGTGTAACCAGCGTCGTGGCGACGCTCACCGTGTTCGACCCGGTCATCCTCGATCCTCCGTTCACCCAGACAGGCGAGTTGGGAGGAGACGCCCTGTTCGGCGTGGTCGCGGCAGGTACGGAGCTGCACTATCAATGGCAGAGAAACGGAGCGTCACTGACGGGTGCGACGAGTGACGTGCTGACGGTGACCGGCATCCAGGTTTCCGACGTCGGCTTTTACAGCGTCGTTGTCAGCGGCGCCTACGGCTGCGTCACGAGCGCAGTCGTCGCGCTTGAGGTGAACCTGGTGCAGGCCGATCCCGGTTTTCTGCCGGAACCGGACGGCCAAGTAGTCGCTATGGCCACGCAGCCCGATGGCAAGATCCTTTTCGGCGGCGATTTCTCGCATCTGGGAACGGCTCCGTGCGCCCATTTGGCCCGGTTTAACTCGGACGGCACGCCGGACAACACTTTCAGTACGGGGGCGGACGCGGGTATCTGGGCACTGGCGGTTCAGCCCGATGGCGGCCTCTTGGCGGGCGGCTGGTTCTCGTCGCTGGGCGGAGGCACGCGCAACTTCATTGGCCGACTAGACGCGCAAGGCACCTTGGACACCGGTTTCAACCCGGGCGCGAATAACGGCGTCTGCGCGCTGGCTGTTCAGCCTGACGGCGGCATCTTGGTCGGCGGCTGGTTCTCGTCGCTGGGCGGATCCACCTGCAACTACTTGGGCCGTCTCAGCGCGGCGGGCGCACTGGACACCGGCTTCAATCCCGATCCGGACGGCGTCGTCTATTCGCTGCTGCTTCAGGAGGACGGCGGCATTCTGGTTGGCGGCGCCTTCGGCACGCTGGGAGGCTCGACGCACAGCCATCTGGGCAGACTTAGCGTGGATGGAAACGTGGACGACACCTTCAACCCAGAACTTGACGGGCCGGTCTATGCGCTGGCCGTTCAGGCTGACGGTAAGATTCTGGTGGGTGGTTCCTTCGCGACGGCGAACGGCGAAGCACGCAACTGCATCGCAAGGCTGAACGCGGACGGCTCGCTGGACGGAAGCTTCAGCCTCGGCTTACAAGGCTATCAGGTGAACACGCTGGTTCTGCAGGCGAACGGCACGATCGTGATGGGCGGCGCGTTCTGGGAACTGGACGGACACACGCGATCCAATTTGGCAAGGTTGAAGGCCGACGGAACGCTGGATCCCGGTTTCACTCTAGGTGCAGACAACGAGGTGAAAGCGCTGTGCGTTCAGGCGGACGGCGGCGTTCTGGTCGGAGGCTTATTTGGAACGCTTGTCGGGGAGTCACGGTCGCTCTTGGCACGACTGCTCGCCTCGGAACCTGCGACGGACTCTCTGAGCTATGAAGCGACGACAACCACCTGGCTGCGCGGCGGTGCGGCGCCTGAGGTGTGCAGAACCACATTCGAGTATACCACCAACGGCGTCGACTGGGTGCCGATGGGCGCCGGCTCCCGTATCGCGGGCGGCTGGCAACTGAGCGGCGTGTCTGCTGCGTCCATGCCTGTGCAGGCGCGGCAGGCCTCCAGCAAGATGACGACGTCCTCCTCTGGAGGCTCGGCCGTCACCGGCACCCTGATCCGCGCCCGCGGCTATGTGTCCTGCGGCACGTGGAACGGCTCTGGCGGCATCGTAGAGTCGACGCTGCTCGTTTCGACCCCGACCAAAGACGCGGACGGCGACGGCATTCCCGATTGGTGGACCCTCCTGTACTTTGGTCACCCGACCGGGCAGGAAGCAGATCTCTCGCGGGCCACGGACGATGCCGTCGGCACCGGGCAGAGCAACCACTTCAAGTACGTAGCCGGGCTTGATCCGACCAACTCCGCGTCCGTGTTCCGCTTGGATCTTAGGACTGTTCCGGGTCAAGCGAGCCAGAGGAAGCTCATCTTCAGCCCGCGCTGGGGCGATCGCTTCTACACGCCGCAAATGACCACCAACCTGGTCGCCGACGGCTCGTGGACGAATTTAACCTCCTCCATCACCGACGACAACAGCAGCGAACGCACGGTGATCGACGTGAACGCCGAAGGGCGGTGCCGTTTCTACCGCATCCTGATCACTCTGCCTTAGTCGTTGTATTTATCCCTGCCGCGCCAGTGCGTCCGCCGCCGCCACACACACGAAGCCCGACGTGTCGGCCGCGAGCATCGCCAGCACCGGTTCTGGCGATGCGGCGTGTTTGCCGAGGATTGCTAACCCGATCGCTGCCCACCACCGGACCGGCATGGACTCGTCCCCCGCGGCCTTCATCAGAGCCGGCAGATTCGCCGCGTCCTTCGCGGAGGCCAGCAGGGCCGTGTCCAGCACGCGTTTGACCGGCTACGCGCTCTCGCGCCGGGACGCCTCATAGCCCTCTTCCTCGCACCATTCTGGCAGCAGCCCGTTGTCGCGGTTCTCAAGCATCTGCGCGGCCAGCGCCTGACGCAAGGCCGCAAGCCGCTCCGCCTGTTCCGCAAGATTGGCGACGTTGTCAGGATCTGCCTTGAGCTCGTACAGCTCTTCGGATGGCATGTTTCCCCAAGACATCGCTGTCGCGGGCGAAGGTGGTACTCGACGATAAGGAGCGCGCTGAACTGGAGCGCGTTTACGCCTCGCCGGCCTACGCCAAGGACAAGGAGAAGGCTCGGGCGCTTCTTCTTGCGACGGAGGGCATCTACAGCTATGAGATGCTGGCGGGCATCGTGCGGCGTTCTCGCGCAACGGTGGTCAACTGGTTCAGGGACTTCTGCGTGAAGTGGTGTAACGCCCACAGCGAGATGGCGAGGCAAACGCCGTGCTACACCGTTGGAGGGGCGGTCTACAAGACAGGCGTGTTCGG
>CAYMLQ010000004.1:0-54902 GCA_964390795.1 uncultured Lentisphaeraceae bacterium
GTTCCCGCGAGAGGCGGCGCAAAAGCCGTCTGGGCTGCCGCCGTTCCCGCCGCCATCATCACCGCCGCCATCACTTGCATGTTCGTCATAGTCACTCTCCACGTGTTCAGGAAGTCAGTAGTCAGAAGTCAGTAGTCAGAAGTCACGCATTACGGCCGCTCCAGCGCCTCCGCCCGGAAGAAGGCGCCTCCCACCGGCACGCCGTTGGTTTGCGGCACGGGGAAGCCGACCGTCCAAGCGCCCGCTCCCTTATCGATCGAGAGCGGCGTGATCGGCGTCCAAGCCGGTTGCGACAGGGCTGCCTTCCAGCCGAATACCAACGTCGCGTTCGGGCCTGCGGACACCTGCAACCAAAGCACGTTTCCTGGCATCAAGTCGATCGCCGTCATGCGGAACAGCGAACCCTTAACTGTCGGGTCGGTGTCGGCCCAGTATTCGTCCCGGTTGCAGACGCCGTCTTCATCCGCGTCAGCCAGCGGCGCGCTCAGCGGACTGGCGGGATCAAGTCCCATTTCCGCGGCCCACAGCTCATACGCGCTCATCGCAACCGTGTGCGAGTTCGGATACACCCACATGGTACGCATGCGCTTGGATTTCGCGGTCACCTCATACCAGCTCAAGATGCCGTCGAGATTTTCGCGGCTGGTCAGACCGGGCACCGTGTACCGCAGCGTTACGGTTCTTGCGCCGGGTGTCGGCCCCAGCAGCCACGTCACCAGTTGCGTCTCAACCCCGCTGACTGGCGTCTGATCAATCATATTGACGGGTTGCGCCTGTGCGCCCGTGATGATCGCAGAACTCGGCAACGTTTCGCCAAGCCCGAGCCAGAAATTCCCGTTTGTCGAGATGAGATTGATCACGACTTCCACCGCCAGGTTGCCGTTTGTGACCACGGTGTTGCGGTACGCGCTTGCCACCAGATAGCTGGCCTCTTCAACGCTCCACGAATACCGTCCTCCCGCGACACTTTCGGTCTGCCAATTGCCGGCTGCGTCACAGCCCAACAGCTCGATTGAGTACGTTCCCTCGAACTCAACCTCAACATAGAATCTGGACACCGTATTCGTCCACTCCTGAACCGTCACGGCCGGGGTATCGGCAACCCCCTCCTTGCTCGAACGAGTGACCTTGTACTTCCAGAGCACAATGTTCTCCACGACGTTGCTGGCTACAAAGAGCGATCTCCGCTCCTGCGTCACATGCGTGACGGGGGACGGCACCACCTCAAAAATTGCGACCGGCGGCGTGAGGTCGATCTCCCAGACCCATACGCCGTTGGTGACGGGTTCCGTCTGCCAGTTGTTCGCCGCATCCCGCGCGACCGCCCTCAGCCTGTACGTGCCTTCGGTCGCCCCGGTGTGTACCAGCGCTTCAGTCGGCGTTATCCGGCCCGCCTGGTTCGTCACGGAGACATTCGCCACAACCGGCGTCCAGGTGCTTCCATCGGCGGACTGCTTGTCCAAGCTCACGCGCCACTCGGCTATGTCGGCGTTCGCCTGTAGCCAAGCCACCACGTCGGTCCGGTTGGTCGGGTCGCGCGGCATCAGCTCGCTCGCAAAACGCGCTCCGTTTGTCGGCGACGTCGTGTCCAGTTCCCACACGAAGACTCCGCCCGGAACAACCGGCATTGTCTGGAGGTTACCGGCCTCGTCTTTGCCAAACAGGGAGATCGCATAGATGCCCTGGCCGTCCGCAGGCAGGATCTTCACCTCGAACGAGCGGGAGGCAGGATAAATCCAGGCATTCGTAACCTGGGTGTTCCGTGCGACGTTCGTCACCGCAACGTACCAAGCCACCGAGTCAAGGTCGTTCGACACCGTGAAGCTCACCGTATTCGTGTTGACCAGCGGCAGCGGCACGCGCTCAAACTGCGCACGCGGGGCCACCGTGTCCACCGTCCACGTGTACGAGTCAGGCTCGAGCAGCCAGTTGCCCGCCACGTCGCGTCCCCACGCACGCACCGTGTGCGAACCGTCGGCCAGGTTGGTCACACTGAAGCCGGTCGCCACCGGAGTGTCACCCGCGGTCGGCATCGCCGGCTGGTCCAAGGTCCAGCGGTACGCATACACCTCGGCTCCGCTCACCCTGAAGGTCCAGTGCGTCACATTGGTGCGCCCGCCTTCCGGCAGCGGCGTGTTAACAATGCTCACGGCAGCCGGGGGCCGGGTGTCCACCGTGCGCGTGTAGCGGGTCAGCTCCGCGTCAGCCTGCCAGTTGCCCGCCTCATCGCGGCCCCACACCCGCAGCGTGTGACTCCCCTCCGGCAAGGTGGCTGTGACCGCCTCCGTACCCGCCGGCGTCTCGCCAGCAGTCGGCATCAGCGGGTCATCCCACGTCCAACGGAAGGCCACCACCTGCGCGTCGCCGTCCACCGAGACCGTCCAAACGGCGCTCATCTGCCACGTTGCGTCGCTCGCAGGCGGCGTCACGCTGTAGCTTGCCACCGGCGGAACGGTATCGACCGTCCAGGTGTAAACAGCGGCGTCGGTCTGCCAGTTGCCCGCCTCATCGCGGCCCCATACGCGCACCGTGTGAGCGGCGTCGGTCAGGTTGGTGACGCTGAAGCCGGTCGCTACCGCCGTCTCTCCTGCCGCCGGCATCGCCTCAGCGTCCAGCGTCCAGCGGTATGCATACACGTCATTCGTCGGTCCCACGCCAAAGGTCCAGGCCGTGACGTTGGTGCGCCCGCCGACAGGCACAGGCGTATTCAAGATCGCCACAACGGCCGGAGGCACCGTGTCGACGGTCCAATTCCAAGGCAGCGCGGTCGAGCTGTTGCCCGCCGCGTCCCGCGCCACAACTGTCAGTGCGTACTCCCCGTCCTGCGGCACAATCACGTGCAGCGTGTTGCTGGGGCTCTCAACCGTCAGGTCAAAGCCGCCAGGGCCGGTCACCCGATACGTCCAGACCACCGCATCCGTGCCGTTCGTCACCATCGTGAACACGTTGGTGCGGGAGGCGATCAGCGCCGGAGGCATGGGATCGAACGCCGCCAGCGGCGGCTCGGTGTCCACCACCCACGACTGGATCAGGCCGATTTCCTGCCAGTTGAGGGAAGCGTCACTCGCCCAGACGGTCAGCGTGTTGACCACATTGGGGCCTGCGGCGGAGGTGAGCTGCAGCGGCGCGCCGACCGGCACGCTCTCGCTCCGCGGCGACCCGTTGAACGACCACTGGTAGAACGCGTTGGTGTCGGTTCCGCCGCCCTGCTCACTGGGCAGATCGACGCTCACAGCGAAGCTATAATCGAGCAGATTCGTGCGTACGCCGTTATACGACGGGACAACATGAATCTCGTCGTGCGACGGCGGCGTCACATCGACCATCCAGATGTTCGTGGTGGGCTGATCCTGCACATTGCCCGCCGCGTCGCGGCCCCACACGAGGTTGGTGTACGTGCCCGTGTCGGGCACCGTCACCCAGTGCGTGGCGTTCGTCGACCATTCCGCCGTGGCGTTGGTCACGTCCAGCACGTGATACGTCCACGCCACGGAGTCGAGCCGGTTGCTGCTGCCCAGAGTGAAGCTGACCGCCAGCCGGTTCGTGAAGTCCGGGATCGGCGTCAGGAACCAGGCGGTCGGCGCAACCGTGTCGCGCACCCAGTTGGTGACCGTGCCGGGCACCAACTGCCAGTTGCCAGCCGGATCCTGTCCGATGACAGACAGCGTGTATTCGCCATCGCTCGCCAGAGCGGCCTCAAGGGCTGCGGAAACGGCGGCCGCGTCCGACCAGTCAGCCAGCGGCGCGCCTTCCAAGGCGAGCTGCCAGCGGTAGGCCGTCACGGTGTTATAATCCGCCGCGCCCGCGGCATTGGTCACGCCCACGGAGATGGCATCGGCGCGCATGTACTCGGCCGGCACGTTCTGCAGCAACGCCGCTGGAGGCAGCGTGTCAACGGTCGCCGTGTACTCGTCCTGCGGCAGAATGACCGTCTGCCGGTTGCCGGCCACATCGCGGCCCCAGACCTGGAGGACGCGCACGCCCTCGCCGAGAGCCGGCGTCTGGAAGGTGCGGCTGGCCTCGTCGGTGATCACGGTTTCCGGCGACGGCGCCCTGCGGTCAACCGCCCACGTGTAGGCCACGACCTGCGTGTCACCCGTCACCGTGACCGTCCACACGTTGTTGGTCTGCCAAATGCCGTTCTTGGGCGGCTCGACCGCGAACCGCGCCACAGGCGGGGTGGTGTCGACCGTCCACGTGTTCGTGGCGGGGACGGACAGCCAGTTGCCGGCCACGTCGCGGCCCCACACGCGCAACACATACGTCCCTTCAGCCAGAGGTCCGACCGGCAGCGGCGTGGCCACCGGCGTCTCGACGGTCGAAGGCATCGCGGGATCGTTCAACGTCCACCGATAGGCGTCCACGTCCGTTCCGCCGATCATGAACACCCAAGCAGTCGCGTTCGTCCGCCCGCCGACCGGCTGAATCGGATTCAGAATCAGCACAGCCTCCGGCGGCGTCGTATCCACCGTCCAGGTATAGGCGGCGGGAGCAGCCGTCTGCCAGTTGCCCGCCGCGTCACGGCCCCACGCCCGGACGATATGGACGCCTTCCGTGAGGTTGCTGACGCTGAAGCCTTGGGCGACCAGCGTCTCGCCTTCGCCCGGCATCGCACTGTCATCCAAGGTCCAGCGGTAGGCGACCACGTCCGCGCCGCCGACAAAGAAGACCCACGCTGTCGCGTTTGTCCGCCCGTTCTCAGGCACCGGCATACGCTGAAGCACGGCGACCGGGGCGATCGTATCGTTGGTCCTGACGTAAGCGGTACCACCGGTCTGCCAGTTGCCCGCCTCGTCGCGGCCCCACACGTACAGGGCGTGTACGCCTTGCGACACGGTGTTCGTGAAGAAGGTCGGCGTGTTCGTCGACGTCTCACCCGTGCTCGGCCGCACCGGGTTGTCGAGCGTCCAGCGGTAAGCCACCACGTCGGGATCGCCCGTCACGCGGGCCGTCCAGAGCAGGTTTGTCTGCCACGGGCCGTTCGCGACTGGCGTCACGTCATACGTAGCGGTCGGTGCGACGCGATCAAGTGTCCAGCTATACGGTGCCGCGACTGAAGCGTTGCCCGCGCGGTCATAGGCGGTCACATAGATCGTATAGGCACCGTCGGCGCCCGGCAGGATGAAGAAGAAGGTCGGGTTGGCGCTTGAGCCGCCGGCGACCTGCGTTCCCACCGCATTCGTGACCACGTAGGTCCAGCGCTCCGCACCCAGCGGACCCGAGGCCGCCATCTCGAACATGTTGGTGGGCGAATTCACGCGCCGAGCGGGCTTCTGCACAAAGACCGCGACCGGAGGCGTCTTGTCCTCGAACCAGTTGGTCGTGACCGCGGAGGGCGACCAGTTGCCGGCGAAATCGCACACCCAGACGTAGAGCGTGTTCGTGGCGTCCGGGATGAAACCCGTCACGTTCGTAACCGCGCCGCCCGGCAGCGAGAACACGGGGCGGCTCGGAGCGACTCCGTTCAGCGCCAAGCTCCACTCGACCACCGTGTCCTTGCGTGCGGCTCCCATCACGTTGGTCACCGAGATCAGGGCCGACAGCGCGTTCGTGTAGAACGGCGGCACGCCGCTCAGCCTAACGCCGGCTGCGGCGATCGCCACGCGGTCCACCTCCCAGGCCCATGCCAGGACATCGGACTGCTCGTTGCCCGCCTCGTCCGAGGCCTTGAGCCAGATACCGTAGATGCCATCGGTCGGGAGCGTGATCGTGATGCGGTTGTCACGCGTGACCGCATTCGTGACCGGCCCGCCGAGCGCGTTGGTCACCGCGAAGCGCCAGCTCACCGCTCCCAGCGGCGGGTTGGTCGCCATGACAAAGACGATCACGTTGGTGTTGATGTCCTTCGGCGGCGGCGTGGTGAACGCTGCGGACGGCGCCAGCGTATCCACCGTCCATTGCACGGGCGTCGCAACCGTCGCGAGGTTGCCAGCGGGGTCGCGGCCCCAAACCGAAAGCGTGTAGGCTCCGTCCGCCAGATTCGTGACTGCAATGTCGGTCGGAACAGACACATCGCCGGACACGCCAGAGAGCGGCACGCCGTTCAAGGCCAGCTGCCAGCGGTACCGCGTCACCGTGTCCTGGGCGAGTGCGCCAGGAGCGTTGGTCACGCTCACCCGCGCCCAGGTCTGCGTCGTGTAGGGCACGGGGTAGCCCACCAGCACCGCCACAGGCGGCGTCACGTCCACAAACCGCGTATACTCCGTCGGATCGGTCTGCCAGTTGTCCGCGATGTCGCGGCCCCAGACCGACACCGTGTGCCAGCCTTCGGGCAGCAGCGGGGTCGTGAAGGTCACGTTGGTGCTCGCGACAACATTCGTCGCGGCCCCGCCGTCGAGCGTCCACTGGTAGGAGACGGTCTGCGTGTCGCCGGTGACGGTTCCCGTCCACGTCCGGTTGGTCTGCCACGTCGCGTCCGTCGCCGCCGGGTCGATCCTGAACGCGGCGACCGGCTCGATCGTGTCCACGATCCAGGTGAAGGTGTTCGAAACGGACAGCCCGTTCCCTAACCAGTCAGAGGTCCACACGGTCACCGTGTTGGTGACATCGTCGCCTTCCGCAGAGACCACCGTAAACTTCGTGGCGACCGGCTGCACGGCGCTCACCGGGTCGGTGCGCTGGCCTGTCTTGAACTGATAGCGGTAGGTGGCGTTCGAGTCGCTGCCGCCGCTGAACAGGGCCGGCAGATCGACCTCAACCCTAAAGAGGAAGTTCGTCGCCTTGAACCGTTTCCACTGCGGGAAGAGGGGCTCGGGGATGACCCGGAACTCGTTCGCCAGGGGCGCCGTGGTGTCCGACCTCCACACGTTGGTTGTCGGCGCACCCTGCTCGTTGCCCGCCGCGTCGCGCGCCCAGACCAGATTGGTGTAGGTGCCGTCCGCCGCGACCGTGACGGTCTGCGTGGCGACGGCGGTCCAGGCGATCTCGGACTGGCCGGCCAGGCGGTAGCGCCACTGTACCGCATCGACCCTGCCGGTGCTGCCCATGATGATCCGGGCCGTGCGCGAATTGGTGTACGCGGGTACAGGCACGGCAAACAAAGCCTCAGGGGCCACGGTGTCGACCACCCAGTTGGTCACATACGCGGCACCGTTCGTTGTCCAGTTGCCGGAACGGTCACACGCCCAGGCGTGCAGCGTATGCGTGCCGTCCGCCAGACCGGTAAAGTTGGTGACCGCACCGACGGTCAGGCTGAAGGCGGGACGCACGGGGCTGGCTCCGCCGTCAAGCACGCCGACCCACTGCGTGAGCTGGTCGCGCCGCAGCGCGTTGACCGCGTTGGTGGCGTAAACGGAGGCGTTCGTGCTCTGCGTATAGGGCGCGGGCACGCCGAACAGCAACACGGGCGGCGCGCTGATGTCCGCCTCCCACGTGTGCACGGTCGGCAGGCCGGCGGCCTGCCGGTTTCCGGCCTGATCGGTGGCCCACACGCGGATGCCGTAGGTATCTTCTGCGGGCACCGTCACGGTAAACCGGTTGCTCGTGCAGTTCACCACCGAAACCACGGCGGCGCCCAGCGAATTCGTGACCGTATAGTCCCAGCGCACCGCGTTGAGCGGCGTGTTGGTCACCATCACGAAGGTGAGCACGTTGGTGTTGATATCCGTCGGCAGCGGGCGGTTCGCGAAGTCGGCGGTGAGCGTTGTCGGCGCGGTCGTGTCGACGGTCCAATACGCGGCGGTCGGGATGACCTGGCGGTTCCCCGCCGGATCGTAGCCCCACACCAGGTTCGTGTACGCGCCTTCCGAAAGCGTCGGCGTCACGATATCGGCGAGACTGCCCACCTCTGTCGGAGCGACCGGCGTCGGCCCGACCAACTGCCAGCGGTAGCGCACGACCGTGTCCTGAAGAGGCAGTCCGGGCGCGTTGGTCACGCCCACGCGAACAACCGTCTGGTTGGTGTAAGCGGGCGGATAGCCCCACAGCACCGCCACAGGAGCGGATGTGTCCACGATCCTCGTGTAGGCGTCGGCCTCCGCGTTGACCTGCCAGTTTCCGGCCTCGTCGCGGCCCCACACCCGCAGCGTGTTCGTGCTGCCGTTGGCGAGTCCGCTGACCGAGAACGATTGATTCGTCGTCAGGTCGCCGCCGGCCGGGCGCGTTCCGTCATTGAGCGTATAGCGGTAGGCCACCACCTGCTCGTCATTGGTGACCCGCACCGTCCACGCCGTGTTCGTCTGGAACTGGACGCCCTGGGACTGCGGCGTCACGGTCATGCGGGCGACCGGCGCGACCGTGTCCACGATCCAATAGAAGCTATTGGCAGTCGAAGGCCCGTTCGTCAGCCAATCGTAGGCCCAGACATCCAACCGGTTGGTCACGTCTCCACCCGCGGCAGTGACGACGGTTCCCGTCGAACTGCTCCATGTCAGATTGCTCGTCGCACCCCCGTTGAGCCTGTACCGGAAGAGCGCGTTCGAGTCGCTGCCGCCGCCGAACAGCGCCGGAAGATCAACCTCGACCCTGAAGGCGAAATTCGTTGGCTGCACCCGCGTCCACTCAGAAATCAGCGGCACGGGAATAATCCGGAACTCCAACGTCGTCGGCGCCGTGGTGTCCGCACGCCAGATATTGGTCGAGGGGGCCGCCTGTTCGTTGCCCGCCGCGTCGCGCGCCCAGACCAGATTGGTGTAGGTGCCGTCCGCCGCGACCGTGACGGTCTGCGTGGCGACGGCGGTCCAGGCGATCTCGGACTGGCCGGCCAGGCGGTAGCGCCACTGTACCGCATCGACCCTGCCGGTGCTGCCCATGATGATCCGGGCCGTGCGCGAATTGGTGTACGCGGGTACAGGCACGGCAAACAAAGCCTCAGGGGCCACGGTGTCGACCACCCAGTTGGTCACATACGCGGCACCGTTCGTTGTCCAGTTGCCGGAACGGTCACACGCCCAGGCGTGCAGCGTGTGCGTGCCGTCCGCCAGGCCGGTGAAGTTGGTGACCGCACCGACGGCCAGGCTGAAAGAGGGACGCACGGGGCTGGCGCCGCCGTCGAGCACGCCGACCCATTGCGCGAGTTGGTCGCGGCGCAGCGCGTTGACCGCGTTGGTGGCGTAAATCGAGGCGCTCACGCTCTGCGTATAGGGCGCGGGCACGCCGAACAGCAATACGGGCGGCGCGCTGAAATCCACCTCCCACGTGTGCGCGGTCGGCTGGCCCACGGCCTGCCGGTTTCCGGCCTGGTCGGTGGCCCACACGCGGATGCCGTAGGTATCTGCCGAGGGCAGCGTCACGGTGAAGCGGTTGCTCGTACAGTTCACCACCGAAACCACGGCTGTGCCCAGCGAATTCGTGACCGTGTAATCCCAGCGCACCGCGTTCAGCGGCGTGTTGGTCACCATCACGAAGGTGAGCACGTTGGTGTTGAGATCCGTCGGCAGCGGGCGGTTTGCGAAGTCGGCCGTCAACGGCGTCGGCGCGGTCGTGTCCACGGTCCACGACACATTCGTCGAGGCGACCTGGCGGTTTCCGGCCGGGTCGTAACCCCAGACCAGGTTCGTGTACGCGCCTTCCGAAAGCGTCGGCGTCACGATATCGGCGAGACTGCCCACCTCTGTCGGAGCGACCGGCGTCGGCCCGACCAACTGCCAGCGGTAACGCTCGACCGTGTCCTGAAGAGGCAGTCCGGGCGCGTTGGTCACGCCCACGCGAATAACCGTCTGGGTGGTGTAGGCGGGGGGATAGCCCCACAACACCGCGGAAGGAGCGGACGTGTCCACGATCCGCGTGTACGCGTCGGCCTCCGCGTTGACCTGCCAGTTGCCGGCCTCGTCGCAGCCCCACACCCGCACCGTGTTCGTGCTCCCGTTGGCGAGTCCGCTGACAGAGAACGATTGATTCGTCGCCCTGTCGCCGCCGGCCGGGCGCGTTCCGTCATTGAGCGTATAGCGGTAGGCCACAACCTGCTCGTCATTGGTTACCCGCACCGTCCATGTCGTGTTCGTCTGGAACTGGACGCCCTGGGACTGCGGCGTCACGGTCATGCGGGCGACCGGCGCGACCGTGTCCACGATCCAATAGAAGCTATTGGCAGTCGAAGGCCCGTTCGTCAGCCAATCGTAGGCCCAGACATCCAACCGGTTGGTCACGTCTCCACCCGCGGCAGTGACGACGGTTCCCGTCGAACTGCTCCATGTCAGATTGCTCGTCGCACCCCCGTTGAGCCTGTACCGGAAGAGCGCGTTCGAGTCGCTGCCGCCGCCGAACAGCGCCGGAAGATCAACCTCGACCCTGAAGGCGAAATTCGTTGGCTGCACCCGCGTCCACTCAGAAATCAGCGGCACGGGAATAATCCGGAACTCCAACGTCGTCGGCGCCGTGGTGTCCGCACGCCAGATATTGGTCGAGGGGGCCGCCTGTTCGTTGCCCGCCGCGTCGCGCGCCCAGACCAGATTGGTATAGGTGCCGTCCGCCGCGACCGTGACGGTCTGCGTGGAGACGGAGGTCCAGGCGATCTCAGACTGGCCAGCCAAACGGTAGCGCCACTGCACCGCGTCCAGCGGACCGGCGCTGCCCATCGTGACGCTGGCCGTGCGAGACTTGATGTACGCGGGCACACCCGGATTGAACCAGGCGACCGGAACAGTCGTGTCCACGTACCAGTTGGTGACGAAGGCGTCAGAATCCGCACTCCAGTTACCTGCCGGATCGCGCGCCCAGATGTAAAGCGTATTGGTCGCGTTCTGAATGAAGCCCGTCAGGTTAGAGACCGCCCCAGCCGCCACAGCCACAGCGGGCCGCACCTTCGCGCCATTCAGCACGCAGGCCCATTGAGCGAACGAATCATGACGGATCACGCCGGGCGCGTTCGTCACCGTCACTGCGGCGGAAAGCACGCTCGTGATGGGCTGCGGGATACCGGACACCACGATCCCCGTGAGCGGCGGCGCCGTTAAGTCCACTTCCCACTCGTGGCGCGTGGGTTGCGAGACGGACTGCCGATTTCCGGCCTGATCGGTCGCCCACACGCGGATGCCATAGGTGTCGTCAACAGGCACGGTCACGGTGAACCGGTTGGTCGGGCAGTTCACCACATTCGCATTTGTCTCCCCGACAGAGTTGGTCACCACATAGTCCCAGCGCACCGCGTTGAGCGGCGTATTGGTCACCATCACGAAGGTGATCGCGTAGGTGTTGAGGTCCGTCGGCAGCGGCTTGTTCGCGAAATCTGCGGTCACTGTCGTCGGTGGAGCCGCATCCACGTTCCACGTAAGAACCGAGGCGTTCGGTGTCGTTTGCCAGTTGCCGGCCGCGTCGCGGCCGATCACCGAAATACGGTGGGCACCCGCCGACAAACCGGTCTTGCTGAACGGCGCGGCGACATTGGACGGGGCAGTCCAATTATAATCCGTTTGCGCGTACCAAACCCCGTTGGTGCCGTAGTCGGGCGAAAACTCCCACTTCAGTCGGTATTCGGTCACGATGTCATCCGGCTGCGCAGCACCCGGAGTGACGACAAAAATCTCGCAGCTATTGGTCTTCGTATACAGGGCAGGCGTATTCGAGAAGGCCACGTCGGGTGCTGAAAGGTCGATGAACAGGTTCGTCGCGGGTGAGGCTTCACTTAGGAACGCATCGTTTCCGGCCAGCCTCAAGGTTACGAGATAGTCTTTCCCCCAAGCGAGATTATTGGTGACACCCCACTCCGCCGCCGTGAGCGTATTGGTGTAGTTCTCGGTGGCGGCGTCGAGGATGGGATAGTACTGCCCGTTGTTGACAGCCGGGACAGGCCCCGTCCCGACGGTAACCGTCCCTGCCCGGATGAAGGCGCTTGCGAACGACGCGCCGCTGTTCGTCGAGTATTCCAGTGCCAGATCCGTGAGATTCGTGACGGTGGGATTCATGAAGCGGCCCGAGAAACTGAGACGCCAAGGCTGGTCCGCCACTTGCTGCGCGGTGTCCAAAGCGAGCTGCAGGGTCACGATGCCGCGCGACGCCTTCCCCTCCGCCGTCTCCACGCCGTCCTGGTTACGTGCAACAAGACGGAGGTCGTAGGTGCCCGCATCGCAGAAAATGGCTAGGTTCGTCCAAGCGGTGATCGGCAGCCATGTGGCGTCATTCTTTAGCGAGGAGGCCTGCGCCGCGTTCACAGCCGCCATCCCGTTCGTGGTCACGTAGCCGACCGCGCCGCCCATGACATTGCTGTGAAGCAGCATATAACAGGTGTAGTTCGGATTGCCGAACGCGGCATCGCCGCCGACGCCGGTCAGGTTTGTCACGCTCAATCCTAACGACGGGCTCATCGGGTTGACACTGACAAGAGCCCCTTGAGACAGCCACGGAGGATTTGCGAGGGTGTAGTAGTTGGTGACCGGCGACGCCTCGGTCTCAATGCCATCTCCGTTGCGGCCCAGCACGGAATAGCCGTATTGGGTGTTCGGGGTCAGGCCCGTGTCCTGCCACTGAGAGAGCTGTTGCCAGCCCGAATTGCCGTTCGGCCCGGTAAAGAACGCGCCCGCCAATTGGTTTGTCAAGTGCGGCATGGCTGTTGCTACCGCGATGGAGTCTGTCGTCCGGTCAGCCAGCGTCGGTGCGGCGGGATCGGCCAGCAGCGTATAGCAAGATGCACCTGTGACGCCGTCTCGGGCCACCCCCTTGGCATCGGTATAAACCACATGTGCCTCATACCTCACGTTTTCAGAGAGATTGGACACCGTGAACATCGCGAGATCCGTGCCGGGGAACCCGATGCGGGCGACTTCGACCGCCCCTTGGACCACGATCACCACGCCGGTCGACACGCCGTCCGCGTCGGCGGCGCCAGAAACTGTCACCGCTATGCGATCCGTGGAGCCGGACACCGCGATCAGCCCCGTCACCCCGGTGCCGATCGGACCGCCGTTCTCTATAATCTGCGTCGGCTCGGTGCTGTTCGGAGCGCCCGGCGTCCGGATGGCGCTACCCGTCCATGCGTACTGCTGGTTGCCGGGGTTACCCACGCCGCAGGCGGACCAAGAGGCGAAACCGTGCGCCAGGCGGTTGGTCGCAAAAACGTCGTTCCAGCCGGCCGGAACCGAACCGCTGGTGAAGGCCAAACGATACCGGATGTTCCCCTGCTTATCCTTCAGCGTCACGCCGCACTGCTCGGGCAGGTCATTGGTGAGCGCTTGGCTGACCACATTGGTCGGTATCACCCCCGCGCCGCCAATCACGTAGAACGCATACCCGTTCGTGGCACCCGCCAACAAGGAGTTGGTTAATGCGTACGTAGCCAGCAGCTTGGCCGGGGTGGCAGACACCTCGCTGACTTCGACGGTCCAGCCGCTGAGAAGCTTATTCGTAGGCCCTACCAACTCAATAAAGGCATTCGAAGGAGCCCCATTCGTGTTGCGGCTGACCTCGTTGATCCACACGTCGCTGAGGCCGCCGACCGTATTCGTGAGAGGGATGAAGCCATACGTTTTGCCGATGCACGTCCACGCGCCTCCAATCTGATCGTGATTGTCGGGATAGTACCGCACTTCGGGGCGCTTGAGACTCCCGCTCCCATCCTCGTTCAGCCAAGGCTCCGCATAGCGTGCCGGATCGGTGTCGTCCGGATTGTACGCGAGCATCAGGTAATACTCCATCCGGTCCTGCTTCGTGAGGTTGACGATGGGGAGGTTCGTGGCGACCAGCACGGTGTTGTTCGTAAGAGTGATCACCCCCGTGCCGTCCGTACCCGCCATCGCGCCCGACACTTGCTGCCAATCGAGATGCGGGATCAGTCGGGTGGTCGTCCAACTCGGCTCCCCGCTCATGCGCCAGACCAGACTCGGCACCACGCGCGTGACGTTCGTGCCCCACACCTCCACCTCGGCATGCAGGTCAAACGTCACCGGCTTGGTGATATCCGCCGCATACTGCCGGAGCGCCAAGCTTTTTCCGTTCAGCGCGTCCTGAAAAGCGACGGTAACATTGTCAAGGTAGAGGTCTCGCGCCGTTCCACCCGACGTGGCACGTATGCCGAAGTAGACGGGAGCCGCCATGTCGAGGGAGGCTGGACGCACAATGGCGGTGTAGGGCACACTGGAGTTGACCGTGTTGCCGATAATGGCGTCCAACCACGGGAACCTGTTGGAAAAGACAGGCAACCCAGACTGCATGGTGTCTGTCCATCTGTTACTGTTAGCAAAAAGCGGCACACCGTAGTCAGCTTTGCCTCCAGAGTAATTGTTTGCCACGTCAAGCGAAACGCGAATTTGACTCTTGCCACGCGTGAGCAAGGCGTTTCCAACCGAGAATACGGATGCCTTGCCTGCGGCGAGATTGCGCGTCTTGGCATAGACGCGCCCGGACTCGTGTATCCAATCAACAGCAATCGCTGTCAGTTGGGTGATCCCCCAATACGTCGCCAACGTGTCAAACGGGTCGTATGCCAGCGAGGGCGCAAAGGGTATGCTGAAATCATTGGTTATCACGGGATCTGCTTGTCTGGAAACCGCAGCGTCCGCAATATAATCGTCAGCAAGATATCCGAAAACACTCGACGCGATTTGAACTTTCGACGTCTCACTGGATATGTGTTCGCCCCTGAACGTCATGACATCTGTCCAGCCAGTGGCGCGGGTGATACCCGATGTCGGGCTAACCGTCGCCTGATTGCTGAACAGCGGCGTCACCGTCATTTTCACATTTGGGATAACTGTTTCATAACCGACCACCGAGGCTTGAGCACGCAACGCGAGCTGCACATCCGTGGTCTTATACTGCCCCGCGTTAATCTCCCCTTCCGTCGCCACATTCGTCACGCCATAGACGAAATTAGTCCAGTAAAACGTCCAGTCGCTTGCCGAACCCAAATTCGGACAGCTTCCACGGGCGCCCCACGAACCGGATGAAAGATCATACACACCCTCGAATTCCACCACACCAACAGAATTGAGCAATTTGACGTTGCCTCGCGTGCCCAAGTCTGCAACCGGAGCAACCGCCAGAAAACTCAAATCATGGAAGATGTTCGCTGTAAACGTGTGCCCCGACAGCGCGTGCTCCGTGTAAACCGACGCGCCTTCGGGCAAATAGGCCACCTTCCACCCGTCTGGAATCACCCGCCCCGAACGCGAGGCCAGCTCGACCCAGTTCGTCCCGATTTCATTGATCCATACGCCGCCGACTCCGCCCACCACATTGGTAATCCAGTCCCCGCTTTTGGGGTAGATGGACGGGCTGTTGGTCGCCAACCCTGATTTCGAGCTAAAGTAGCACTCCGCGCGCACGAGGTTGGTTTCACCCGCCTCGACCGCATCAATGGCGTTACCGACGGTCCAGAAGACGCGCCCGATGCCGTTCGACACGACCGTGTCCGCCAGGCGGGCGGTCTCGGCGCCTCCGCGGTTTAAGGCCCGGCGGTAAACCGTGACCCGGTCCACGGCCGCGTCATCATCGGGACGCAATTCAACATGGAACGCCGGTATCGGCGTGGCACCGATCCGCAGATCATTGCTTTCAGAATGCCCGATCGTAACGCCCGCGGCGTCTTTCCACACGATACCCATGGGCTCCACGGTTGTCCGGAAATCAACCGTAATGTTGCGGAAACGAAGATATCTTCCGCCCGCACTGCCCTGGCCTTCAAATCCCAGCTGAAACGTCCGGGTGTTGCGAATGCCTGGAATATAGGTGCTCACACTCACTCGCCGCCAAGCATTTGAACCTTCCGGCGCATTAGCATCCCATCTCGGCAAAGGCCCTTCCACGGCTATACGTGTCGGAGCCTCATTAATCCACGCGTTGGTGTGCGCATAAACCTGAAAGTAGTCTTTCTTTAGAGGCGTGCTGTCAGGCTCGTTGAAGATCTCAAAAGAAACGCGCACATTATCATTCTGCGGCGGATCGAGCTGATACCGGGTTCGCAGCGTAGTCATGCTCGATGTGTTTCGAACGTCAAGCCGGTAACAGGGGCCTGTGGTTCCTCCCTCGTTCACCGCTTCCCAGGGGACACCGCTGCTGTACCAGCCGCCAGCGCCGATATCATTGGTTCCGCTACACGGCCAGAGCGTCTGATACTTCAACCCGCGTCCGATAAAGAGCGACAGCAGGTTCAGCGTGTTTCCGCCTGTCAGTCCCGAAACCGAGACCGTAACATAGGCTGTTCTTCCGGCCAATTCCGCCGGCACCCGGTGCGTGACAGCCGGTGTAAATGCGGGGGACACATATAAGGTGATGTTCGTAAAGGTCTCGCTCGCCAGAGCCGTACCAGACGCGTCACTCTCCGCATAATAAGAAAGTGTCACAGCGGGCGCACCCGCACTGCTTGCTTTGGACATGTTCAATGATATAACGGTGTCGGCGGCAAGCATATACGAGTTGGTCGAGACAAGCCTTCCGACTCCGTTTGTGGCCCTCCAGCCGAAGCTCGCGCTTGCCAGCCAACTGCCGCCGCTCCCCGCCAGTGTCTGCCAGCCGGCCTGGGCCTCAGTCGTTCGAAAATCGTAATAGTCTGCCCGAGCCGCCATGCCCCCGCAAACCAGTATGCCGGCCACAAGACTCCTGGCATACGTCAGGCAACCCCTCAAATACGACTTTTTCATAACGCATCCCCTGCCCGTTCTCAAGACGTCACCTCTGCAAACTTATACTTAAAACACCTGATGCCCGCTAGAGGTAAACTTAGCGGACATCAGGTTAGCGATTTCAAACAGCCTTAACCCGGTATTACTGCCAGCCCAGAACGCGCATCGAGGCCAATGCGTCTTGATAGTCCGCGTCTAGTCCTGTCAACTGCGCCCAAGTCGGCAAATAGACGGCATTCGTCTTCTTTGCCGCAGTGATACCTGCCGTATCAGTTGCACCTGGCAAAACTGACAATGCAGGTGTAGAGTCCTCTGTTGCAGCGTCATGTGTGCCGATATTGTCAGAAACAAACACCAACTGCCTGGTGGTAACGACGGGCTTATACAGTTCGTAGGTCATCACGACCTTGCGCCCCATGCCCGGATAATTGAACTCAAAAACCGCATATCCCGTTCCGGCCTTTAAGCCATCCGCACAGCCGAAGCACCCCAGCGCATACATGTAGGTGTCGCCCTTGCCCATTCCCACATATTGAAAATGCTTCGGCCGCAGGTTCTTGCCCGTCAGGTCGGCAAAGTTGACATCAATCTGAGTGAAGGCATGGTAGGGTAAGCCGAGCAGATCAGCGGAATAATTGAATTCGGAAGCAGGAATGGTGTAATCACCATTAATCAATGTCGCTGGCACATACTTGTCACCCTCCGTGCCTGCAAGAGTTGGATCTTCAGCCAGTGTTTGCACGTAGAATGCCGCTGTTGCAGGGACAGTATCCGTATCAACGTCACCACCCGCAAAATTCAAACACGTTGATGTGGGGTTTTCCAGTGTCGGCGCTGTAGCAGCGGCAGCGATGCCGTCAGTGGCCAGCGGAACGGCATTCTTAGACAGCACAATGCCGGGAAGGTGTTCCTTCTCGATGCGGTAGATCTCGATCTTGGTGCGCAGGTTGCCGATGACCGGCACGCCCTCGGCGGCGTATTTGGCCTTGGTCACGAACGGCGCCAACAGCGGCAGCATGGTGACCGAGAGGATCACGATGATCAGAATCACGACAAGGAGTTCGACGAGCGTGAAGCCGCCATTATTCCCTTTTGGCATACGAGGCATACTCATGGTTTGAACCTTTGCTTCGATTTTGTAATCGCGGGTCGGAGCCGCACCCGCGACCGCCTTCCCTTGTGTACGGCTGGAACTTTAGCATGTGCGTATACGCTTGCATAGCCCCCGCGTTGTAGATAAATCTCTACAGAGGGGAGAGGGGAGAAGTAATGGGTAAGAAGTAATAGGTGAGAGGTCGGAGGTCGGAAGTCGGAGGTCGGAGGTCAGCCAGCCACCCGGGGTGCCGGAAATAAAACAAGGGAAACTCGAACTCCGAACGTTGAAGTTATGGGCACGGGGGTATAAGGGATTGCGAGAAAGCGGCGTCGCGCGGGATACCGCTTGCCGCACGCACTCCAAACCTGACCGCTTATGACCGACTCTCTTCACTCGTCCGCCTATCCCTTCCCGATCTCCGACTTCCGACGCTCGACTCCCAACTCCTAAATCCTAACTCCTAAATCCTAACTTCTTCTTCACTGCCACCACCTCCCGCGGAGACCCGCAAGCATGTAGCCGACCGCCAGCACGGTGCCGCCGCCGCCAACCAGCAGGCCGACCGCGAAAAGGATGGGTGCTGTTGAGGCGTAGACGAGGCTGAGGCTCACGCTGCGCGTCGAGATGGAGAGCCAGGCCATCGCCACGAGCACGAACAGGGCACAGGGCCGCACGAACAGGCCCAGCAGCGCGGAAATGCCCACCGCTGTCTGCGCGATCTCCTGCAGGTCGGCCCCGCCGCTGCGCAGGCCCTTCAGTCCGAGGCCCAAGAAGACCAGCCCCGCGCCCGCCCGTAGGAAGACCCAGCCCCATTCATTTGTACGTGATAAAGACATCATTTTTTGCAGTGTTAGCGCCTTAGAATACTGGAGTCAGGAGTCAAGAGTCAAGAGCAGGTAATCGGTTGACAGGGGTATGCGAGAAGGGCGCGTTTCAGATGAAAGCGTGTCGCAAGACTGGGAGCGCGGGCGCCCCCGCCCGCAACCATGTTGTCGACACGACCGTCCGCAAGCGGTTGTTCCACGTTTGGCTGCGGCCGGCCTTGCACGGACTTTCGCAGGGCGGGCGAGGGCGCCCGCGCTCCCAGACGCTCCGCACGCCATACGCACGAAACTCGCACCCCCTGTCACCAAGCGATTACCAAGAGCAGCCATTCGAATTCCAGCAATTCTAAATTTGACTTGAGACAGCCTGAAGGCTGCACTACAAACGCCTCTTTCCGTATAAGAAACCGTTCGTAGTACAGGCTTTAGCCTGCATTCCCGTGGCTCAGAAGTCAAATTTGAATTGCCGTTCGAATTTTGGGGACACGGGTGCGATTCATTCGTGTTGACGCTCAGCGGCATGAAAATGGTTGGGTACACAGTTTGGAGTGCGGTGACAAGCGGTATCCCGCGCGGCACCGCTTTCCGAACCACGCAAACAACGCGGCGGGTTCGGGGACCCCGCCCTACCAACCCCGGCCGCACGTCGAACGTCGAACGCCGAACTCTGAACGCCGAACTCCGAACTCCGAACTCTGAAGTTACCGACAAAGGGAGGCGAGAAAGCGGCGTCGCGCGGAATACCGCTTGCCGCACGCACTCCATACCCCGCGTCTCTTGCCTGAATCTTTTCACCTTGCTGCCATTCCCTCCCTGACCCCTGTCTCCATTCCCACCCTGACCCCTGAACACTGAACTCTGCGCCCTACCCCCCTGCTCCTTCGCCGACCAGCTTCTGCATGAGCAGCAGCGTCTTGTACACGCCCATGATGACCGGCCCGATGACGGAACCCAGCAGGATGATCATGCCGGGGGTCATAAAATCAATCATGCGTTTCAACGCGGCGCGCGCCCGAAGGCCATAGTACTCGGCGACCGGGCGCAGCATTTCAGCCAGATGCCCGCCCGCCTCGGCGGCGGTCACCATCTGCCGAACCAGCCCCGGAAAGACCGTCTCCGGCTCGATCGCGGTGGACAGCGAAAAGCCCCGTGCGATGATCCGCTCGCGCACGCGACCAATGGCGTCCTCGATCAGCGGGTCGGAGGTCGTGCGGCGGATCAGTTCCAGCGACTCGCCGATCTTGATGCCGCTCTCCTGGTTGAGCGCCACGGACTCCAGAAAATCGACCAAGGCGAACTCCGCCCTCATTTTGCCGATGAAGGGCACCTTGCGGGCCCGCCGCGCGATCATCAGACGCGTGGGCTTGAACTGGTTTCCCAGGGCGACCAGCGCGATGAACACTCCGATCACAACGAACGGCGCGGCCATGTACTCCGGATGGGCCTTTAACGTAAACAAGAGCTGGATCGTGAGCGGCAACTGCATGAACAGCTTCTTGTCTTTCATGATGTCGCTGCCGATGGCATCCTGCAAGGCCTCGGGCACCTTGATCGTAATCACCACGCAGACCACGATGAAGACCACGACCGCGACCATGGGATAGATGAGCGCGCTGATCGTCTCACGCTTGATCTCCGCCTTGCGCCGGAAAAGCACGGCCATCTTCTCCAGGCTCTTCGGCACCTCGCCGATCTTTTCGCCCGCCCGGATCGCCGAGGTCAGCGTAATCGGGAACGCCTTGCCCAGCGACTCCATGGAGGTCGAGAGCGCCTGACCCTTCTCGATCATCTCCACCACCACTGACAATTTCTTGCCCAGCCAAGGATTGGCCAGTTCGCCCGCCGCAAGCTTGACCGCGCGCAGGACGGGGACGCCCGCCGAGAGCAGCGCCCGCAGCACATCGCACAGCATCGCGAAGTCATCCGCGCTGGCTCCGAACTTTAAGGAGAGCTTCATGTGGCTCAGCTTGTTGAACGCAGCGCTGAACCACCCCCCGGCGACGGCTTGGACATTGAGAACCGTGCCTCCTTGGGACTGGATCGTCGCATAGACGTCCTGTACGTCATTCGCCTTGATATGCGGCTGCGTCCCGCCCTTGCCGGTAAAGCAGGTCTTGCGCTCTTTATCGCGGTATGTGACTTCGTAGGTGGGCATAGCGTGACTTTAGAAGTAAGAAGTAAGAGGTAAGAGGTAAGAGGTAAACAACTCAATTCGAACGCCGAACGTCGAACGTCCAACGCCGAACTCAGAAGTAGAAATCCGTTTGCTCCGCATTCTTTCGTTCATCCCATTTTCTTAACTTCAGCGTTCGGCGTTCGACGTTCAGCGTTCGACGTTCTCCCGACCCCTCACCCATCTCCCAGCTCCAGTTCTTCCACCTGGGAGATATCGGTTTTGCCGGCCAGCAGCAGATCGATGCCGCAGTCCACCATGCTGCGGAGATTGCAGTGTTCGCGGGCCACGGCCAGAAGGTCGTCGCGCGTGAGGTTCTTTTGAATCGCGCCGCGCAGTTCCGGGCGCATCGGAATCACCTCCATCACCGCGCGCCGCCCCTTGTAGCCCATGCTCTCGCACCACGCGCAGCCGCCGTCTTTGTCCGACTCCCAGAGGCGCTTTCCCTGAAACCGGTCGAGGTACGGCTTCAGCCGGCTAGCCTCCACCTGGCGCAGGGTCTCCTCTTCGGAAAGCCGAAGGGCGCAGCCCGTCACATGCGAGGGCGGGTTCTCTCCGGGGCAGAGCAGGCGGATCAGGCGCTGGGCCTGGAAAAGGCGCACGGTCGAACCGATCAGGAAGCGGCTGACCCCAAGGTCGACGAGGCGCTCCACGCAGCCGATTGCGTCGTTGGTGTGAAGCGTCGAAAGGATCAAATGGCCGGTCAGCGAGGCCTGCACCGCCACATTGGCGGTTTCGCCATCGCGGATTTCGCCCACCAACACGATGTCCGGGTCTTGGCGCAGAATGGAGCGCAGGGCATTCGCGAAGGTCAGGTCGGCCAGATCGTTGGTCTGAATCTGGGTCGCGCCGGGCACGGTGTATTCCACGGGGTCTTCGACGGTCACGATGTTCATCGTCTTCCCGTGCTTCTCAAGCAGATGGCGCAGGCTGGTGTTCAGCGTCGTGGTCTTGCCGCACCCCGTCGGGCCGGTCACCAGCACGATGCCGTTGCCGTAGCCCAGCGCCTCGACGAAGGTTTCATAGAGCGCAACCCCGTCGCTGCCCGGAGGGAAAACGCCGCGCAGCCCGCCCTCCCTCGAGTATTTATCCGCCTGCTTGCTTTTGTCGAGAAGACGCAGCACCACCTTCTCGCCGTAGATGGTGGGGATCGAGGAGAAGCGCACGTCCACCTCATAGCGCTTCCCGTTGAGGTTACGGGCCAGCTTGATTTTGCCGTCCAGCGCGCGACGCTGCTCGGTGATATCGACATCGGCCTGCACCTTGAGCCAGGAGGTCACCTGGCGCAGCAGCGACGTCTTGACAAACGGCTCGGACTCGATGAGCCGCCCATCGAGGCGCAGGCGGATGCGGCCGCCGCCCTCGACCGGCTCGACGTGGATATCGGTCGCGCCGCGGTTGATGGCGTTGCGCAGCCAACCCTGGCCGCGTTCGACCGCGGCGCGGTCGATCTCGGGCACAGGCTTGGCGTCGATAAGGGTGACCGTCCCCTCGTCCCGCAGATTGTCGCTGGAGTCGAAGACATCGCCGATCCGCTCCTTGATGTAGAGTTCGTCGATAGCGATATCGACCACGGCGCGCGAGACGCAGAGAAAGACCAGTTCGTGTCCGTGAAGCACGTCCTCCTCCAACAGAACCTTCACATCCGCAATCACCCTGGGGGACAGCGTGGGCGCATCGTTACTCTTCGGGCGGTACGGACCAAACGGCTTGAAGCCGTCAGCCTTGTCTCCCTCTTCGACGGCTGCCAGCACCCAGACCGACGCACCGGACTCCTCGTCGTTTCCCCTTCCGATCGGCAGACACCCCGCCGTCTGCCAGGCGGACACATGGTCGATAAAGCCTTGGATAAAGTCATAATCCATCTTGCCGGCGAGCACGCCCCCGTTGAGGAGCTTGGCGTTCTGCTCCTCATACTCCCTGAGCTTGGACTTGGCGGTGTTTGACCGCTTCATCCTTGCATATCGGGCCGTCACGTCAAAGACGGCGGGGCTGATCATGACTCTTCTAAAGACCGGCATCAAGGACTCCCATTCCGTCGGGCGATGTCACTGAGTGACCAGCACGCAGGCCAGTTCGGCGTAGGCGTCATTGTTTCTCACCACAAAAACCACGCCGTTCATCCACAGCTCTTTCACGCTGAACGTCGTTCCCGTGGCCTGGTATTTCAGGGAATCGTTCTTGCCGAGGGTGGCGCCATTGCCTAAGCGGACGCGGGCGGGCACGTAGTCGGGACGGAGAAACTTGCGGTCCAGCTCGATCAGCGCCACATTCGGCCAAACAATATCATCCGGCAGCTTAGCCAACGTCGCGCTGTCCGCTCCGGGCGGAAGCACGCGCATCCAGACGCACTGGTTTCCGATTGCCAAGAGGGAATAGACACACTTGCCCTCGGTGCCGGAGGCCAGGCGATCTCCCGCGCGGACATTGTGTCCGGATACGATCGCCGTCCACCGGCCCTGAAGATCCTGATAGGCGCCTTGCACGCGAAGAGGCCAGAGGGAAGCCGCTCTATTACGCTGTTCCTCTTCCTCTTTTCTACGCTTTTCCTCTTCCAGCCGCTTAGCCTTTTCCTCTTCAGTTTCTGTCACTATTTCTTCAGGCTGCTTGTTCGTTACGATCATCAACCCCTGGGGAACCTTACGCTGCGTGAAACTCTCTGAAAAGACGCCGAATTCTTTTGCTGAAAAGGCGGGGGGCTGGGCGTGCGCGGCGGCGACCGGCCCGCTCTTGCGTTTAAAAAAACTGAAGATCGAGGGGGCCGGTTTAGCCTTCTTGAGTCCCACAAGTTCGCGTGCCTCGGGGTTGAAAAACAGGTTCCAAGCGATCAGCACGACAAACACCGGCAAGGCGTACAGGAACTTCTTGCCGCCGGACTGAGATTGGGAATGTTCGGACATGAGCGATTCCTTGTGGAGCTGAGGGGATCAGGGATGCCGGGACGTGGGGGCCGACTTTGAAGGGGCAGGCTTTGAAGGCGTGGGCTTTGAAGGGTCGGCAGAGACTTGGGCAACCGCCCCGATCCAGCAGGGCACGCGGCCTTCGACGGTGACTTTCTCAAGTCTGGCCCAGCGGCGGTCAGGCTCGTCTTGCGTTTTGTCAAAATCAACGGTCACCGCCGTCACCCACGTTCCCGCGGGGTTTGTCTCGACATTCATGAGCACCGTCCCAAGTTCTTCAAAGGAGAGCCAGGGCACCTGTCCTTTTTTGGCCTGCGGATCGCTCTTCTCGTCGAAAGCAGCACGCCACAGGGGAAACGCCACGCGCGAAGTCTTGTCCTTCTTATCCAGCGCCGCAGGAAGCGCCTCTTTGGGAACCAGTTCTTTCCTCACCGTCAGATTAGGCATCAGAACGTCCTCCCAAAACTTTTTTTCATTTTCGATATGCTGGCTTTGGACGCCGTTCGTCATGGCATTCAGGTAGGCCAAATTCCGGCTCTGTATCGTCAAGAACGCCTGTTTGCGGGGCAAGACGCCTTCACCCAGCCACACGACGAGGTTGGCAATCGACGTGTCCAGCGCGGGGTTATCCAGCTCTGCCACCCGCCGCCATGGCCACTTTTCTTGCGCCAGCGCGTTCCACGCGTGTTCAAAAGCGGCAACGCCGCCCGGCGTTTTCGCCCCAAGCGCCTCCCGGACCGCACGCGAGACCGCCAGCGGGTTCACAGCGGTTTCCGAGATTGCCTTGATCCGCTCATAGCCGTCGCCCAGCGCCTTCTTATTTTCGGACAGCATGCGGTTGAGGAGATCCTCTACCTTTTCTTTCTTGCCGGACGCCATCGCAAGCTTGCACTGGCCCACTTTCGTATGCCATGTTTTCGCCTCCGCCAGCCGCTTCTCAAGCTCTGGCGGCGGCGACTTAAAGGCCAGAGGCTTCCCGTTGGCGAACGCCGCCGTCAGGGTCGCCTTCAGCCGCTCATCCTCCGCTCCCGGCACCGGTTTTGCCCATTCGAACGTCAGCGCGTGCGGCGCCAGCGGGAAGATTTGGGCGGTGACGGCATTGGTGATGCTAGCAACCACATTGGTGACCTGTTTCGCCACCATCTCAGCCAAACGAGCGCAGTGGGCCACCTTCTCGCGCTCCGGCAGAGAGGCCTCACCGGTCAGCACGATGCTGCCCTCACGGCGGATCTCCAAGCGCTCCGGCAGGAACGCGTACGGGCAACCATCGGAAGAGGGCTGCGCGCCCATCTGCGCCAACCCCTCGAGCGCCCGAAGCATGTCCGCCGGGGCGAGCTGGTCTTCCTGTTCGACGTACGTGCGGACCTCCTGCCAGCCAGCCTCGGCCTGTTTCCAATCCTGCAGCGTCTGGGTGACCTGCGTGACGTGCGTCTGATAGGCGTCCAGACGCGGCGCGAGCACGGGTTTCTTGGATTCCTCGTACAGATAAAAGCCGAAGATTCCCGCCCCCGTCAACAGGCACAAAATCAGAAAGCAGACGAGCCAACGGATCTTGTTGATACCCTCGATCCGCTCGGTCGAGAAGTTGATCTGATAGAACAAAGCCATAGTCTCAAACTCCGTGAAGAGCCAGTCCCAAAGCGGAAAAGGCCAGCGCGCGATGCTCAAGGACCGCCTTCTCGACCGTTCCAGAGGCGAAGGTCACCGCCTCGCCCCACGGAACTGACCAAAACTCGAGCGAATCGTCTTTGAACGCATCCTCCTGTCCGGCGGGTAATGGCTCCGGTCCCATGACATACGCTTTCACGCGATCCGTATGGGTCAGCCGGTATTTCTGCGCGAAATCGCCACCCCACGCGCCCAGATGATCGAGCAATCCCTCAAACCCGCCCACAACCCACGGGCTCGATCCGCTGTCCATAAAGGCTTTTCCCTGCAGGTAACAGAACAGATCCGAATCCGCCGCACGATGGGCCAGCAGACGGTGTACCGGCTCTGCGGCGTCGGCCGCAGGATGAAGCGCCAAGAACAAATTGACAAGCGCCGCATGGACCGACCCCACACAAGGGTTCAGCACGCCACTTCCAGACCATATGGCCAGCGTTTTTTTGAATGCCGCCCTCGGCACGGAGGCGCCCACGATGTGCGCCTTCTTACCTTCCAGCATAAAACGCGTGTGCGTCCGGATATATTCTCCCGATTTGTTCGTCTCTGCCGCCCGTAACTGCGCTTCGACCGCATCATTCAGACGGTTTCCGCGTATGCGTCCGTCCGCATCATCGATCGCGCAGACCTTGATATCGCTGCGCTCGCTGTCCGAAGCGAGATCCAACGGCACCCAGAACGGCTTGCGCCCCAGCTTACCTGCAAGCCGCAGGACGAACCCTTTGTCGTCCAACCGCCCGTACCACGCGTCATCCACGCTCAGACGGCGATCCGACACATGATACCTCATGCACACGGCTAGGCAGTCGCCGCCCGAGACCGCGCAGCCATACCCGCGCTTGCTCCATCCTTTGCCCGCCATGATGTCCCCTTGTTAAGAGTCAGAAGTCAGAAGTCAGAAGTCAGAAATCAGAGGTCAGAGGTCAGTGGTCAGTCGGTCAGTCGGCCTCGACCGGCACCAGCCCCGCCAGCGAGATCAATTGCATCACCGACCGGGCGCCCAGCTTCTCCTTCGCCCGCTGGACGTGCGTCGCCACCGTCGAAGGCGAAATCCCGATCTCGCACGCCGTCTCTTTCTGCGACAGCCCGTTCGCCAGACACCGGATGACATGCGCCTCGCCGTGCGAGAGCGTCTTCTGCGCCCCCCCGGCATCGGACTCGGCATCGCCCGCCTCCCCCGCCTGCATGGCTTTGTGAATCGCGGCCTTCAACACCTCGACGTCCGCGCCTTTCGCCACATACCCGTGGACGCCGAGGCCCTCCGCGTGCTGCCGGTAGAACTCGCCGTCATAGGTCGAAAACACGATGATCTTCACGCGGGGCTGCAACTCCTTCGCACGCGGCACAAACGCGAAGCCGGACTCGCCGCCGCCCAGCTGCAAGTCCAGCAGAACCACGTCCGGCGCGTGACGCACCAACTCTTCCTCGGCCTCCCGCAAGCACCCCGCCATCCCCACGACCTGCAACAGCGGGTCATCGTCCAACAGGCGGGCCAGGCCTACGATCATGCAGCGATGATCATCAACCAGCAGCAAACGCACGGCCTGCCGCTCAACATTGGTTTTCATCGACGTTCACCCCCCCACGCCCCCCCCATGCTCCACTTAGGCATGCTTTCGCACGACCGCTTGGCGTTCACCCCAGCCGTACAGGAAACAGGAAGTCAGCTAACCATTCATACGGTGGAAAATGGAAAGCACGGCGTTATAATGTCATTTTAATGTAGAATCTTCAATAGGACACTTTTTGAAATGTTTGGATTATTTAACGTTACAGAAATGCCATCTTTTCACTTGATTAAAATGTCCTATTGTTTTGTCCTAAGAATTCTGCAAAAATACAAATTGTTCTGGTTCACGTTTAGGGAGGGTTCTATTTATGGACGCTTTCTTCAGAAACGAAGCGGTTCGGAAATCATCTTGCTCCATCGTCGACCCGGCGTTCGAGGTCTTGCGGGTAGCGCACTGCAGAGTTCCCATGGGCCCCATTCTGGGGGAACAGTTCGCTACGTATGCCCGCGTGGTGTACTGCCTGAACGGATCGCTGGTCTGCTCGATCAACTATTGCCAGCACACCGTCTGCCCCAATCAGGCAGCCGTCGCGCTTCCGGGCGACTATATCAGCTGCCACACCACGGCTGAGGCGACCGAATACCAGCTTGTCGCTTTCGACGGCCACGCGACGTCCGAACGGTTTCACGGCCTCGGCCTATGGGGCAGCGTCTTCAATGTCGCGAACGTCCCCACCGAGCGCTTTAGCCGGCTGCTCGAGCACCTCCAAAACAAAAGTCCAGCCTCGGTTGCCAAAGCGACCAGCGTCGGCCACGACATGCTGGCCGTCTTGGGCGAGGAGGCCTGCATGTTCGCGGAAAACAAGGCCGTATTCAAAATCCAACAGTTTTTTCAGCGCCACTGGCAAGACCCGGATGTCAATGTGTCGTCGGCCTTGGACGATCTCGGCCTCAGCCACAGCTCGATCTCGGGGCGGTTCAAACGCATCACCGGCCACTCCCTGCTGGGCTACCTGACGTGCCTGCGCATCCACCACGCCTGCCTGGCGCTGAAGCACTCGGCAGCCAGCAAAGCATCCATCGCCGGCACGAGCGGCTTTACTGACCCGGCCTATTTCTCACGCATTTTCAGAAAAGTGGTCGGCGTGACCCCGAGCCAGTTCGCCGAGCTGCCCAGCGATGATTTCCACGCGCTGATGCGGCGCGTGCATGTACGCTCCCTGCCTGTGCGCGCCCCGCGCGAACGCGGGAATGGGTAAGAGGTAATATGTAAGAGGTAATATGTAAGAGGTAATATGTAAGAGGTAAGAGGTAGGAGGTAGGAGGTAGGAGGGAAGCCAGCCGCCAACGGAGCGGGAACAAACGAGGTAACTTCTTTAATTGAGAGTTGAACGTTGAACGTTGAGCGTTGAGAGTTCAAGTGATCGGCCAGCCCGCCGCCGCGCTTGGTAGGGCGGGGTCCCCGAACCCGCCGCCGGCCCCCGGTGCCGGTGGTGGCGCGCACGCCGACCTCCGACCCCTGCCTTCCTCAACCGGGCTCTTTCATGTCGTTCTTGACCCAGTGCGTCGCGTGGTAGACCAGATCGGTCGCATTGCGCAACCCGAGCTTGCTCTTGATGTGCTCCCGGTAGGTCTGGATCGTTTTGATGCTCAGCTTCAGCTTGTCCGCGATCTCTTGTGACGACAGCCCGCCGCCGATAAACGTATAGACTTGCAGCTCGCGGTCGCTGAGCCGCTCGACGCTGGCGCGCGTATCCGCCCCTTTTTTGTTGGAGACAAACAGCCTCAGCATGCGGGAGGCCAGCGCCGTGCTCACGTACACTTCGCCGCGCAACACGCAGCGTATCGCGTCAATCACCTTTGACCCCGGCTCCTGCTTCATGACGTACCCGTTGGCGCCGGCCCGCAGCGCGCGCTCGGCATACACGCTCTCCTCGTGCATCGACAGCACCAGCACATGCATGAGGGGGTGCCGGACGTGCAAGTCCTTGAGCAGTTCAATCCCGTTCGCGCCCGGCAGGGATATGTCCAGCAGAAGCAGATCCGGCACCTGTGCGGCCAGCGCCTCCAGCGCCTCCGCAGCGCTGCCCGCCTCGGCGGAAATCCGCAGGTCGGAGGTGGCCCGGATCAGAGCGGCGATCCCCTCGCGCAACAGCGGATGGTCGTCCACCAACAGAACGCTTCGCTTGGATGGCCCCGCCGCCTCGCCCTTTGCCTTACGTTTCCGACTCGTCACCCTTCCACCTCCGTTGTGATAAGTTGATGAAAGTATATCCTAAGCCGGCAAAAGTTCAACCCGCGCGTAAAAAATAAACCCACAAAAAAGCGTTGTCAGAGGCCCTCCCTTTGCCGTACTCTTTTCCGCGTTTTAGTTATCGCAGTCACTTTAAGGAAACGAGACAGGCGGAGAGACCTCCCGCGAATGCGCAGGCCGCAGCCCGTCAACCCCTATATGAACGAACTGACCGTCTTCCATCTTCTTGACAAGCCGGCAAGCCGCGAGGGTGTCCAGTCGCTGGCCCACGGGCTCTCCGACACCTTTCATGCGTTTTGCGAAGAGACTTTTCCCTCCGAGGAGCCCCTCGACTGGCCTCCCCTGCGCATTGTCCCCGTGGCCAGCGCCGACGAGCTGAACGACGCGCTCTTTCTCGAGGGCGACAGCGCCAACGGCCTGCTGACCGACGACGGCAAAAACTGCATCCTCTTCCTGCTCGACGATGCCTTCACCGATAAGGCCAGCGGCCGGCGCATCCCCCTGCACGCCCTGACCGTCGACAGCATCTCGCTGCCGCAGTGGCTGAACACCTACTTCCCCGCGATCCCCAAGGTCGTGCTCACGAACCCCGGCGCCGAGAAGGTCCGGGTGCCCTCCAAACGCTGGGTGCTCAAGCCCAAAGAGGTGTTCACGAACATCTCCGCCCACCTGCCGCGCATCCGCCACCTGTTCCGCGCCCTGTGGGAGCCGCGCTTCTGGCACGCGCTGCGCCACTACGTCATGGACGAGGCCGGCACCTCCTGGCACACGCCCGGCCACAACGCGGGCCACGCCTTCAGCCGCTCGCTCTTCCTGCAGGGGTTCCGCCACGAGTACGGCAGCATGAGCTTCCGCTCGGACCTCAGCGTCTCCGTCCACCGGCTGGGCGACCTCTCGAAGCCCGAGTCGCGCACGCCCCTTGCCGACGCCCAGCGCCTGACCTCCGAGATCTTCGGCTCCGCCCAGAGCTGCTACATCACCAACGGCTCGACCACCTCGAACAAGGCCATGCTGATGACCCTGCTCCGGCCGGGCGAGACCGTGCTGCTGGACCGCAACTGCCACAAGTCCGTCCACCACGCCGTGGTCATGGCCGGCGCGATCCCGAACTACCTGCCCGCCCGCTTCAACGCCCGGCTCGGCGTCTGGGGCCCGATCGCCATGTGCGACCTGCGCAAGTCCATCAGCGCCGACTACCCCGAGAAGGCCCAGCCGCGCATGCTGGTGCTGACGACCTGCACCTACGAGGGCGTGCTCTACCCCGTCTGGGAGATCGCCCGCCTCTGCGAGCGGCACGGCATGCTCTTTTACGCCGACGAGGCGTGGGCGCCCTACCTGAGCTTCCACCCGTACTACACCTCCGTCACCGCCAACGGCAAGCGCGTGCGCTACAACGCCATCCACGAGACCACCAGCGCGCACTTCGCGGTACACTCCACCCACAAGACCCTCGCGGCCTTCAGCCAGGCCTCGATGATCCACGTCTCGCTGCGCTTCAAGCAGCTCTTCGAAGGCGAGGCCGCCGACTGGAAATGGCTGCGCACGCGCTTCGCCCTCAACGGCCACGGCTCGTACGAGAAGTTCAGCCACGACCTCCACGAGGTGCTGCGCTACTGGCACTCGACCTCGCCGCATTACCCGATGATGGCCACCCTCGACTGCGCCGGCGTGCAGATGCGCCTCGAAGGCCTCCGCCTGATCGAGGAGCGGCTGCGCTGGGTCAAGGAGTTCAAGCAGCGCGTGGCCCGCGACTGCGGCCAGCCCGAGGAAGCCTGCTTCGTTGGCCTGCGCGAGATCGTCGGCGAGGCCGACGCGGACGCCTACGACCGCGAAGGCTACATGCACGACCCCCTCAAGCTGGTGCTCTCCTTCAAGACCCCCGAGGCCTGCAAGCAGTTTAAGGATCTGCTGCGCGACCTCAAGATCCAGTGGGAGAAGTCCACGCCGGTCACCATCCTCTTTCTCGTCTCGATGGGCACGGTGGAGGATCACTTCGAACACCTCTACCGCGCCATCATCCAGCGCAAGGACACCATCGGGCGCCCCGAGTGCGACGCGTTCGACAGCAGCGTGACCTCCGCCGTGAATGGCCAGGCGACGGTTCTGCCGCGCGACGCCGCCCTGTGCGACGGCGAGCTGATGGAGCTGGGCCAGACCGAGGGCCGCGTCAGCAGCCAGCTGCTGGTCCCCTACCCGCCCGGCATTCCGATCTTCCTGCCGGGGCTGACCATCACGCGCCCGATGATCGACATCGTCCAGACGGTGGCCGACACCGAGGGCCCGGACGCGGTCCACGGCCTGTTCGTGCGCGGCAAAAAGTACTTCGTCGAGGTCATCCGCCACGACGAGGAGGACAAGATCCAATGGCTCTCCAACCGTCCCGCCTATCTGGACAACCCGGCTGGCTGCGATCCAACTTTGTTGAATCCGCAGCCGATTTAGGAGTTAGGAGTTAGGAGTTTCAATACCTTGAAGATGAACAGCTTATACGCTTCCATAAACGGTCGTTTTTCATGTCTTCATGCTGACGACACACGTTTTCCTGCGCCAAGCCCAAGTCCGTGAAGGGGCAATACTCAAGAGGACGCTTGGTTTCGCGGGTCGTTGCGCATTCAACTCCTAAATCCTAACTCCTAAATTCTCCTTGCCGACGGCGGGTCTCTAGCCTATTCTTTGAAACTGTGATACACCTTCAGCGGCGGTTCCGTGAAAACCGCCCGACCCGTTGGTCTTGCGAGGTGGTTCTTCCGAAGCCGCTGCTAGACAAAAAGGAACAACACCATGACATTGAGAGCGTGGATGCTGGCCGGAGGCGCGGTTCTTCTTGCGGGATGCGACTATACGGTTCCTCTCGCCAAAACGCCGGACAGCCCCATCGACCAGGCCCTCGTCGGCGCGTGGTCGCGCACCGTTGAGAAGGAGACGCAGCGCCTGCTGGTGCTGCCGCTCGGAACAAACGAGTATCTGGTTTCCTTCCCCGCAGGCGAGAAGAACGCGCTGTTCGCTCGCGCCTGCCTGTGCAAGGCGGGCGAGCGCACGCTGGTGCAGCTGACCTGGTTCGGAACCGCACTCGGCACGCTGCCGGAGGACGGCCGCGTCTACCAGTTCGCCGCCTACACCGTCAAAGGCGACACCCTCCAGGCCGGCCTGCTGAACGCCGACATCGTCAAACGGGACGCGCCTTCGGCCGAAGCGCTCGTCAAGGCCATCAACGCCAACATCGAGAGCCCCGACGTCTTCCGCGAGACGATGACCTTCAAGAAAGACAAGCCGCCCGACGACCCGAACAAACCCTTCAAGCGCCCGCCCATCCCGCCCGCCTGGCGGTGACTGATTTAGTTGAGAGTTGAGCGTTGAGAGTTGAAAGTTCTCTCGAATTCAAACGCTCAACGCTCAACGTTCAACGCTCAACGCTCAACTCTGAACCCTAGGATCTCATCCATGACGATGCCGAAACTAGACCCCGTGAAACTGGCCGACTGGGAAATCGCCGAGACCGCCGAGCCCTTCCTGCGCCCCATCTCCGAGATCGCTGCGGAACTCGGACTCCTGCCCGAAGAACTCATTCCTTACGGCCGGCTGCTCGCGAAAGTCGACGCCTCCGCCGTCCATGCGCGCCTGGGTGCCCAGCCTCGCCGCGCCAAGTACATCGACATCACCGCCATCACGCCGACGCCGCTCGGAGAGGGCAAGACCACGACCACGCTGGGCCTCGTGCAGGGGCTCGGCTGCCTCGGCAAACGCGCCCTGGGTACAGTCCGGCAGCCGAGCGGCGGCCCCACCTTCAACATCAAAGGCTCCGCCGCAGGCGGCGGGCTCGCGCAGGTTGTCCCGCTCTCGCCGCTCTCGCTGGGGCTCACCGGCGACATCGACGCCATCACCAACGCCAACAACCTCGCCATGGTCGCCCTCACCGCGCGCATGCAGCACGAGCGCAACTACGACGACGCCCGCCTCGCCCAGAGCCGCCTCACGCGGCTGGACATCGACCCCGCCCGCGTCCAGATGCGCTGGGCCATCGACTTCTGCGCCCAGGCGCTGCGCAACATCGAGATCGGACGGGGCGGCCACATGGACGGCTTCCAGATGCACACGGGCTTCTACATCACCGTGGCCTCGGAGGTCATGGCCGTGCTCGCCATGGCCTCGGACCTCGCCGACCTGCGCGCGCGCCTCGGCAAGATCATCGTGGCCTACTCCAAATCCGGCCGGCCCGTGACAACCGCCGACCTCGAGGTGGACGGCGCCATGGCCGCCTGGCTGACGCGCGCGGTCAACCCGACCCTGATGCAGACGCTCGAAGGCCAGCCCATGCTGGTCCACGCCGGGCCCTTCGCGAACATCGCCATCGGCCAGAGTTCGGTTATCGCCGACCGCCTCGGCGCCGCGCTCAGCGACTACCTCGTCACCGAGAGCGGGTTCGCCTCGGACATCGGCTTCGAGAAGTTCTGGAACATCAAGTGCCGCTGTTCGGGCCTCACGCCGGACGCCGTCGTGATCGTGGCCACCGTGCGCGCCCTCAAGCTGCACGGCGGCGGCCCCGCCGTGCAGGCGGGCCGCGCCCTCGACCCGATCTACACGAGCGAGAACCTCGAGCTGCTCGAAAAAGGGTGCGCGAACCTGCTCGCGCACATCGGCATCGTGCAGCGCGCCGGCGTGCGCCCGGTGGTGTGCCTCAACAGCTTCCACACCGACACGCCCGCCGAACAGGCGCTCGTGCGCCGCATCGCCGAGGCCGCGGGGGCGCGCTTCGCGGTCTCGAGCCACTGGCTCAAAGGCGGCGAGGGCGCGCGCGAACTCGCCGAGCAGGTGATTGAGGCGTGCGAAGAGCCCTGCCGCTTCGCCTTCCTTTCGGATCTCGCCGACCCGCTCTCGATGCGCATCGAAGCGATCGTCAAGGAGGTCTACGGCGGCGACGGCGTCACCTACTCCGCCGAGGCCGCAGCCAAGCTCGCCGCGTTCGAAGCCGATCCGGCGGTCGCGCACCTGCCGGTCTGCATGGCGAAAACGCAGTACAGCCTCTCTCACGACCCCAAGCTGCACGGACGCCCCAAGGGCTGGACCCTGCCGGTGCGCGACCTGCTGCTCTTCCAGGGCGCAGGCCTCGTGGTGCCGGTGGCGGGCGACATCAAGCTCATGCCCGGCACGGCCTCCAACGCGGCCTTCCGCCGGGTCGATATCGACACCGCGACGGGCAAAGTGAAGGGCCTTTTCTAGCCTCCATGACCAAAGCCGACATACGTCAGCAGATGCGCGAGAAACGCCACGCCATGAAGCCTGATGAGCGGACGGCGGCAGGCAAGGCCATCTGCAAGAACCTTCTGGGCGACGAGATCCGGCTGCTGCTGCATGCGTGGCGGGTGTGCCTCTACCTCAGCACGAAGAACGAGATCCCGACGCGCTACATCGCCCGCGCGATCTGGGAGGCCGGGCGCGAGGTGTGCGTGCCGGCGTGGAGCGTCAGCGAAGCGGCCTACCGGCTCTACCTGATCGACCCGCGCATGAAACTGCTTCCCGGGCATCACGGCATCCGCGAGCCGGCCGTCAGAATCCCCGTCTTCCCGTGGGACACGGACGCCTTCATCCTGCCGGGGCTGGCCTTCGACGCGCAGGGCGGGCGACTGGGCTTCGGAGCCGGGCACTACGACGCCATTCTCGCCAAAGCGGCCAAGCCTGCGCCGAAAATCGCGCTGTGCTACGACTGGCAGGTCTCGGACGCCCCTCTTCCGCAAGAAGAGCATGACATCCCCATGGACTGGATCGTCACCGACCAGCGGGTGATCCACTGCGCCGCGAACCGGAAGTCCGGCCGACAGGGGTGAGTGGGCTTACGCGAACGGGCTCTCCTTCTTGACCAGCGACAGGATGCGCATCGTCTCGATGGCCGTGTCCAGCGACACCGGATACGGCTTGTTCTCGCGGATCACGTTGAAAACATGCTCCCAGATGAGCGTCATGCCCGAGTCCGCCTTCGGCTTCACCGGAATCTTCGTCTCGACCCAGCGCAGCGTCTCGGGCGTGACCTCGCGCCCCAAGGGCGGGGTCCGCACGCTCGAGCGACGCCGCGCCAACTTCTGCTTGCGATCCAGCACCAGCAGCGTCCCCTCGGCCGCATTCGGATACAGCGTAAAGGACCCTTTGGAACCCGTGACCAAGAACAGCGGCACTTCGCCGACGCGCCCGCCGGAAATCTCGAGATCGACGGTCAGACCGGCCATATTGCGCAGCATGATGCGCACATAGTCCTCCGCGTCGCCCACTGCGGCCACGCGCTTCAGATCCGACCACACCTTGATCGGCGGCGTCCTCAGCAGTTCCAGCGCCTGATCGAGGAAGGCGGGCCCCAGCGCCAGCGCCGCTCCGCCGGCACAACGCTTCACGGCCTGCCAGTCGTCGCGCCGCTCGTAAGCGCCCCGGCGCATCTGGATGTCGTAAATCTCGCCGAGCACGCCCGACTCCATCACCTCCCGCACCTGCAGGTAGGCAGCCTCGAACCGGTAGTTGTGGCGCACGAGCAGCCGGTTGCCGGCCTTGATCGACGCCGCACGCAGCACCATCGCCTCGTCGTGGTCGCGGCAGAAGGGCCGCTCGACGCTGACCCACTTGCTGGTCTTCAACGCCTGCATCACGTGCGCGGCATGGTCATCGGAACGCGTCGCGATGTCGACCAGCTCCACATCCGGATCGGCGAGCAGATCCTCATACCGCCGGTAGGTGCGGCACTCGGGATACCGCTCGACAGCCAGGTCACGGCGCTCCTTGACCGGATCACACACGGCAATTATTTTAAACAGTTCGGGATACAGATCCAGCTCAGGACAATGCATTTCCAGCCCTGCTCGTCCCAGCCCTACGACACCCATCCGAATCGGGGGGCGAGTTGTACGAATCATAACAGCTTCTCCTCTGGCACGTCCCGGAAGGCAGCAAATCGTCGCCAACGGCTCAAACGTGTACCTTTACCGTAGCGATTTTTGGAATCCTAGTCAACAATCGGTTTCTTTTTTCTGTTCCTCCAATAAAACGACACCGGCGCATCGCCTTCTTGTTTCGCGCCCGCGTTTCTGGCATAATCTCACCATGTTTCCTTCGTACCAACAACAAAACACCCCTGAAGACCATGTTCTTTAAGAAAAAATCCCCGGTCATCCGTGAGCGTGACGCACACTGTATTTCACGTGCCAATATCGACGCCGACGCTCTGAGAGTCCTTTACCGGCTCGCCAATTCAGGACATATCGCCTATCTGGTGGGAGGCAGCGTCCGCGATCTGCTGCTCGGACGCCAGCCCAAGGATTTCGATATCGGGACGGACGCGCGTCCCAACGACATCCGCCGCCTCTTCCGCAACTGCTTCCTCATCGGGCGGCGCTTTCGCCTCGCGCACATCGTGTTCGGGCGCAAGATCATCGAAACCAGCACGTTCCGCCGCCAGCCCGACGAGAGCGAGAGCGAGAACGGCATCTACCAGACCGAGGACAACACGTTCGGCACGCCGGAGGAGGACGCCAAGCGGCGCGACTTCACGGTCAACGGGCTCTTCTACGACATCAAGACCTTTTCGGTGATCGACTATGTCGAAGGCCTCAAAGATCTTGAGAAAAAAGTGCTGCGCTGCATCGGCGACCCCAACACCCGCTTCCGCGAAGACCCTGTCCGGATGATGCGCGCCGTGAAGTTCGCCGCCCGCCTCGGGTTCACCATCGACCGCGCCAGCCGCAAGGCGATGCTCAAGCACCACGCCGACATTCTGAACGCCTCGGTTCCGCGCGTCTGTGAAGAGGTCTACCGGCTCTTCACGTACGCGGCCTCGTGCACAGCCTTCAAACTGCTGTGGGAACTCAAGCTGCTCCAGGACCTCCTTCCGGAGGTCGACGCCTACATCCACGCCACGGGCGGCCTGAAGTCCCCGCTCTGGAAATATCTGGCCACGCTGGACGCCGACCCCCAGAACGCCGAACTTTCGTACGGCGTCTGCACCGCCTGCCTCTATTACCCGCTCTTCCTCGCCCAGCTCCGGCAGGAGGAGGCTCACGCGCCGCACGGCCGCGTCAACCGCCAGCATGTCGCACGCCAGGTGCTCCACCCGATCGCCCAGCGCCTGCACATCCCCAAGTCCACGCTCTTCACCGCCATCGCGCTGATGGACACGCAGCGCCGCTTCTCCGAGTCCCCCAGAAAGGGACGCGGGCACCGCTTCGTTTTCCACTCCTCCTTCCCTGAAGCCCTCGCTTTCCAGCGGATCCTGACCGCCGCCGAGGGCGGCGACCTCACGCTCCTCAACGAGTGGCAGGCGGTCTACGAGGAGGAGGTCGCGCGCAACATCCCGCCCCCCTGCGGCGAAGGCCTGGCCGAAGAAGAAGAGGCCAACGAGCCGCGCGACGCCGAACCGCTGGAGACCCGCCGCCGCAGGCGCCGCCGCAAGCCGCGCCCGAACGGGCCGCAGCCCGCGAACCGGACGGACGAGAACGGCGAGCCGCGCATCACCGTCAGCGAAGTGCCGTTCGCCGACCGGACGGACGGCTGCGACTGACGCGCCGGGGTATCGCTTGTCTATAACTTGAGCGTTGAACGTTTGTTTGAACTCTCAACTCTCAACGTTCAACTCTCAAGTTAAGAAAGTTACCCTCTCGTTTGTTCCCGCTCTGCGGGCGGCATCGTCTGCCAAGGGAATCGAGGTGCCACGTGTCATACCTTTTCCGTCACCCGCTGCGACGGAGCCCGCTGGCCTTTGCCGCCAGTTTCTGTGCGGTTGCCTGCTTATGGGCAGGCCCGGCCGGAGCGGCGCCCCGCATCACGACGCCGCAGGCAACCTACGCGTTCGGCTGGCGCGACTCTGCTGCGACGGTCACCAACCGTTTCACCTTGCGCAATGCGGGCGACGCCCCGCTGCTCCTCACCGATATCCGTCTCTCGTGCGGCTGTTCGCGAGCCGAGCCTGAGCGCCGGGTGCTCGGCCCCGGCGAGGAGACGGCGCTGGAGGTGCAGACGGCGCTGAGCGGGTTGAACGGCCCCTTGCGCAAATCCGCGACCGTGACCTCAAACGACCCCGACACGCCTTACCTCACCCTCTGGATCGAAGGCGAAGCGCGCGCCGCCGTATGCCTAGAACCGCCAAGTGTCTCGTTCGGCCGCGTACACCCCCGGGAGCCCCCCACGCCCGTCACGGTCCTGCTGGCCGGCTATCTCACGAATGTGACGATCACCGCCGCAATCTCTGACAATCCGGTCTTTGCCGTGTCGGTCGAACCCGGCGGCCGCACGCTCGCCTTGGCGCCGCCGTGCATGAACGCGCCCGGCGCACAGCGCGGACAGGTGCGCGTCACGCTCTCCGACCCGGCGCAACCCGCCCTCGCCCTGCACCTCTATGCGTGGCTGGACGATGTGCTGCGGGTGGTGCCGTCGGCCCTCGCCTTCCGCCCCGGAGGAGAACCCGCGTCGACGCGCCTCGTGATCGTCCGGCCCGGCACGGCTAAACGCTTCCGGATCACGGGGGCCGTCATTGAGGGCGGTACCGGCCAGGCCGACGCCTTGGCGCGGCCGGACGGCAGCTACCAGGTCGCCGTCCAGCGGGTCATCCCCGACACCCTGGCCACCAACGCCACCCTGCTCATCAGGACTGACCTGCCGGAGCGCCCGGAATGGCGCGTGCCGCTGCGCCGCGAAGGCCATGCCCCGTGAGCGCCAGCCGGACACCTCGAAGGTGAACGGTGAATATTATTGCATTATTTCTCTGGCAACCCGGAAGAACACCGACGTATAATACGACTATCAGGTATATATGCATGGTTTGCGTATGTGAAGGAGCGGCCGTATGCACGGGAAACGGAGCGACAACACGAGGCGGGTAGAAGCGAGCTGCCGACGGGCGCGACGGTGGCTGGAGAGCGTCTGCGCGGCTGCGGTTTGCATGAGCGCGCAGATGGTCTGCGCGCAACTGCTGCCGCCGGTTGCGGATGACTGGGCGCGCGGCGGCCTGACCGTAGTCGAGGGCTGGACCTTCGCCTCAAACAACGCCGGGCGCGTCTCGTTCACAGGGGGCGAAAGCCTCGACCCGTTCGGGGCCTCGGGCAGCGCGTACGGCACGTCCAGTTTCTTCCGCGGCAACACCTACAAGGCGACCGGAGGCTTCTCTACCCTGCTTGGCCACGAATTTTACCTCACGCGCTCGATCCCCGTGCAGATCGCGTTCTGCGTCTACGAGAGCGCGGCGACGAACGGCCCGTTCGCACTGATCGACCAAGTGACGGTCTACGCGCCCTCCGGCTCGGGCTTCATCAGCAGCGGGCAGCGCGGCGTTCCCCTGCGCAGCGGAAAATTTTACGCCATCGGCGCGGCGATCACGGAAACCGCAACCTACCAGCGCCTGACCGCCCTTTCGCTGCCCATCGAGTGCGGCAACCTGACCTGCGTCAAGGGCGTCGGGGCTGACTCCCTGCCCGCCGACACGGTGACCTCGTTCACGACGTATAGCTCCCCGCACCGCCAGAGGCTGCGACTGGCAGGCGGCTACGACGAGGTGCCGGACAAGTTCACCTCCACGAGCGACTCCAGCGCCACCGGATACATGAAGGGCAACCTCTACACGGCCACCAGCAACACGTGGCTCCTGGGCCACGGGCTCTACGTGCCGCGCAGCGCCACCAAAACCATCAACCTGTTCGTCTATGAGAGCGCGATACGAACCGGCACCTACACGCGCGTCGACCTCCAGAGCGTGACGGCCCCGGCCGCCACCAACTTCGTGTCGGCTTCCACGCAGATTCCGCTGACCGCAGGACACTTCTACCTCATTGGCGGACATTGCAGCGCCAGTTTCTCGTACGAGTTCGCCAACGGCTTCTACGACGCGCCGTACGGCTTCGACTGGGGCCAGGCCATCGAGGGCTTCTCCAGCAGCCAGCCGTCAGGCCCGCCCGCGACCGTCATCAAGGCCGCAGCCACCAACCAGAATGTCTACAGCGCCTGCGTGATGGTCGGCGACCGGCCCGCCGTGCGCATGGACACCTCCGCCGTCTCGATGTCCACCAACAGCATGACCGTCGTGGTCGCGTCGGCCGGCTACAGCGACCTGACGCTCGCCTTCGACCACCGCGAGTCGGGCGACGATACGCAGGCCGGAGACGGCGTGTTCGTGAGCGCCAACGGCACGACGTTCACCAACGTGCTGGCGATCGAGGGCACCACCACCGCCTGGAAGCATTACGAGACCAACATCATCGCGCTGGCCGAGGCCGCAGGAGTCTCGACCTCCAGCAACCTCTACATCCGCCTCCAGCAGCAGGACGACTATCCGTGGCCCACCGACGGAAGAGAATTCGCGAACATCCGCGTCTTCGCCAAACCGGATCTCGCCTGGCAGGCGCTCGACGCGACGCATGCCAGCTACCTCTTCCGCGGCAGCGTCGCCAAGACCTTCAACCTGTCCGGAACCGTGCGCCTCGCTGGCGGCACCAACGACGTGGTCGCGCAAGACGTCAGCGTGCGCCACCGCCTTTATGATTTTCAAGGCGTGGTGCAAACCTCGACCGGCTCTTTCACTGCCGACGTCCCTGCGCTGGGCCACCGGCAGGCCCCGTTCGACTTCTCTTTGACGGTGCCCGCCGGAACGATCCTGACCCAGAGCTACTACTGGGTCGACGCCACGCTGGATTCGGCTGGCGCGCTCGCCGAGGGCCGAGAGAACAACAACGCGACCTGGCCTGACTTTCTGGTGAACCATTACTCCGGCACGCTGCGCTTCAGCAACACCGCCGCCACCGTCACGCTCACCAGTTGGGGCTTCCAGCCAAACTTCGGTGCGCCCATCTATTCGCCCGTCCGCCATCTCATTACGGGCACCGGCTCCCTGGCCGACCGCACCTTCGCTTTCACTAACCTGATGGTCCGCAAGCAACTGAGCACCGGCGATTACGAGATCGACCCCGACGAAACGCAGTTCTTTGCCCTGCCCGGACTCAGCGGCACCACCGGCACCATAGCCGGCGTGCAGTTCCTTTACGACAGCGATATCCACCTGAGCCGGCAGGGCGTGCGCGCGTTCGTCTCCGTGTTTCTGCCTGCCGGCTGCGCATTCGTTACAGATCCCGAAAGTCCGTGGGGGGTGGCGCATGTCAAAAGCTCGAGCCCCGTCAGCCTCGACGCGAACCTCAGCCCGACCGGCACGGTCTCCATCGCTCTCGACGGGCAAAGGCGCTATTTTTTCGAGGAGTCCAAGCCGCTCTATTTCGAAACCTCGACGCTCCTCTGGAACACGTCCGGCGGCAGCTTTGCCATCATCCCTTCCTCGGTCGTCTACGCGCACGACGGCGCGATGGATGCGCTTGACGCCTTGGCCTCCGGCGGCCAGATCTCGCTCGCCGCCGCCGTGCGCCGTTCCAACGACGGGTACTACCGGTCGGCCTTCGGCAGCCCCTACTTTCTCCTCCTCACCCGCGACGCGCAAGGTGCGGCGCAGATCAGTTGTATCGTCGCGCTCGCTGCGAGCAGCTTTCGCACGCACTTTCCTTACGATGTCGCGCTCGCCTGGGACGCGGCCAGCGGACTGATGATCGACAACGACCTGCCCGCCGACTCGCAGGCCAGCAGCCGTTTGATTTCAGGGCGTGACTTCAGCGTGCCCTACACCACAGGCTGCCCCGGCGGCTGCGCGGGCGCGGACAACTCCCGTCCGCTGGACTGCCAGAACGTCGCGGACGCCTTCTATTTTACGAGCGACGGAGGCCTTTTCGTGCCCTGCGCCTTCAGCAACGGCACGGCAGACCTGCGCTGGGGTTACCTGCCGAGTAAGAACGACTACGCCCAGCGCGCCTACGGGTTTTCCGAGGGCGTCCTGCACGTGCCGGGCCACTTTCTTCGGGCCGACGACTGCCCGGCGGCGCTCACCGACGACGACATGCCAGGAGCGCTCCTGCTCACGGCCGTGGGCGGCGCGGGAGATGAGCTGACACGGCCCTTTGAGGCGGGTTACACCCGAGGCGACGGCAATCCCGCCGGCGTCACCGTGCAGTGGCAGGACGCGTCCTGCCTCGGCAAAACACTCGTGGGCGGCAAACAGGTACTCGGCCCCTACCCACTCGACCAGTCCTGCAAGCTCTATGTCCGCAGTTCCGGCATCAGCGGCGTCCATGTGGCGGACTCCTCGTTCGGCTCCCAGACCGTCCCGATCTACGGCTACCCATTCCGGCTCGACTGCCTCGCGTTCTCCTACCTGTCGCTCGTCAACAAGGGCTCGTTCACATCTGGCAAGCTCACCGTGCCGGCCCCCAGCGCCTTTGAAATCAACTTCGCCGAGTTGCGCCTCAACTGCCTCGGCGACGTGGAATCGGCGGTGCCGTCCACCGCGCTCACCACGCTCGACCTCGCCTACTGGTCGGCAAGGGTGGCGCCCGCCTCCCTCCAGTTCGCCTCGACGAACGCCTGTTCCGTCGGCGACAAGACGCTCCTGATGGACGTGACCCTGAACGTCGCCAGCATCCCCGAGCCGCTCTTCGGACGCCTGGGCGTGCTGTCCAACGGCAACCTCTCGGCGGCCTCCGACCTCAACGTGGGCTGCGACTCGCGCCTGACCCTGCCCCGCACGGTCACCCTGCCCGGCCCCGGCACCAGCCACTATACGCTGCGCCCCGTGGGCAAAGCGTATTTCAACGACTACCGCCACAAGGGAGATCTCTACGAAATCGGCGACGGGATGCTCACCTTCGCGGGCGAGCTGGACGTGCCCTTCTTCGAGAACCTGCTGGTGCAGGCCTTCACCAGCGCCCAGTCGTCCGGACCGCCGTTGACCTACCTCGTGGGCGGCTGGCCCACCGAGGGCTGGAAGATCGGAGGCCAGACGCCCTTCACCAGCGCCGCGTTCGATGCCACCAACGCGGGACATCCCACGAACAACGCCGCGCCCTCCTTCTCCGACTACATTGCGGGAAACGACTCCGCCTACATCCCGCACGCGCGCCGCGAGTGGATGGCCGGCATCGGCTTCGACATCGGCGTGCGCTGGGATTCCGCCACGCGCAGCTTCCGCTCGCCGGCCCCAAAAACCAGCGACCTGATTGTGCTCCAGACCGAGTACAACGTGCCGCAACTCAATGCCGAGCGCGCCGAGATCACCTTTGGCATGCAGTACGGCGAGCTGCCCGCGCTCAACCTCTCCAGCGCGATGTTCAATGCCGTCGACGCGACGACCGGTATCTCCGAACGCCTCACGTCCGTCGTCGGAAGCGCCGTCACCGATGCGCTGGACGACGGCGTCGCGACGCTCAACAAGCTGACGTCCACCGACCCGACCGTCCTGCTCGGCAGCACCCTCTCCGACCAGGTCAATCCGTTTGTGAACACGCTCTACAGCGCGCTGACGAATGCGTACGCCACCGGCAGCTCCGTCACCAATGTCATCGTCGGCTATATCCGAACCGGAGAGGGCGTTCAGAAGGACACTCTGAAAACGCTCCTGGGAAATATCGTCGAAGGTACCGAGTCGGTCGGCAAGGGCCTTGGTTTGGCCGAGGACCTGCAAGACAAGATCGACGACGCCCTCGCCATGATTGACGCCGTCGCCGCCCCGCAGTTGGGCAGTGTCAGCCTGCTGCAGAAGGTGGACGGCGAGTACCCGCTCCTGAAAGCCCTCGCCAACGTGCTGCTGCTTTTCGCCATGCCCGCTCTGGACGAAGGCAACTCGGCCCTCACGCAAAAGATCAACGACATCATGGACGGACTCACGCCAACCCTCGACACGGTACGCGAGACGCTGTTGGAAGTGCGCAGCCAACTCGAGGATACGCGTGCGGCGCTGGCTGACAACGGCGAGTTCCGCAACGAGTTGAAAGACCTGGTCAATAACAACGCCGCGCAGATTGACGCGCTCGCCGCCACCGTGGCGGACCGGCTGGTGACCGAAATCACCGCCCTTGACGGCGCCTTCTCGCCCCGCACCAACTACACGCCCGAGGAAATCAAGGCCTTGCTCCGCACGACGATCACCGACGCGCTGCGCGAGGCGGTGCCCATCGGACAACTCCAGCGCGTGGTGCGGGCGCGCATGCTCGACGTCGACCGGCAGATCCGCGGCGGCGTCGACTCGGTCATGGGGCAGGTGAACCAGGCGATGCGCGACGCGCTGTCCGAAGTCGTCGGCAGCCTTGACACCTCGGTCTCCGGCATGTCGTCCGCGCTCGCCGACGTGCTAGGCACCGGGCAGATCGAGGGCTACGCGCACATCCAGGGCGACTCGCTCGACAAGCTCCGCCTCGACCTCGCCATGCAACTGAAGGTTCCCGAGGAGATGCAGTTCGCGGGTTTCCTCGAGATCAACAACGAGCAGACCACGGCCTCGGGCGGCTGCGCCTTCAAGGAAGGCTCCACGTACAAGGTCACGCTCGGCGCAAAGGACGTCGCCTGCAACTGGCTGGGCTCGGCGATGCGGATCAACTGCGACTGCTTCTTCACGCTCAACGACGGCAAACCCAAAGGCATGGGCGGCGGCATCGAGCTGGTCGGCGGGTCGCTCAAGTTCGAGACGCTCGAGGTGGAGCGCTTCGGCGCAGCCGTGGCGTTCGGCGCGCTGGAAAACTACCTCGCCGCGTCTGCCCGGCTCGTCATGAACGGCAGCGTGGAGATCGAGGGAGGCCTCTTCTTCGGCCGCACCTGCACGCTCGCGCCGCTGAAGCTCGTCGACGCCAACGTCGGCGACCTGCTGGGCCAGCCGCCCTTTACCGGCGCCTACGTCTACGGCGAAGGCTGGGTGCCGATCTACGACTACGGCTGCGCCTTCCGGATCAAGGCGGGAGCGGGGTTCGGCGTCTTCTACTTCGCCGAGGGGCCCACCTATGGCATCCGCATCCTGCTCGGCGCCTCCGGCGAGGCGCTCTGCGTCGTCACGGTGCGCGGAACGGTGGAGCTCTATGCGTTGAAACAGGGCGACACGTTCCGCGCACGCGGCAAAGGCAAGATCAAGGGCAAGGCGGGAAGCTGCCCCTTCTGCGTAAAGTTCGGAAAGACCGTCACAATCACTTACGACGATGGAGAGTGGGATGCGGACTACTGATAAGATCACCCGAGGACGGCATCCTTGCCGGATCGCCGGGCTGTTGCTGTCCCTGCTGCTCGCGGCCGGGCCAGGTTCGGCGCAGACCGACGATCCCATGCTCTTCTGCATGGCCACGACCGTCCGGCTGGCCAACAAAGACTGGGCCTACGTGCTCTGGGACGTCAGCGCGGGCGCCGCGCTTCCCGACGAGGCCTTCGCGATCCACGCCCGCGCTGGCGCGCCCTCCGCAGGCGGCACCTTCGCGCGGGTCATGGTCGCTCAGCGCCAGCGGGATCCCGCCGCGATTGCCTGGCTCATCGCGCGTGCAGAGGCCATCGGGCAGACGGCTGCCGACCTCTCGGAACTGCTCGACACCGTGTTCGCCGATCTGGCCCTTGCGCCTGACCTGACGTTGGCGCAGCGGCTCGCCGCCGTGATCCGCGCGGCCGACGAGAACCCCGAGGTGGCCGAGAACCTCACTTTTCTCGCCCGCCGCCACGCCGCTATCGCCATGGCTGTGGGCCGTGCCGCCGCCGTGCCCATCGCCTCCTCCGGCCAGAGCACGATCGAGCTGCGCGCCTACGACCCGGCCACGGACACCTCCGGCACGCTGCGCAGCCGCGTGAGCGTCACCGCGAACGACCCTCGGATACTGCCCGCGCCGACGGGGCTCACCGACGCCTCGGTGGCGTCCCCCAAGGGGCACCTCGCGATCGGCCTGCGCTGGTCCGTCACCGACGCTTACCGCCGCGTCTCGCTGCTGGGCTTCGGCTTCAACGTCTACCGCATCAACCGTGCCTACGCCGAACAGAAGGGTTACCACCTCACACCGCCCTTGACCGCAGATCTGCTGAACCGGCTCGCCCAAGTCCCAACACAGGTCAAGCGTGTGAACCGTCTGCCGGTGCTGTTCGATGACGACGACACGCCCCCCGGAGAGCCCTATTTCATTGACGACAACAACCGCTTCGAGCCGAATGCCACGCCCTTCGCAGACGGCCAGCAGTTCTATTATTACGTGACCGCCTGCGACGTGCTCGGGCGCGACGGCGACGTCTCGCCCGGCGTGCTGCTCACGGCCCGCGACCGGCTGGCGCCGCTCGTCCCCATCGGCGTGCAGGCCCGCCGCATGCGCCTGTACGACACGGCTGCGCACGCACGCGACTTCGGCGTCGAGGTCTCCTGGAAACCCAACCCGCAGACCAGCAATGAATCCACCTCCGTCTATTACGTTTACCGCTACACCAACCAAACGGACGTGACCTTCCGCTCGACCAACACCGCGCTGAACCGCATCGGAGCGCCGATCGCGCAGAGCACCAACGCGACGCGGCTGGCCTTCATCGACACCGGTGTCGGCGAGGCCGACATCGGACACAACCGATACTACACCGTGCGTGCGGTCGAATACGCGGCCGCCAGCACCAACTGGTCCGGCCACAGCGCGCCTGTGGCCTGCAACCTGCGCGACGAGGACGGGCCGGGGCTGCCGCAAGCCCAGCTCTACGTGGACCGGCTCAGCGTCACCCTGTATAGCGGAGCGCCAACCCTCGTCCCCGCGCCGTCACGGACCGCCTCCAGCGGTTTCCTGCTGGTCTGCAACCTCTCCAACTACCTTGCCCGCAGCGCGGTCAGCCAGATCGAGTTCCGCGGCCGCGTGACCGCCAGCAACAGCATTCCCGCCGCCGTGCTCGGCCGCTATCCGGTCACTCCGGGCGTCATGGCTGTCACCAGCCTGTTCCTCCGCGCGGAGCAGAGCGTGCCCTGGAGCTTCTGGTGCCGGGCGATCCTCAAAGACGGCCGCGTATCCAACTCTGCTTACACGTTGGGCCAGGAGCCTCCAAACAGCAAACTGCAGGTCAACAAGATCCTCGTCTTCGCCGCTACAGGCCTCGTCTCGCGCGTGTCGGGCGACGGCTACAGACACTACACCCCTCCGGCCGACCTCCCGCCGCCAGCCGGTGTTCAGATCCCGACCAACGGCCCCCCCAGCGTGGGCCTCCAGCTCGACGGCGACTCATATGAGTGGCGTCTTTACACGCAGATCGACGGCGGGGCCTTGACCCTCGCGCGGCAAGGCCTCGGCCAGCCCAACACCGAGACCAATGTCTGCAGCGAGGTTCCCCGTTACCTCCATGACACGTGGGTCAAGTACTACGTCCAAACCTTCGACAACAGCGGCAATCCCAGTCCGCTCAGGCTCATTGGCCGCAGCCTCATCCCAGGTGCGATCATGCCGTCCGCAGTCGACTCCGTCATCCTCACAACGTCGGGCACCACCAACAGCCCGTCGCTCACGATCACCTGGTTGGCCTCGCCCTACGGCGTCGACCGCTTCGCCGTCAACATCGGCATGTACTGCCTTAAGCCGCCCGTCTCGTGGCCTGCCTCCGGGCTGAGCACGAACCTCGCAGGCGAGAGCGGCTTCGTCTTGCGCGTGCCGTGCCCCAATGGGCATGACGCCATCGCCCATGTCGGCCGCTACGAGACCCCTCGTGTCGGCGCGGCGTTTAGCACGCCACAGACCAACCGCTTCACCGTGACCCTTCCAATCCAGCTTAACGAGAGCTATTTTGTTCAGGTGGCGGCTGTCGGCACTTCCGCCGAGGGAGCGCCCTCTCCCTGGCAGGAAGCCAAATGGACCGCGCCCGTCCCGACCAACCAAGTCGAAGTGCCCTGGCCCACTCGAGACCTTCCGACGGTCCGGGATACCATCGGATCCGACATCCGCCCCGTGTTCATCCCGTTCTTGGATTATGACGATACTATTCCCCGCAACACGGCCGCCGTGGTCATCGGACGCGTCCCTGAGAACCCAGGAGAATTTCACACCGTGGCCGGCGGGTACCTGCTGCCGACAGGTGACGCGGTCGAGTCCTACCTGTTCGAGCTTGACGGCACCGACCCGCTGCCGCCGTTCGTGCTCTACCGCCGGCAGGTGGCGAATGCCCTCTTCCCCAACGTGTCCGGCCAGTGCGTCCAGACGACCCCGCTAATCGAGAGCTTTGCCTCCGTACTCGAAACAGGCGCCACGACTCACCGCCGCATTCGCGACCCCTACCTGATCGTCGGCAAGCTCACGCTCGGCAGCACGGCGGACTACGACGACATCTGCGTGCGCGACCGCCTCGGCATCGTCGGGGGCGCCACCTACGAGTACTACCTGATGCGCTTCGACACGCGCCACGAGCCGCGCGACGTCCTCAAACTCGGCACGGTGACCATTCCGGTAAGGGAGATCAAAGGAGAAGAATGAGAACACCCTGCATCCTCGCCTTTGCGCTGGCAGCCAGCCTGGCCCAGCCCGCCTTCCAGGCGCGGGCGGACGCGCCGCTGTGGGTCAACCGCACCCCCACCGAATTCGCCGCGCTGCTCGACGCCGATGGCGACGGCGACCTCGACGCGGTCGTCGCAGACCGCGCCACCGGCCTCCTGCGCGTCGCCCGCCGCACCAGCTCCACCACGTTCTCGTGGGAGACGCCGACGCCCGGCGGCCTCGCGCCCCTCGACGGCATGGCCGCCGGCGCGGTGGTCACCAACACGCGCCAGTCTGTCGCCCTCGTCGGCACGCTCGCCAACCGCGTCGCGCTGGTCGACCTCAACACCGCAGCCTCCGCCCGTACGCCGCAGACGCTCTTTCCTCGCCGTATCGGGCCGCACGTGGCCGTCGCGCAGGACACCTTGCCCGCCGCCGCGGGCGACGAACTCTTCGTCACCTCCGACTTCAACAGTTCCAGCCCCCATTCACGCCAGCTCTTCGCACGCGCCTCTGGCGGCTCGCTTGTCGAGACCAACACCCACTCCGGCAGCCTCATTTTTGCCTTTGCGGCCGCCGTCGCCCCCTCCAATAACGCCCTGCCTCGCGTCGTCGGCGTCCCGCCCGGTTACCTCGGCATCTTTGGAGCCGGAACCAATGCGACCACGCTGGTCACCTACCCCGCGCTCGCCCTCACCGCCAACTCGCAGTTCATCTACGGCTTCTTCGTTCCGGGCTCAACCTTCGGCCAGATTCTTGCCTACACGCCCGGCTCGACCAATTCCTACGCCGTCCCGCTCGTCACGCACGCCACCTATGGTGCCACCCTCGGAACCGCCGTCGCGCGCACCTTGCCCGCCGTCCCCCTCAGCCTCATCCCCGGACCGGCCACCAACGAGGTCACGCTCGTGTCGACCAACGGCTCTGCCGCAGTCTACACGTTCAACGGCACAACCTTCGCGCTCGTCAACACACTCGCCCTGCCGACCGGGACCGCAGGCGCGTTTAGCGGTTCTCTGACCGACCGGTCGAACGGCCTCACCCTGATGTTGATCGATACCGACGGCGACGGCCGCAGCGACCAGTCGTGCCGTTACGGGCTCTCCGTCGGACGGTACGTCGCCCTCGACCCGCCCGTCGCGATCTCCTCGCTCGCCAACCGCGAGGGCCACCCCAACACGCTCGCCTTCATCGGCGAACCGCTGGTCGCCTCAAACGCCACACGCGTTGCGGCCTACACCGTCTCCGACTGGTCCACCACCAAGAGCGGCGTCACCCCCAACGCGACGATCTGGGCGGTGGCGGACCGCGGCCCGGCCCTCGGCCTGCAGACCTCCGCGACGGCGGCCACCGTCAGCGGGGTTCCCGCCGACGCCACCCACATCCTCGTCGACCAGCTCGCCGCGGACATCGGCGTCCAGCCCCTCTTCGCAGCCGCAGGTGAGTCGGTCAGCGCCGTGCGCATCGACCCCGCCGGCGGTAGCTTCGACACCGCCGTTCAGGTCACGCTCACCGCGCCCGCCTCGGTCGACCGCATCCGCTACCGCCTCGCGGCGGCCGACCCCTGGTCTGAGTCTGTCGGAACCACCGTCAAGCTCTGGCTGTTCAAGAATACCTCGCTCCAGTACTATGGCTTCAACACCGGCAACGGCCGGTCCACGCCGATCGCAACGGCAGCGTTCACGTTCACGCGCCCGCCAGAAGCGCAGGACGGCGACGGCGACGGCGTACCCGATTTCGTGGAGCTGCAGCGCGGCCTCGACCCGACCGACGGCCAAGACGCGGACGACGACGGGCTCTCCGACCTCGACGAACTCCTCGGCGGCACCAAGCCCAACGACGCCGACAGCGATAACGACACCTTCACCGACCGTCAGGAGCGCGCCGCAGGCACCAACCCCAACAGCACCAACAGCGTCCCGACGGAGACGCAGCTTCAAGAGGGCGACGTCACCGCCAACGAGCGACTGGCCAGCTACGACTTCCGGCTCGGCCCCGAGCCTTACGACGGCTTCCTCCTGCTCAACACGAACTGCGCGGCCGGCGTGCCCTGCCTCGTGACCGCCCTCGACGGCAGCCTGCTCGGCACCGCAAACACCTCCTACAAGGGCTTCCCCGGCATCAGAAATCCGGCGCTGGCCTTCGAAGGCCTGCCGGCCCCGTTCGCCGGCCTGTTCGCCGGCTTCACCACGCCCGCCCATTTCGATATCACTACGGCACGCGCCGACAAGACGCTCGGCCTCGAGCTAGTCAAACTCATCGTCGCGCCGACGGTCGCGCCGGTCGCCGTCGCTTACTCTTGGTCGGGCGGCTCGCAGGCGACCGAAGCCGCCGCGTGGACCAACGCCGCGCGCTTAGCCTACGCGACCGCCTCGCGCACCATCACCTCCAACTCGGCCAACTACTACGATACCTTGGCGGCCGCCCTGTTCGAGGCGTTTGTCGCAAGCAACCTCCAGGCCCGCGGCCTGTTCGCCACCAACGCCCTCAGCCTCTTCCCCGCCCGCGCCGAGCCGGCCGCGCTGCCGCACCCCGCGGTTGGCCAGCTCCTGGCGCTGCAAGCCTACGACGTTGGCGGACAGCCCGCCTACAGGCTCACCAACGCGCTGGACTGGCTGCGCAGGTCCTGCGAAACCAGCCTGTATTCACGGGTCTCGACCCTGCGCACGACGACGCGCAACATCTACCGCTACGCCTGCATCAGCAACAGCGCCGCCCCCGGCAAGTACCCGCTCCCGCTCGACGCCCTCCGCCACCTCATCCGCACCGGCACCGTACCGGGCGGCTACACGAACCACATCACCGCCTCCACGGCATCCACCGCCAAGTTCGGCGCCGACTACCTGTTTGAGCGCCTTCCGCAACGGCAGCTCGTTACGCTCGACCTACTCGCCGGCGGTGCGCAACCCACCGACACCGCCGTGCTGCTTGACCCCGATACGAGCCTCCTGTACAGCCTCGTCGAGTCGGACGGCGACGCCTTCGGCCTGTCGCTCGCCTTGGCCGTGCCTTCCAACAGTACCGTCCGCGTCGTCGGCTTCCGCAACGGCCCCGATTCACGGCGCGGCGCGAACTTCGAGGTCGAAGTGGTCAGCCTCACGGTCACCGCCTTGCCCGCCCACTCGCCCGCCGACCAGAACGCCAACCTGCTCCCCGATGCTTATGAACTGCTCGTGTTCGGCGCAGCCGGCGCGGCACCGGAGCACGACTCCGACGACGACGGCGCAAGCGACCTGCAGGAGTATCTGGAGAATACCGACCCCACCGACTCCACCGACACCCCATCCTTTTCCACACCTGCGCTGGGCGCACCCGACGTCGCGATCACTGTCGAGGGGACTGCCCTTGCCGTCTCCTGGGACTTGCCGGCACGCTATCAAAGCCGCTTCACGTTCACGCTGGAGACGACGGACGACCTGAACAACACGCCCTTCGCTGCTCACGCATCCGCCGTGGCCACAAGTGACGGCGATACGATGCGTTGCGAACTTCTGCGGGCACCGGAGGGAGCCAAACGATTCTACCGTATCCGCACCGCACTGCGTTAAATTGGCGTTAAGCTGCCTATAACCGTTGACCCGTTACCTATAATCAGGGTAAGCTTATGTCCTATGAAAGTGCTGTGGGTTGATTTGGTCTCAGAACTGGGGGGGGCACAGCGGAGCATGCTGGAGCTGTGCATCGCCTTGCCTTCCTTCGGAATCGATATTGTCGCCGCCGTCCCCAACGGCCCTTTGTTCGACCAGCTCAAAGCGGCCGGGATTACGGTTTACCCGGTCTCCGCCGTGCGAGCCAAACGGCATGGGTGGGGCCTCTTTACGACCACCGCCAAGCTGTTGCGCGCCCCCGCCACTGTTTCGCAAATCGTCCGCGCCGTCAAGCCTGACATCCTGCACGCCAACAGCCTGCCCGCCTTCTTGGCAACCAGCCACGCCGTGTCCCGCACGCCCGTTCTCTGGCACGTCCGCGACCTGCGCCTTCCCGCGATCGTCGCCCGAGACGCGTCGAAAAAAGCCGCCCGCATCATCGCCGCCTCCGAGGCCATCGACGAGTACCTGGTCGACATCCTTTCCCCCCGGCTTCTGGGCCGCATCCGCGTGATCAGAAACGGAATCGACGCAACCCGCTTCCAACCCGGCGACAAAAGCGCCGCCCGTCAGGCGTTCGGGCTGCCTCAGTCCGCCCCTGTCATCGGCATGATCGCCCACCTCGTCCCCTGGAAGCGCCACGACGTCTTCATCCAAACCGCCGCCCTCATCCGCCAGCAGCGCCCGGACGCCTGTTTCGTCGCGGTCGGAAGGGATCTTTTCCAAGAGAACAAACGGTGGGGCGCCCTGCTCGAAAAAAAGATCGCCGAAGCCAGCCTTCAGGACAGCTTCCGCTGGATCAGGGATCTCGACGCCGCCGAAACGCTCCTGCCCGCCTTTGACCTGCTTCTGCACCCCGCCCTGAACGAGCCGTTCGGTCGCGTCATCTGCGAGGCCATGGCCTCCCACATCCCCGTCATCGCGACCACGTCAGGCGGCCCGGCCACCATCATCAAAAACAGGGTCTCAGGCATCCTCGTGCCCGACGGCAATGCGCCGCGCATGGCTGAAGAGGCCCTCGCCCTGCTCGCCGATCCGGCCCGCGCCGCCCTTATCGCCGACGCCGGCCGCCGCCGCGTGCTGGAGCAGTACACCACGCGCCACGTCTGCGAGCAGCTCGTCGGCGAGTACCGCGCCACCCTCACCGCCGAGACAACGTCCGAGGGAAGCACCGACGAATAGGAGCGTTTCGCCCTTCCACAGCCAGTCCCTTTCGCGCTACACTCTGCGTGTTATGACAAATCTCGTCCTAGCCAATGCACGCGTGATTGATCCTTTGTCGCGCCAGGATACCGTTGCCGACCTCGTGATCCGCGAGGGTGTCCTCCAGCCGCCGGGCTCTCCGGTGGCGGGCCTCAAGCGCATCGACGCCTCCGGGCTGATCGCCGCACCCGGCTTCTGGGACGCGCACGTCCATTTCCGCGACCCCGGCGACGCGTTCGCCGAAGCCCGCCGAACCGCCGCCGAAACCCGCGTCACCGGCGCGGCCGCGGCCGCCGCAGGCGGCTTCACCCACGTCGTCACCATGCCCAACACCAACCCGGCCGGCGATTCTCCCGCGTGGCTGCGCGAACAGATCGAAGCCGACCTGCCCGTCAGGATTCTGCCTTCCGCCTGCATCACATCAGGCCGCCAGGGCAAGACCCTCGCCGACCTGGAAACGTTAGCCGAATGCGGCGCCTCCTGCTTTACCGACGACGGCGCGATGGTCGCCGATGACGCGCTGATGCGCGCCGCCATGACGCGCGCCCGCGCCCTCGGCAAGCCGGTCATGGACCACGCGGTCGTGGCCGCCCTCGCCAAGAACGGCGTGATCCGCGACTGCGACCTCGCGCGCCGCCACAGCCTCCCGCTCTTCCCGCCCGAAGCCGAGACCGAAGCGGTGCTCCGCGACATCCGCCTCTGCCGCGAGACCGGCTGCGCCCTAAACATCCAGCACATTTCCACCGCGGGTGCCGTGGCCGCTGTCCGCGCCGCTCGCGCCGAGGGCCTGCCCGTCACCGCCGAGGCCTCGCCCCACCACCTCGCCCTCGCCGCCGAGGACATCCCGCTGGACGACGGCAACTACCGCATGAACCCGCCGCTGGGCACACGCGCCGATGTGCGCGCCATCCGCGACGGCGTGCTGGACGGCACGCTCACGCTGTTCGCCACCGACCACGCCCCGCACGCGGCCGAAACCAAGTCGAAGGGCTTCCTGCATGCGCCGTTCGGCGTCATCGGCCTCGAAACCGCCATCGGCGTCACCTGGAAGGTCATGATCGAGGACGAGCGCATGCCGCTCCTCGACTGGGTCGCGTGCTGGACCATTGGCCCCGCCGCCCTGCTCGGCGCGCCTGCGCCCACCCTCGCGCCCGGCACCCGCGCCGACCTCGTGCTGATCGACCCGGCCACCCCGTGGCGCGTCGCCCCCGGAACCTTCCGGTCGCTCGCGCGCAACACGCCCTTCGCCGGCTGGACGCTCCACGCCCGCCCCGTGCTGACGATCTGCAACGGACACATAACTTGGCAAGAGGGCGGACACGCAGGTCCGCCCCTACGTACGGGCGAACCTATGTGTTCGCCCTAAACTGAACCCCTATGAACACCCAACTCTTTGAAACCGCCGCCGCCGCCCTGCCGGCCTGCTGCTACGAACAGCCGCCCGCCTGCGGACTGATCCTCGGTTCCGGCTGGGGCTCAGCCCTTCAGACCGGCCGCGTGCTTGCGCGGGTCTCCTACCGCGACATCCCCGGACTCGGCGCCAGCACCGTGGTGGGACACGCCGGAGAACTCGTGCTGTTTGAGCGACACGGCATCCGCGTGGCCGCCTTTATGGGCCGCCGCCATTGGTACGAGGGCGCGGGATGGGAGCCGGTTGTCCTGCCGGTCGAACTCCTGCGCCGCCTGGGCGCGCGCGACGTGCTGATCACCAACGCGGCCGGCGGCATCCGCCCCAACCTGCGCCCCGGAGACCTCATGGTCATCCGCGACCACATCAACACATCCGGCGCCAACCCGCTGGCCGGGCCCGTGGTTCCGGGCTGGGGACCGCGCTTCCCGGACCTGTCGCAGGTGTACGACGACGCCCTGACCGGCCTGCTGCGCAAGGCCGCGCACGACACCGAGGTCTCGCTCTCCGAC
>CAYMLQ010000005.1:0-52670 GCA_964390795.1 uncultured Lentisphaeraceae bacterium
TACCTTGCTGTCCATAACGGCCTTGCAGCTCTTCGCGGTCGGTTTGCCGTGGTGGTGGAACGTGTTGGTGACCGGGGTTTTGGCGGGGCTTCCCGGGGTGTTGGCCGTATGGCAGATCCGCAAACAACTCGCCCAGAAGAGGGACGCGTGAAACAGACTGGAGAACAGGCGTGGTATGAGCTGGCGCTGCTCACGGGTCGCGGCAGCGCTTCCGGACTCAGCCTCTTACGCGAGCGCGGCAGCGACGTCCGCATTGCCCGCGTGAGCGCGCCGGAGGGCGGCAGCGTGATCGTCAAGCTATGGAACCGGCCGGGCTGGCGCGGAGGCGTGCGCCGGCTGTCGCACACCGGCAGCGGCTACCGCGAGTATGCCGCGCTCAGGCTGCTCGAGCCCCAGGCGATCGGGACGCCCCGAGCCTTGGCCTACCTGCACCTGCGTGATCCGCTCACGCCTTACACGGAGGCGCTCGTGTCCAGCGATCTCGGCGTCTGCGGAGACAGCACGGAATTCTTCAAGCGGCTTCTGCGCACGGCCCCCGCTGCCGACATCCGCGCCTTCGAGGAGCAGCTCATCGAGTCCACGGCGGGACTCCTGCGCGCTCGCCTGGTTGATCCGGACCATCGGTTGCCCAATTTCGTGATGACGCCGGACGACCGTCCGGTGCGCCTCGATTTCGAGTTGTGCCGGCACCTCTGGCTGCCCGTCGGGCATCCCCGGCTGGTCGGGCTGATGCTCGGCACTTTTCTGGGCAGCTACGCTTTCGCCGTGCAGCCTGATCTCCAGGCGGTCAGGCAGTTTGTCGCCCGCTTGCAGGCGGCCGTGCGCCCGGATGCGCGTGTGCGAAGGATCGCCGCTGACCGGGTCGCAGGCATGATGGAGCGCCAGCGCCGAGAAAGCGGCATCGACACGTGCATACCCGATGTCTGGTCATTAGGGTGAGACGCGCCTCACTGCGAGTTTGCTGCAATGGCGAAGTAGCCCATGTTCAGGTTGCCCCGGCGATAGAGATTGCACGTGCGGGCAGCCGAGTCAAACAGGCTTGTTGAGCGGGTGGTTTCAACCGCTTGGCAACGCGTCATCAGGTCCGTCAGCCGCGAGGCTGTATCCCACTCGCGGCCCTCGCTGTAGAATAGCAGGCAGCAGGCTTCGCCTGTTAAGCGAACTTGAAGTCGGATATGGGTTCCGTTGGGCACACGGTCATGCTCAAGCACGCTTGCAACATAGGTTTGGGCCAACAGGGCCACGCTGGCTGAAGCGGATTCTGGCCACCCGGCTGTCTTGAGTGTTTGCTCCACGGCGGTCGAAGCGGTCGCCTGGGCTCTCCCGTCAGGGTCAACAAGGAGATCCAGTGCCAGTTCGTGGGGCAGGGTCAGATGAACCGACATGGCACAGCAATCGTCGTGGCTCAACTCATACCCGTTGTCTGTGATTTGCTCCCAGATACGGGCAGGGTAATCGAACGCCAGCGGGTCGCGGGCAACGTGTGAGAGGGCGATGCGCAGAGTATCGACGCCACACGGCGTGCCGTTACCCTTGTGGCGCGCTTCGAGCAGCCCGTCGGTAAACAGGAAAAGAAGGTCGCCGGGGTTTGCGGGAGCCGACACCTCTTCGCTCTCGTCGTAAAGGATCTCGGTGTTCAGGTTGTTCACGATGCCAAGCGGCAGGCTGCCTTTGCAGGCGAGAGAGGGGGAGAGATCCGCCCCTGTCTGGTTGAGCAGGAGCGGAGGGGGGTGGCCGCAGTTCATGCCGCGCCACTGGTTTGTGACGGGGTCGTGAACGAGCAGAAACAGCGTGACATACACGTCGATATCAGGCACTTGGTCGCGGAACCGACTGTTGATCTCCCGACATAAGTGGGCTGGCCCGCAATCGGCCATCACGCGCACGACATCAGATATGACGGCTTTCATCAAGGCGGCGATCAAGGCAGGGCCGACTCCGTGGCCAGCAACATCGCCCACATATACGCAGAGGCGTCCGTCAGGCAAATCGAGCGCATCGAAAAAGTCGCCCCCGACATGAAGGCAGGGGTGGTACAGCATCCGCACATCATGCAGCGTCGTCAGGAGGGGCGTTGTGGCCAACAATTTTGTTTGCAGGAGTGCGGCGACCTTCAGTTCACGCATCATCTGATTTTGCCAGCGCGTCAGCTCCTCAACCTTTTTTGCCATGGCGGCTTGGAGATCGAGCATGCGCCGGCCCACATCGACCCGTGCGCGGAGTTCTTCCAGAACGAACGGCTTGGAGAGATAGTCATCTGCGCCGGACTCCAAGCCGGTGACGATATCTTGCTTGTCACCTTTGCTCGTCAGCATGATGAGGTAGGGCGGCTGGTCGGTCTGGCGTTCGCGGACGAGACGGCAGACGTCCACGCCACTCATTTCCGGCATCATCCAGTCGAGAATGGCCAGTCGGGGCGCGCCAGGCTGTTGGAGCGCCAGCCAGGCTTCGGCACCGTTTACGGCGACCACGACATCGTGGCCGTGCTTCTTCAGCACTTCCGTGAGCACGATGCGCGATGTAAAGTCATCTTCTGCAATCAGGATACGCATAAATCCATCTTTCACTCTCTGGCCGCACTTGCGCGTTCACCGGAAGGCGGCTCTTCCTTGACAAGCCATTTCTCAAGCACGTCCGCCAGCGCTTTCGGGGAGATCGGCTTGGACACATAATCGTCCATTCCGGCCTCCAGGCATTTCTCACGGTCACCGCGCATGGCGTTGGCAGTCATTGCGATGATGGGGATCTGGTGGTTCTGGACGGCGGAAAGCGGATCCCGGATTCTGCGCGTGGCCTCCAGTCCGTCCATCACGGGCATTTGCACATCCATGAGAACCACATCATACGGCATGGTGCTGAGCGATTTGACGGCCTCCGCTCCGTCGGCCACGGCATCCGTTCGATAACCGAGCTTTCGCAGGATGCCTGCAGCCACCTGCTGGTTGGTGATGTTGTCTTCGACCAGCAGGACGCGCGTTGGACGACGAAGGACTGCGGGGCCTGTCTCGCTCGGCAGTCGCTGCGTCACCTGTCGGCGATGCCCTGCCAAAACCAACGACAGGCTGTCAAACAGGCTTGACTGGCGCACCGGCTTGGTCAGACACGCGGAAATGCCGCAGTCTGCCATATTGGGCGCGCCGTCACGCATGCCCAGAGAGGTCAGCAGCACGAGGCGGATACTTCTCAGCCGCGCATCAGCCGTGATGGCACCGGCGAGAGCGAGTCCGTCCATGTCTGGCATCTGCCTGTCGAGAATGGCCGCCAGGAACGGATCGCCCTCGTTCTGTGCCCGCGCCAGCGCCAGCAGGGCGGAACGTCCGTCCGCAACCTCTTCGGAACGCACGCCCCAGGAGAGGAGCAGGGCCTTCAACACGTCGCGATGGGTGGCGTTGTCGTCCACCACCAGAATACGTATCCCGTTCATGTCAGGAGGGGGGGGCGGGTTCCGCTCCGCCTGAGCTTGAAGCGGAAAGAGCGCCGTGAACCAAAACTCAGAGCCCTGGCGCTCCACGCTGTTCACGCCGATCTCGCCACGCATCAGTTCGGTCAGACGTTTAGATATGGCCAGACCCAGCCCGGTGCCACCGAATTTTCGCGTGGTCGAGGTGTCAGCCTGGGTGAACTTCTGGAAGAGCTGGGCATGCTTTTCCGCCGGAATGCCAATGCCTGTGTCTTTCACGGAAAAACGTAACACGGCCTGGCGGTCATGTTCCGAGATCAGATTGACCCGTACGGCGATTTCGCCCGCCTGGGTGAATTTGAGCGCGTTACCCACGAGATTGAAGAGGACTTGCCGCAGGCGTCCGGGGTCTCCGCACAGGAGGTGCGGCACGTCCGGAGCGAGCGCGCAGATGAATTCGAGACCCTTCTCCTGGGCCTGCAAAGCCAGCGAGGCCGCAAAATCATCCAGCAGGGTGCCCAGGTCGAAGTCCAACATTTCAAGGTCGAGCTTTCCCGCCTCGATCTTTGAAAAGTCCAGGATATCGTTGATGATCGTCAGCAGAGACTCGCCACACGCATGTGCGGTTTCGGCGTATGTGCGCTGCTCGCTGTTAAGCTCCGTGTCGAGCAGAAGGCCGGTCATGCCGATGACCCCGTTCATGGGGGTGCGGATCTCGTGGCTCATGTTGGCCAGAAAGTCGCTCTTGGCGGTATTGGCGGCCGTCGCCGCCAGTCGTGATGCGTCGTTGTCTTTGAGGAGGTTCAGCAACGCGCGCCGCGACTGGTTTTGGCCTTTGGCCCACGCAATCTGACCCTCAACAAGGGTTCTGACAGCCTTCACCAGTTCAACCTCGCCCCGCGACGAAAGGTGTGACGTGTTAGCCGCTTTCGGCGCTTCGTCCTGAAGGAGCTTCACAAGCTGAGTCAGCGCCTCTATGGTTTGGCTCATTCTCTGGTTCACAGACTGAAGGCTTTCGTTGAGGGCCCGGCCTTCCTCCATGCTGATCTGGAAGGCCTTGTGCTGGCGGGCGAGCTGAAGATCCGCCTGCTCATAAGAGACCTGGACGTCTTTAAACAGCTTGACCAGGGATTCGGCCGGAGACGCCTTCAGCGCCTGGCAAAGGGCGTTCGCCCCTGCTTCCTCCATATCGGTGACGGAGATCTTCAGGTATTTCTTGAGTTGCAATCGCAACAGGGTATGCATGGCATGAACCTTCCCGAGCCGGGTCTTACGGCTGTTAAAGGCGTTCTTCAGCTAGGGTTGTCACCGTCATGGTCTGGTTATGAAGCTCGCAGGTGCCGCTGCCCTCGTAGAAGCCGATTTCGCCATAGGAGTAAAACCCAGCAAAGATCGGACAGTGGGGGAGCTGTTCGGCGACCGCTTCAATTTCAAGGTCGGCTTGCGTTGCCAAGACGAGCTTACGCCCTACGCAACTGATCAGGATGCCGAACTCCGGCGCAGGATGGGTAAAGAGCTTGGTCTGGCACCCGGCCCGTCCGGCCCCTTCGATGAGCTGGGTATGAGTCGCGTGCATCAGGCGGACCATAGCCCCCTCCGGCACGTCACCGGCAAAGGTGAGCGACCCCTTTTCTTTATCGACAGCCAGCAAAGTTCTGATCAGGCCCGCATCGTTTTCGGCCACGCGAAGCGCCAGCGGATACAAGAGTCCCGAGGCCGGAAGCTGGGCGGCGTCATCGCCCAGATACGTGCAATAGACGTCTAGGGCCCTTACGCCATCCAGTTCGTAAACGACACTGCCTCGAGCCTTGGTCACCTTGCGGAACGCGCCGAACGGCTGCCAGCCGCTTGCGGAATAGCTCTGCGCGAAGAGGTCATCGCCATAAAAGCCAACCGCTACGAGGCATTTTTCACGGGCCTCGGCTCCGGCAATGACGACCGTTTGCTTGAAGCGGGCGCCGTCACCCGCAAGTCCGCCGCTGATCACCATCTCGTCGCCCAACTCGGCCCGCAAGCCCCGTACCACTTCGCTTCCGTTGACATGGAGTCCGTCGCTCAAGACCAGAACGAGTTTTAGGCCCTCTCCGCGCAGCGCCTTCCCCAGAATAGCGCCTGCTTCCCTTGATTCGTCCATGGTGGCAACCGGGACGCACTTCACGTTGATGGCGGTTTTTTGAAACGTGAGAGACGTCAGGGTCACATCACCGCTCAAGGATCCCTTGCGCGTGATTTCCCCGGCGGTCGAGCAGCCGACCACGTACGCGTCAGCCGGAAAGGCAGATCGGATGCCGGACAACAAAGCCGGGCTCTGAAGTTTCTCCGTCGGTCCAAACACGAGCACCAGTTGTCCCCTTCCTCCGACCTCGTTGGCGATCGTAATCGGCGTGTGCTCGTCATCCAAAATCTGCTGCCTGATGATCATACGGTATGACTCCTCTCCTGAGTTCCTGCATTCGGAGTTGTGTCTTCCAGCCCTTGAAGATCATACGCCGGGGGCAAACCCAGACGTACACGAAGATCGTTGATCTGCTGTTTCAGCTCAATCATGAAGAGTTCGCGGTTAATGCTAAATTGGTTGAATAGTTGCAGCTCCTGAACGGTGGCAGCCAACTCCTCTGTCTGCGTCCTGAGCACGGTGATATCCCAATTCGTTCCAATCATGCGGAGCGGCTTGTGGGCGTCGTCGCGCTGCACCACGGCGAGAGCGCGGATGTTGTGGATCGTACCGTCGGGCCAGGCAACCCGGAACTCGGTGTCGAATTCCTTTTCGCCGCGTAGCGCCATCTGGACTTCGGCATCCTCGCGCAGCAGGTCTTCCGGAAGAACGCCCGCGCGCCAACTTGCGAAGGCGTCGCCGGCCTGCTCCCGCGTGAGTCCGTAGAGACGAAACATCTGGTCGTCCCAGAGCAGACGATTGTTGATCAAGTCGTAATCCCAGACGCCGACACCTCCCGCACGCGTGGCCAGCGACAGGCGCTCGGCAATCCGCGCGAGTGCCGCCTCGGCCCGCGTGCGCTCGGACACATCCACGAAGCATTCCAGAAGCTTCTCCTGCCCTTTCAGCTGGATGCGCTTGACCGTTTTTATGATGGGCATGCGGCTCTTGTCTGCCCTCAGCAGCTCCCGCTCCGAATTGTCGACGGTCTTGCCCAAGTCGCAGACGGGGCACTTCCCCTCGTCCGCAGGACACAAGAACGAGTGGCAGCGGCGCCCCACCAGACAGTCTGCCGGGGCTCCGAACAGGGTGGCCACATTGTCGTTCACCCGCTCGATGAGCCGGGTCACAGGATCAACGATGACCACGCCGACGGGGAGACTGTCCAACAGGACGCGCTGCAGGGCTTCGCTTTCCAGCAGCTCACTCTGTTGGGCGCGGAGGCCCGCATCGGTTCGGCGCAACAGGGTGAAGCTGACGGCCAGCAACAGCGCCACCAGCACCGCGCCCGCCGCTCCGGACAGGGCCGTCAGACGCGCAAAGGCCGCTGTGGCGCGGGACACGTCGCACATTACGAGGAGATCTCCGACCTCAACCCCCGAAGCGTCATTCAGGGGGGTCGCCGACACTCGGATGTGCTGCCCGTTGAGGAAGACCTCGCCGGCTTGCACGCGCCGGGAACGCCCGCCCTCAGCGCGATCCGCCAGCGTAGAGAACGCGTCGGGCAGTTGGCCTTGTGAGGCATAGGCCACCACGCTGTGGGCCAGGCGCCCCCAGTGGGAATCCTTTCCGCGGAGACGCATGCCTTCCTCCCACGTCGGACGGTCCAAAAGTTCTTTGCGGAGGGTCACCGCCAGTTGGCTGCCAGAGCGCTTATGCAGGGCCTGAAGCACGTCGGTCATCTCCTTGCCAAGCTCCACATAGCCGGCGAGTGTTCCGCCGCTGAAAACCGGTTGAACGACGCTTAGGTAGAGGATTCCAGGTGGCACCAGCTCGATCCCCGCGGAGCGCTTGCCCGTCCGTTCGGCTACCAGCGCCGTGAACCGTCCGATCCGGTCGCCGCGCCCGTCCTGGTTGCCGACGTTCAGGACGCAAACGCGGCGGGCGTCAGAAAAGCAAAAATACGCGATGTCGTTTTCCCGGCGCACCGTTTCGATGAAGGGCTGCCAGCCGGGCAACAGGCTGTCGGCATGGCCCTCGCGCAGAGCGCGACACATGTCAGGGTCGTGGGCCATGGGCGTCAGCGCCGCAGCTAGGCCGGAAGCCTGCATGTCCAAGGCCGTCTGCAGGTAGCCGGATACAGTGGACGCATGGGACTCGGTCTCCATGGCCAAGTGGCTCTGATGCTGGTGCCACAGGAGGGCGGCGGCACCGGTCGCCATCAGAAGAACCAGGGCCACGAGGGGTTGCCAGAGACGCCGCAGGACGGGCTTGGGCGAGGGTGCTGCACGACGGGTGGTGACAAACGCGGCTGTCACTCCGATGAATAACACCAACATCAGCCCCACGGGGAGCGCCACACGGGTTGCCACGTTCCAAGACCAGTCGCGCGCGTCCATGTCCATGCCCAACACGGCGGACACCGCACCGGTTTGAGGGTCACAGCTAGGCACCGCACCGCTGACAAAGGTGCCCCACTGGTCGGTGAAAGGCCCCTCGGCGCAGGCGACGCCGGTCTCGAAAGCGCGGCGGAAACCCTCCGGCACATCCCGATAGATCATCCCGGCCGGGGATTCGTTCTTAGAACCGATCGGTTCGCTGTCTACGTAAAAGAATACGTCGCCATCCGGTTTGCGTCCCATGAGGTAAATGAACCGGCACTGCGCGTTGGCGGAACGGACGGAGGCAAGCTGTTCTTTGAGCCTCAGATAATCGGGTGAGCGGAGGTCTGCCCCTGTGCCTGAAAGCGACTGAACCCGTCCGATGTCTACGGCTTTCGCCACTAGCCGAGTCTGAAGCAGCAGGGCAGCACGAAGCTCGCGGTTCGTCCGCGCGACAAGCCCCCACGTGAAGAGCACGCCTGCGAAAAAGAGAGCGAGCAGCCAGACGCCGGGAGTGATTTTCATAGGGCGCTCCTCTTCAGATGCTTGCCGGACTGTCGGAAAAGGCCCGCCCAAGCGCAACCTTCAAAAGGGAAAACTGGATTTCCAAGTCTGGCAATCGGAGTGCGGCGAACTGCAGGTCTCCCGTTCGGCAGGCGCTCTCCATGTCGAACGCCACGGTGCTGAGGGTTCCTCCTCCCACATTCGCAGCGGCACTTTTGATCGAGTGCGCCTGGCGCTCAACGTGCGTGATATCGCCTTCGCGCAGGCAGGTCTTCAAGATGTCGATCTGCCGGGGGATATCATCAAGAAAAGCCGAGACCACCTTTTGCGCCAAGCTCTCATCATCCATCAGGCGGGCCATCATGCCTGCCCGGTCGAAGCCTTGGTCTGAGGGGTGAGGGCTGTCGGCTGTGGCCTGAATGCGGAGGCCTGAGGGCATGGCCCCCGCTGGGTCTTTGGGCAGCCATTGATCAAGAACAGCCGCCAGATCCTTCGGGGACACCGGTTTTGAAATGTAATCGTCCATTCCGGCTGCCAGGCATTTTTCGCGGTCGCCGCGCATGGCGTTGGCGGTCATGGCGATAATGGGGATCCGGTGGTTTTGGACGGGCGAAAGGGGGTCGCGTATCTTGCGTGTGGCCTCCAAGCCGTCCAGGACGGGCATCTGCACATCCATCAGCACCAAGTCGTAGGGCAGTTCAGCAAGCGATCTGACGGCTTCCGCGCCGTTGGCCACGGCGTCCGTGCGTAGTCCCATTCGCGTGAGCAGGCCGACGGCCACCCGCTGGTTGATCACGTTGTCCTCGGCGATCAGAATGCGGATCACAGACTGGCGCAGGGCCTGGAAAGGCGTGTGCGCCATACCCTGTCGCATGGGTGTGGCTAGATCCCGACCGTCCAGGGCCGTGACAAGGCTGTCGAACAGCTCCGACTGTTTCGTCGGTTTGTTGAGATAGGCCGACACGCCCAGCTCTTTCATGCGTTGGGCGTCAGCTCTGTTTCCAACGGAGGTCAAGAGCACCAGCTTGATGTCCTTCAGAGCCGGCTCGGACGTGATGGCTTGCGTCAGCGCCAGGCCGTCCATTCCGGGCATCTGGACGTCGAGGATCGCCGCATGGAATGGGTCTCCGTCAGTATGGGCCGCCTGAAGGGCCTTCAGCGCGGCGGCGCCTTCCCGCGCCTCTTCGGTCCGCACGCCCCAGGCCTGTAGCTGGATCGTCAGCACTTCACGATTGGTCGCGTTGTCATCCACCACGAGAATGCGCGTTCCGCTGAGATCGGCGAGTGCAGAGGCCTCCTCTTTTCGAGCCGCTTGTTTCGCGAAGCGTGCCGTAAACCAGAAGTCGGCGCCTGTGCCCTTTTCACTGTTGACGCCGATCTCGCCGCCCATGAGGGTGACCAGCTCCTGCGAAATGGCGAGTCCCAGTCCGGTGCCGCCATACTTGCGCGCCGTTGAGGCGTCCTCCTGTGTAAATTTCTCGAAGATGCTCCTCTGCATGTCTTTTGAGATGCCGATGCCGGTATCCCGCACGGAGAATCGCACGACAGTTTCAGCCTCGGTCTCCGATAACACGCTGGCCCGTACGGCAATCTCTCCCTCATGGGTGAACTTCACCGCATTGGACGTCAGGTTGAGAAGCACCTGGCGCAGGCGGCCGGGGTCGCCGCTCAGGAAACCCGGGACATCCGGAGCAACGGCGCAAATGAACTCGACACCCTTGTCATAGGCGCTGAGGGCCACCAGGGAGGCCAGATCATCCAGCAGGGCGCGGAGGTCGAAGTCCAGCGTTTCCAGCTCGAGCTTGCCCGTTTCCATTTTCGAAAAGTCGAGGATGTCGTTGAGCAGCGCCAGCAGCGACTCTGCGCTGGCGCGCACTGTTTCCGCATACTTGCGCTGATCGTCGCTGAGATCCGTGTCCAAGAGGATGCCCGTCATGCCGATGACGCCGTTCATCGGGGTGCGGATCTCATGGCTCATATTGGCCAGAAAGTCGCTCTTGGCCTTGTTGGCCATTTCGGCCTGCGTGGTCATCGTGTTGGCGAAGGCGATCTGCTGCTCCAAATGCGCGTTCAGATTTTCGGCTTTCTCCTTTGCCCGCCGTAAGTCCTCCTCCATCGACTTGTATTTGGTCACGTCAACGGCATAGTGAAGATAGACGTCCTCCTCGAGCGGGATCCACCAGGTGTCATAAACACCGTCACCAAAGGTGATTTCGCTATTGAGGGGTGTCCGTTTCTTAAAGGCCTCTTCGCTGCGGCAAAAGCCGCACGTGGATTTTGGCAGGGCCTCGCCCGCGTTCTCATTCGCGCTGGAACGCGCGTCAGGCCGATGAATGCCCTGCCAGCATAGACCGCCTGTCCGTGTGCCCAGCTTCTGCGCGGCGACATTTTGCGCCAGAATGCGGTGGTCGCGGGTGATGAGCCATGCGGGGCTCGGGATGCCGCTCAACATCAGCCTGATCCGCTCGTCTTTGCGAAGGTTCGCCTCCTCGGCCCTTTTACGCTCGGTGATGTCAACGAAACTTTCCAGGAGATAGTCCTGTCCGTCAAGTTCGATGCGCGTGGCGGTTTTCAGAACCGGGATCATCACGCCGTCTACTCGCCGGATCTTCCGCTCGGCGTTGTCGACGGTCTGGCCCAGGTCGAGCACGGGACACCGTCCGACCTCAGAGGGGCACATGTGGCTGGTGCAAAGGTCACCGATCAGGTCTTTTGGCTTGGTGCCGAGCATGCGGGCCGCCGCCGGGTTCACCTCAACGATAACGCGGTCTTTACACCGAACCAGGATGATTCCGGCCTGGACTGACTCCATCACGGCCCGCATGCGCGTGTGAGCGCTTCTGAGATCCTCGCGCCTCCTGTGCTCCTCTGTCACGTCGCGGAAGACAAGAACCGCTCCGATTACGGCGCCTGCGGCGTCGTGGATGGGAGCGAAACTGTCGGCGATCTGACGCTCCGTGCCGTCCTTGGCGATGAGCACGGTGTGGTTTGCCAGACCGCTGATGCGATTGACGCGCAGGGTCTGGCTGACCGGAACTTCGGTAGCCTTCCGGGTCTTGGCGTTGATGATCGTGAAGACCTCTGCGATGGGCCGGTTCCGCGCCTCGCCGGTGCTCCAACCGGTGAGCATTTCCGCTACGACATTCAGGCTAACAACGTTGCCCTCGGCATTGCAGGCGATCACGCCGTCGCCGATGGAGCGCAACGTAGCAGACAGGTGCTCCTCGCTCTCGCGCAAGGACGCAAAGGCGGCTGCCAGTTGAGTTTCCGCCCGCCCCGTGATGGCCCAGAGCAGGCCGAGGATGCCCGCGAGGAACATCAGGGCCAGGCTGAAATTCAGATACAAGTCGCCGAGTTCAGCGCTCGCGAGCCCCGTCGTGTCGAATAGAACGATCAAGCTGGCCACGTCATTTCCTGTTGCATCCGTCAGAGGGACGAGCCCGCAGTCGTACAGCCGCTCGCCGTGTCTCAGGCAGAGGATCTGGCCGTTTGCGAAAGCGTTTCGATCGGCATTGAGCACGCTTGCCAGTTTGTCCGGTAGCTGCGGAAGGGTCTGGCTGGAGATGGCGATGTCCCGATAATCGTCCCACAAGCCAGGGAACCCAAAGGCTGCCTTACCCGTCAGGAAGAACTCCTTTTGGGTGTGCTCTTTGTGCAGCGCCAGTGCGAGTTCCGCGCCCAGATCACCGGACAAAGAAGCAATCAGATGCTCAACGTCGATACCCAGTTCCAAATATCCGGCCAGTTTTCCGCCCAGGTTCCAGGGGCGAGTCACCCGGAGCGTGAAGGTTCCTTGCGGAGTAAGTTGAAGTCCCCAGGCATCCTCTCCGGTGCGCGCTGCCGTTGCCAGGGTGATGCGGTCGATCAAGTCGCCCCGGTGATCCGGCTGCTGCACCCGAAGAAAACAGGTTCGATCGGGAGTAAAGAAGCCGAAATGAGAGATGCCGTAATGACTTTTCAGTCGCGCCAGTATCGGTTGGCAAAGGGTCGTCAGAGCGTCCAGATTGCGGGCCTGCCACGCGTCCTGAAGCTTGGGGAGTGCTTCGATCGCATCGAGCTGCGCTTTGAGAAGTCTCGACTCGTTGTGCATCAGTCGAGTCCATTGATTGTCAGACTGATGCAGGAGCTGCCGCATGTTACGGAGCGACTCCGCACGGATCTGATAGCGCTGGTGCCAAATGAAAATCGCCACCATGGCCAGTAAAGCCAACCCCGTTGGAAAAATGATCCACGCTTTGAGCTTCAGGGCGTCCGAGGGCTGTTGCCGGTTGCGCAAACGAACGGCGACCACTCCGGTTAGGAGCAGCAGGGAGATCAGGAGCGTGAACAGAAGCGGTTTCTGGCCTGCGGCGTCAAGCTGGGCTTGCCAATCGGTGGCGAGAATATCCATGCCAACCACCATCAGAACCTCGCCGCTCTGTGGATCGAGCAGAGGAGTCAGAGCGGACACGAACGTCCCGTATTCATCCGTCTCCGGCCCGCTTGTGAACGGACGCTTGTCGTGGAAGATCTGAAAGTCTTTCGGCGTAGGCTGCTCATAGCGTGTTCCAGGCTGACTGGCCATGGGGTCGCTTGCGTTGTAATTCTCCGGGCCGAAATAGATTTTTCCGTCTCTTAAAGCCATGCTGTATATGCCGCGGCAGCGAATGCGTTTCCCGCAGCCAAGCAGTTGCGTGCGGATAGCCTCATAAGCAGGCGTGCCGCGGTCGGAGGCGGTGAACGATAACTTTCTGACCAGCTCCAGATTGATTGTCTGTACGATATTCTCCAACTGCTGGAGCAGGCGCGAACGCATCTGCACGTCCGCGTAAACGGACTGCTGGGTGCCGCTCCACCAGCCAACTACAACAAGCAGCCCAAACGCAACCACAAGCACAATGCGCTGAACCGTTCCACGCACGCTCATCTGCCCCCGTGCCTTCGTTTCAGAAGGGCACTTGAAAGTATTTTGCATGTCACGCTCTTGGAAAAATGGGTTTGTCATGGGCCTTCTGCAACATCGCGAGAAACAGTATACCCAAACCTGTTTTGTAACACTATTTTAGACGGCTTCCGGAAGATAGTCAACGAGTCGTTCCAATCATTGCGGGCGATCCAGTTTTCGCGGGATTGGGCGTCCCGGATCCAGTGGGTCGCGATCTCGCAGGATTTCCAGTGCGTCGAGAGCAGTTCCGCGGTTCCGTTGAGGCGGGGCAGCGTCTTTAACGCGGCACGGGCGACAAGGGGCTCCTTCCCTTTTTTATATCGGCGTGGCACAGACCGTCCGCCCGTGGGCGTCGCAGATGTTCAGCGTCCCCACCTTGTCCCTGACGTACTTGCCGTCCAGCGCCAGCGTCGGAGGCATCTCCCCGAGCGAGTCGCGGAACCACTGCTCGAGGACTTCCGCGAGCCTCACGGGGCTGACTCCCTTGAGCACGGCGTCGAACGTCTTGCGCGACGGGGCCTTGCAGATCCGCCGGTTCCCCTTCAGCCTCGGGAACCCGAGCAGCAGCTTCTGCTCCTGGGTCAGGCCCTGCGCGAAGCGGACGAACTCGGACACGGTCGGCCTGCCGCAGAGCATCGCCAGCACGATCGCGCAAAGCACGGTCGCCTGCGGGATGTGGCGGTTGACCCTGCGCCTGTCCGGCATGCCCATCAAGGCGGCGAACAGGGATTCGGCCTTCACGTCGCTGAACGGAAACAGCCTCGAAGGACGCAGGACGGCCGCGTCCGCCGCCAGCAGCGCGGTGCCGCACATCGACTCCTTCCAGCCGTCGCGGAGAGGCCTCACCCACAGCACCTTCGGCCTGTCATTGCGGACATAGTAGTCCGCGTAATCACGGGAGAACCCCTTGCTCAGCGCGAGCTTCTGCCAGCCTGCCGCCAGATAAAGCGTCCCGGCGTGGAGTTCGGGGTCGCTGAAGCTCTCCGCCAGCGCGGGGGCGTAGCCGTACTTCGCGATGAACTGCGGGTGCCCCAACATTTCCGCACGAATAAACTTCTTCATGAGCGTAAAGGATACGGGATCGGGGAGATTTTGTTCATAGCAAAGGTTGGCCAGGCAGATATTGACAGAGTGCCGCTAAATGAAAAAGCCGTGACCGATTACGGCGTTCTGAGCTTTTTGGGTTGAGTGGGCGGTGGGGGTCGGGTACAGTATAGCGAAACTGATTGGGAACGGATGGGGAGGATGAAACGATGAAACGAAGCATGCTGGGTCTTTGCCTGTTGGCGGTGGTGTTCGGATGCGCGCAGGGGCCGTTGGGCCGGGGGGCGGCGCTGGTTGCGCCGGGCGCGCTGACTGCGGAGTATCTGAAGGACCCTGTGGGGCTCGACTGCGCCGCACCGCGCCTGAGTTGGAAGCTGGCGGCGGCGGATGCGAAGGCCAGGGATTTGCGGCAGGCGGCGTATCAGGTGCTGGTCGCGACCAGTGTCGAAAAGTTGCGCCGCGACGAGGGCGACCTGTGGGACAGCGGGCGCGTGGCCTCGGACCAGTCGCTTAACGTGGTCTACAAGGGCGCTCCGCTGAAGAGTTCCCAGCGCTGTTTCTGGAAAGTGCGCGCCTGGGACAACACGGTCGACGCGGCGTCGGCTTGGAGCGTGCCGGGCCGCTGGGTCATGGGCGTGATGACTGCGAAGGAGTGGCAGGCGAAGTGGATCGGCGCGAACGCGGTGACGCGCCCCGCTTTCGACCTCGCGGGCGCGAAGTGGATTTGGGCGGGCGACGCTGCTGGCCTGGACAAGGCTGCGGCCGGCAAGCGCTATTTCCGCACGCTCTTCGACGCGCCGCAGGGCGCGGGGGACGCTCCCGTGCTTCTCGCGCTGACCGCTGACGACGAGTACGAGGTCTTCATCAACGGCCAGGTCGCGGCCAAGACGTGGGGGCACCTCAACGAGTGGCGCTGGATGCGTTTCGTGGACGTGTCGAAGTTCGTCAAGCCGGGGCGCAATCTGCTCGCGGTGACGGTCGTCAACAAGGAGCCAGGCCCGACCGGCCTGCTTGCCGTGCTGAAGTTCGCCAACGGCGCCGTCGTGCCGACGGACGCGAGCTGGACGGCTTCGGCGCAGGCGTCGAAAGGCTGGAAGGAGACCGTAGACGGTTTCGGGGATCAGGGCTGGAAGGCGGCCACGGTTGCGGGCGGCGCGGACTGCCAGCCGTGGGGCAAGATCGAGCGGCGTTCCGAAACAGCCTCGCCTGCCTTTGAGAAGAGTTTCGCCGTGTCTAAGGCGGTGCGCGAGGCGACGCTGCATATCACCGGCGTCGGTTTCTACGAGGCGAGCCTGAACGGCGCGAAGATCGGGCGCAAGGTGCTTGATCCCGCGCCAACCAAGTTTGACAAGCGGGTGCTTTATTCCACGTACGATCTGACCGGCCAGTTGAAGCCGGGCGCGAACCGACTGAATGTGCTGGTGGGGCACGGCTGGTATGACGTGCGCAGCGTGGCGGTGTGGAATTTCGACAACGCGCCGTGGCGCGATTTTCCGCGCATGATCGCGCAGCTCGAGATCGTATACGGCGACGGCACACGGGAGGTCGTGTGCTCGGACGCCACGTGGCGGCAGGTCGCGAGCCCGGTCGGGTTTGACTGCATTCGCGAGGGCGAGGTGATCGGCAAGACGTCGCCGGGCGGGCCGGATCTGGCGAACACGACGGTGATGGCCGAGGTCGTGCCCGCTCCCGCAGGCGCGCTGACAGCGGCGGCGCTGCCGCCCAGCGTGGTTGCGCAAGAGCTGAAGCCGAAAACGGTGCGCGAGGTCAAGCCGGGCGTGTGGCTGGTCGATTTCGGACAGAACACGGCGGGCTGGATCAGGCTCACGCTCAAGGGGCAGAAGGCGGGCGACGTGGTCACCGTCGCGTACGGCGAAAAGGTCAAGTCGGACGGCACGCTCAGCCTCGATGGCACGGACGCCCATTTCCGCTATCCGGCCTCGTTCCGCGTGCTGCCGGGCGGCTGGTTCCAGGTCGACCGCTTCGTGTGCGACGGCAGCGCCGTGCAGGTCTATGAGCCGCGCTTCACCTATAACGGCTTTCAGTACGCGGAAATCAGCGGGCTGAAGGCGGCGCCGACGGTCGCCACGGTGGCCGCCTGCGTGGTACACACCGACTTCACGGACGCGGGCTCGTTCGCCTGCGGCAACGAGCTGCTGAACAAGATGCAGGAGGCGATCCTGTGGGCTTACCGCGGCAACTTCGTGAACGGGTATCCGACTGACTGCCCGCACCGCGAGAAGAACGGGTGGACCGGCGACGCGCAACTGGCCGCAGAGCTGGCGATGTACAACTTCCAGAACACGGCCGCGTATGAGAAGTGGATCAACGACATCATCGACGAGCAGCGGCCGGACGGCAACGTGGCGGCCATCATTCCGACGAGCGGCTGGGGGTACACATGGGGCAACGGCCCGGCGTGGGACAGCGCCCTGCTGATCATCCCGTGGACGCTCTATGTGTACCAGGGCGACACGCGCGTGCTGGAGAAAGCCTATCCGGCGATGCGCCTGTACGTGGACTACGTGACCTCGCGCGCCAAGGACGGGATCGCCTCGCACGGGCTGAGCGACTGGACGCCGGTGAAGACCAAGACGCCGACCGAAGTGACCTCGACCGGCTATTACTACCTAGACGCGCAGATCGTGGCGCGGACGGCGGAACTGCTGGGCAAGACAGAGGACGCGAAGAAGTATGCGGCGCTGGCCGCGTCGATCCGCGACGCTTACAACAGGCAGCTCTACAAGGGCGACGGCGTCTATTCCATCGGCAGCCAGACCGCGCAGAGCTGCGCGCTGCACCAAGGTTTGGCGCCTGCGTCCGAGCGCGCGAAGGTCGAGGCGAAGCTGGCCGACATCGTGCAGAAGAACAACGCCTATCCGGACTTCGGCATCTTGGGGTCGAAGTACATCTTTCGGTCGCTCAGCGAGGCCGGGCGCAGCGATCTGGCCTACGCCATGGCGACCAAGGAGGACGGGTCTTCTTACGGCACGTGGATCAGGCGCGGGGCCACGACCTTCTGGGAGGACTGGGGCGAGGGCGCGTCGCGCAACCACATCATGTTCGGCGACGTGTCGGCGTGGTTCTACCAGTATCTCGGCGGCATCCGGCTGGCTGACGGCGTGTCGGCCGTGGCGTCGAAGGCCGCGCCGGAAGCGGTCGCCTTCAAAGAGTTTGTCATCTGCCCCGATCCGGTGGAGGGACTCGGCTGGGTGAAGGCGGAGCACGACTCGCCGTACGGCATGATCCGCAGCAGTTGGAGGAAAACGGGCGGCGTGTTCACACTCGAGGTCGAGGTGCCGGTCAACACGAGTGCCACGGTGTATCTGCCCGTGAAGCCCGACGCGAAGAACGTCACCGCTGACGTGAAACCGGTGGCGTCCGACCGCGGCCGCATGGCGTTCAAGGTCGGCTCAGGCCGCTATACATTCGAGGCCCGCTGAGCAGTTGGGACGGGCGAGCAGGGGGATCTTGATGGAAAGGATGGGGGCGTATGAAGGTTGCGACAGGGGTCATGCTTGGGGCTTTGCTTGGGTGCGCTCCAGCGGTTTGGGGCCAGGCCGGGGCGCTTCTCGGCAACGGGTCTTTCGAAGAGGGGGAGAAGACGCCGCTCGGCTGGAGCTTGTCGCAAGGCCGGGGGGAATGGATAAAGGGCGTCGGGCTGGCTGACAGCGCGTGTTTGATGGTGGAGGGTGACGGAGCCGGCGACAACGCGTGGCGGTCTGACCCTGTCACCTTCCTGCCGAACCGCGTCTACCGGCTCTCCTTCAATGTCCGGACCGCGAAGGCGGCGGGCGGTACCGTGGTCAGCGGGCCCACCTTCGCCAATGTGGATCTAGGCGTTCCGGGCAAGGCGTGGGTGTATCACGAGAGCATTTTCGCCACGCCGGTGCGCAAAGACGCGCTGACGGTGCCGGTCCGCTTCGGCCAGTGGCAGATGAAGGGCCAGGCGTTCTTCGATGAGGTGCGGCTGGTGCCTGTCGACCCCGTCTACGCCGCGTTCGGCGAAGGGGTGCTGGGCGAGGGCGAGAAAGTCGAAGGCAACCGGTACTCGTTCGATGCGCCTTTTGGCGGGGAGAGCCGCAATCACAGCCGGCCTCTACTCTGGCATACGGCCGCTTACAACACGGAGCGCTGGTGTTTGGGCGAGCAGAGCATGGTGACCTACCGGCACGCTCTGGCCGGTCGGAAGCTGCTGTCTGGAACGGTCGAGCTGAACTGCGGCTATTTCGATTCTGGCAAAGTGATGGTGGATGTCTCGCTCGACGCGAAGGAGTGGCAGCATGCGGGCGTGCTGACCAACACGGGCTGCGTGAAGCTGGAACTGCCCGCCGCCCTATTTCCTGCCGAAGTCATGCACGTCAGGCTGCGCGGTGGGAAAGCGCCGTGTAACCTTCAGATACACGGCTACCTGTTTCAGGCAATGGTGGACGGCGAGCCTGCCGAGTGCGCGGGCTCGACGCGCTACCTTGAGACGGAGAACCGCGGGAAGCGGCACAACGTGCAGGTGCTCGGGCTGGGCGAGGGCGTTCCGGGCGGAGACAATGCGGTTTCCTTGCGCGTGCAGAATGCGGCGGGCGTGGAGTGGGCGACGGCGGCCCGCGTGCTCTTTGAAAGGCCCGGCGAGGCCGTGCGCACCAATGAGTTTCCGCTGACGGTGCCCGCATCAGGAGCTTACGACGTGAAGATCCCGTATGAAATTCCCGGCGTGGGAACGTGGCAGATGACGATCGCTGTCAGCAACGCGCTTTGGGCCCGCACGTCGCTCAGGATCTCGGAGTTCTACAGCGACGCGTACGGCGAGATTATTCCGGTGAATCATCCCAAGCTGAACCTGTGGCGGGCCTCGTCCGGCTGGAAGATTCCGCAGGGCCGCACGCTGCCGCGGCAGATCGCCAAATCGCTGGCGCTGCGCGTCGCTCGGAACGAGTGGGAGGCGGTGCAACTGGTGGTGGCGCCCAACGAGTCTCTGACGAACCTGCAGGTCAGCGTATCGGAACTGGCCTATGGGAAGAGCAAGATCCCGCTTGGGAATGTCGAGGTGCTGCGCGTCGGCTATGTGCCTGTGACCAAGAAGACGGACCGGACCGGCACGCTGGCGAACTGGCCTGACCCGCTGCTGCCGCAGAGCCAGCCCTACACGTTGGAGGCTGGACGAAACCAGCCGTACTGGATCCGCGTGAAGGCGCCCAAAGAGGTGCCCGCAGGCATTTATCGCGGCACGGTGACCGTCGAGGCTGAGGGCGTGAAGGTCTCGACCGTTCTGAATGTGGAGGTTTACGATTTCACGCTGCCAGACGCGATGACCTGTGAGACCTCTTTCGGGTTCAGTCCCTGGACCGCGTGGGACTATCAGAAGGTGACCGATCCCGCGCAGCGGCGGGAGGTGCTGGACAAGTATCTCGCGAGCCTGTCCGAGCACCGCATCTCGCCCTACAATCCCGCGCCGCTGGACGGCTGGAGCGTCGAGTGGAAGGGACTGAGCCCGTGGCGCGGGGGCGTCATAGACACGAAGGAGAAAGCGGAAGGCGCCGGTTCGCTGTTTGTGGACGACGCGAGCGAGCGTGAGAACGTGAGCGCGTCCTATAAGGGCGTCGTTGCGTTGCCGGAAAAAGGCTTCAAAGTCGCTTTTAAGCACAAGACCACGCGGGCGCAAAAGTTTCTGTTCGCGTTGAGCTATCAGAAGGCCAACGGAGACTGGATGCCCGGCTGCAACACCGACATCGCCATCGACGGCACGGCGGAGTGGCAGCCGTATGAGACGGGTGTGACTGCCTTCCCGAAAGCAGCTGTGGCGTGCCGCTTCGCGTTCTACGCGGCGGGCTATCAGGAGCCCGGCGTGGCGACCGGCGGGCTGTGGCTCGACGGCCTGACCATTACCGAGGCGGCGACCGGCAAAGAGGTGGTCGAGGGCGGCGCGTTCGAGCCGGTCGATTATGAGAAGGTCACCCCGGTATTCGACTGGTCGAAGTGGGATGCGGCGATGGCGCGCGCGTTCACAAACTTTCACTTCAACTCGTTCGTGATCCACATCGACGGACTCGGCGGCGGCACGTTCCAAGACCGGAACGAGCCTTCCTTCTTGGGCCTGAAAGAGACGCAGCCCGAATACGACGTCCTGCTCGGCAAATACCTGAAGGGTATCGAAGCGCATCTGCGTGAGAAGGGGTGGCTCGACAAGGCTTACGTCTATTGGTTCGACGAGCCCGAGCCCAAAGATTACGCGTTTGTGATGAACGGTTTCGCCAAGCTGAAGAAGCACGCGCCGGGCTTGCGCCGCATGTTGACGGAGCAGGTGGAAAAGGATCTGGTGGGCGGGCCGAACCTCTGGGTGCCGCTGACGCCCTCGCTGAACGTTGACGGCTTGGAAGAGCGGCGCGCGGCGGGCGACCAGTTCTGGTGGTATGTCTGCTGCGGTCCGACGGCGCCTTACGCGACCGAGTTCATCGACCATCCCGGCACCGAGTTGCGCGTGTGGCTCTGGCAGACCTGGGCCGAGCGCGTGACCGGCGTGCTGATTTGGGAAACCGTGTATTGGAACAGCGGCACGGCGTATCCGGACCGCGCCAGCCCGCAGAACCCGTACCTCGACCCCATGTGCTGGGTGGTGGACTCCAAGCTGGCGCCCGGCACCCGTCGTCCGTGGGGCAACGGCGACGGCCGCTTCCTCTATCCTCCGCCGGCGGCGGCTGACGGCAAGCCCGCCGCGCCGGTGCTGGACGGCCCGGTGGACACGCTCCGGCTGGAGCTGCTGCGCGACGGCATCGAGGATTACGAGTACTTCGCGATCCTGAAGCGCCTGCTGGCCGAGAAGGGAGCCAAGCTTGACCCGCGCACGCGGGCAAACGCGGAGGCGCTTCTGACCGTGCCGGCCGACGTCTCGGCCGGGCTGACCAGCTTCACGTCCGATCCGGCGACGATCGAGACGCATCGCGACAAACTCGCGCGGGCGATTGTCGAACTACAGAAAAAGTAAGGGATGGCGATGTGACATGCGTCTGACCGGCAAAGTATGTGCGGGTGGGATCGCGGCATGCGCGGGGGTTGCCGCAGGGCTCTGGCTTATTTCTGATCCCTCAGCGGCGAGCCGTGTTAAGCGACTCGTCGGCGCAAACGCTGCGTATGCGGGCTCTGAGTCGTGCCGGGAGTGCCACGCGGAGTTTTACCAGAAGTGGGTGCCCTCGCATCACGGCAAAGCCATGCAGCCGGTGACGCCGCAGTTCGTGCAAGAGGCGTTGACGCCGCTCGCGCAACCGCTCTCCATCGGCGGCCGACGGTACCGTGTCGATCTTGAAGCGCGCCGGATCTCCGAAGAGACGGAAGGCGGGAAGACCGCGCATTACCCGATGCTGCACGTCTTGGGCGGAAAGAACATCTTCTATTTCCTGACGCTGCTCGAAAAGGGCAAGCTTCAAGTCCTCCCGCTGGCGTACAATGTGAGGCAGCGCGCGTGGTATGACACGACGGGCAGCATGCTCCGCCATTTCGCGGAAACGGGCGATCAGGCGCTGGAGTGGCGCGACCCGATGCTGACCTTCAACACGGCCTGCTTCAGTTGCCATGTCAGCCAGCTCGCGAAAAACTACGATCCGGAAACCGGCGCCTACAGCACGGTCTGGCGCGAGCCGGGCATCAGTTGCGAGTCGTGTCACGGCCCGGCCGAGAAGCACAACCGGATCTGCCGGAAACTGCCGCCCGGCGAGAAGCCCAAAGAGCTGGGCCTGTTGAGCTGGCGCACATTCACGCCCGATCAGGTCAACAGCGCGTGCGCGCCCTGCCACGCCAAGATGCATCCGATCACGCCCGAATTCGTGCCGGGCGAGACCTTTTTCGATCACTACGATCTGGTCTGCCTGGAAGACCGCGACTTTAGCCCGGACGGCCGCGACTTGGGCGAGAATTACACCTACACGCAGTGGCTGATGAACCCGTGCGCCGCGAAAGGCAAGCTGGACTGCGTACACTGCCACACCTCAAGCGGACGCTACCGGTTCGCCGCGGGCGCGACGAACGACGTGAACGCGGCTTGCTCGTCGTGCCATGCCGAGCGTGCGCGGCGGATCATGGCGCATTCGCACCATCCGGCCCAAGGCGCGATGGGGCGCTGCATCTCCTGCCACATGCCGACCACCTCGTTCGCGGCTATGAACCGCAGCGACCACTCGCAGCGGCCGCCGTGTCCGGAAGCCGCAATTCGGTTCGGCTCCACGTCCGCCTGCATCCTCTGCCACAAGGACAAGAGCGAGGAGTGGGCCGCATCGTTCGTCAAGGCGTGGCACCCGAAGAGCGCGTGGCGACCCAAGATCTTGCGCGAGGGCGGACTGGTCGACGCGGCACGCAAGCGGGAGTGGAGCACGTTGCCCGAGATCCTCGCGTACCTTCAGGAGACGAACGCCGAGCCGGTCGTGTGCGTGTCGCTGCTCCGGCTGTTGCGCGGCTGTGCGGAGCCGACCGTGTGGCCGGTGGTGCGCGGCTGCCTCGGACACGCCTCGCCGCTGGTGCGCAGCGCCGCAGCCTCAGCGCTGTCCGATAATCTGGCGGATGCGGAATCCGCGCGCGCTCTCTGCCGCGCGCTCGCCGATCCGGTGCGGGTGGTCCGTGTGCAGGCTGCGCAGGCGCTGGCCGCGTATCCGCGTCAGGCGCTGGATCCTGTGACACTGGAGCGGTTGAAGCGTGCGGAGACGGAGTTGCTGTCGATGTTTCAGGCGCGTCCGGACGATTGGGCGAGCCACTACAACTTGGGCAATTACCGCCTGTCGCAGGGCGACTCGAAGGGCGCGATGGGCGCCTATCAGGTTTCGATGCGGTTGCGTCCCGACTCCGTGATGCCGCACGTCAATGCGGCGGTGCTCGCTTCCCAGCGCGGCAACCTGCAGGAGGCGCTGGGGTATCTGAAGAGCGCCTGGCAGGCTTCGCCCGAGCATGGCGCGGTGAACCTGAATCTGGGGCTGGCCCTGGCCGAGTCGGGTGACGGGGCGGGGGCGGTCAGACATCTGCGCACGGCGATGAAAGACCCGCTGTGCCGTGCGCAGGCGGCCTACAACTGCGCCGTTCTGGTGGGCGCTCAGAATCCGGCCGAGGCGGTGGCGCTCTGCCGCGCGGCGCTTGAGTCCGAGCCCGCGAACGCGCGCTATGCCGAGACGCTGGAATACTACCGCCGCGCGGCAGGACTGCCAGCGGCCACGACCGCAGCGCCGGACGGGCCAAATTAAAGGAGGAGTTAGGAGTTAGGATTTAGGAGTTGAATGCGCAACAACCCGAGAAAACAGGGCGTCCTTATCGGATCGTATAAGCTTTTCGTCTTTAAGGTATTGCAACTCCTAAATCCTAACTGCTAACTCCTAAATTGGGTGCGGATTCAACAAAGTTGAATCGCGCCAAAGGGGAGGATGCCATGACGGAGTTTCTTGAGCTGAAAACGCTGGCGAAAATGATCGATCACTCGCTGCTGCATCCGACGATGACGGACGAGCAGATCGTGGCGGGTTGTGAGCTGGCCATCGAATACGACGTCGCCACCGTTTGCGTGAAGCCGTATGCCATCCATTTGTCCCGGTGCGTGCTGGAGGGCTTCGATGTGGATGTCTGCGCCGTGGTCGCTTTCCCGCACGGCAACAGCGCGACTGCCCTGAAAGTTCAGGAGGCAGAGAGGGCGGTCGCGGAGGGGGCGACAGAGATCGATATGGTGGTGAATATCGGCAAAGTGCTGGGGGGTGACTGGGGGTACGTCGCCGACGAGATCCTCGCTCTGAACGATACGGTGACTGAGAACGAGTCGATTCTGAAGGTGATCTTCGAGAATGATTTTTTGGAGGACGTCCACATTGTGAGGCTCTGCGAGATCTGCTCGGAGATCGGTGTGGCCTTCGTGAAGACGTCGAGCGGCTATGGGTTTGTCAAACAGCCCAACGGGTTCTACTCGTACGCCGGAGCGACCGACCATCACCTGCGGCTGATGCGGAGTCACTGTCCGCCGCCGGTCGAGATCAAGGCGGCGGGCGGGGTGCGCACCTTGGACGACCTGTTGCGCGTCCGCAAACTGGGCGTCTCGCGCATCGGCGCGACGACGACCGCGCAGATTCTGGAAGATGCCAAGCAGCGCGGCTACGTCTGAAACACCGCGCACATAAGGAGAGTGCCACGTTGCCGCACATATTTATGGATGCCGATGCGTGTCCGGTCAAGCAGGATTCGTAGTTCAGGACAGATGACAGGTGGGCCTGCGCCGTTCAATCAGCGCGACCGCTCCCTTTTCCTGCAACAGCTCGATAACGCCATCCAAGCCGTCCGTCGCTCAGCGCTGTTGGCAAGTCCGCCGCCCGCGGAGCGGGAGTGAACGAGGGGGCAACACGAACGCTGAACGCTGAACGCCGAATGCCGAACATCGAACGCCGAATTTACCGACCAGCAGGCCGCATCGTCTGGTAGGGCGGGGTCCCCGTAACCCGCCGCCGGTCCCCGGTGCCGGTGGCGCGTGCTTTCCGAACCCCGTGCCTTAGCAATCCTTTCGTCGATAACTTCAAGTTTCTGTCCGCAGGACACTGCAGGGACCGGCGGCGGGTTACGGGGACCCCGCCCTACCCGGTGCGACACCACACGCACGTACCTAGAAAAAGCAGTTGAACTACGAAACACGCGAAAACCGCGAAAGTAATACATTGCATCGCAACTACGTAGTGAGTTTTTTTGGAAAAGAGACGTTTTCACCCATTGGGTGTAAACCAGAGGGCCGATTCTATGTTTTGCAACCCTCTCACCCAGAATCATTTTCGCGCTTTTCGCGTGTTTCGTAGTGACTCTAACTGCAGGGTTTAGGTTGAAGTTACCGGTAGTCGGAGTTCGGATGTCGAATGTCGGATGGGGACGGCATTCTCGCCGTCTGCGGCTCGCGGGGACGCTCGCTCTCCAGCGCGAGGTGAAGCAGCAACGGCTCAGCCTCGCATGGGACCTCGATTCCGTTCCGACCTCCGACCTCTGACCTCCGACCTCCGAGCTCTGACCTCCGACCTCCGAGCTCTGACCTCCGACCTCCGATAGACGCGTGACTGCATGAAAATGGAAGCGGGCTTGAAGCGGGATAGGGGGTATGTTATCGTTCTTGCAACGTTGGAAGCGAGGCAAGGCGGGATTGAGTGCTGATTGAATCGTGTCAGTAAGGCGTGTCAAATCCGCATTCACTTCTAATGAAGACCTCATGCTCTCGATGTTGCGGAGATACCCCGAATCCGTTGCATGATTATTGGAACAGTCGCTGTGGTTAATTGGATCACAATAAAGGCACACCCAGCGAACCCTCATTCGCCTTCGGCTCGGGAGCCGATGGGTGCTGAAGTTTGTCCTTGAAAGGAGGCGTTAGGCCGATGATTATGACCGCACATCGCACTTGTTTTGTAGTTCTCTGTATTGTCTGCTTATCCGGCTGTATTCGCCCGAATATGCGCTACACCGAAACAGGTTCTATGTCTGCGTGTGCAACTCTCCAAAATGGGGTTTTACCGTTGTATCACGAGGTTAAGATTATTCGACCGGCGGATGACTCAGCACCGCGCTTATGCCTTCGGTTGCCAGATGGGCGGATTATTGGGCGTGCATCTCTGACTTGCGATGGGTTGCGGCAGGTAGGTTTTGAAGAGAGTCATCGTGACTATCGGAGTCAGTATTATGATAAAAAACTTGGCAAGACATTCGATGTTTCTCACGAGTTAGGAGGGCATGGCGTCACTTTTGTGTTTGTTGGTGATGAGCTTGTTGAACTGCGCTTATTTACGAGCGAGAGGAGTGCTATTGGCATAGGACGCGAAGATACAAAGACGTTCTACACCTTTCCGTTGACACAGGCAGACCTTGAGCGACTTTTTGGTCATCCAGACAGGATATCAGATGGAGTTTACTGGTAATCGGACAAACCGAGCTACGGACAGATGGACACTGGTTGGATGGATTCACGCCAAGAACCCAGAGCTTACCACTGTTCGGAAAGGTTTCGATGCGATCAGATTGAAGCTCAAAGCCGTTCCTGGATGACAGAACAAGCCGAACACGACGACTGATAGAGAAATACGTCTGATCGTTCACTTACGAACGCCAACAAGGAAGTCGTGCGAGGTGACGCCGAGCGAGATGCGGCCTGCGGCGTCGGGTGTGACGGCCCGGGCCTGACGCGTATCGAGGTCGAACACGGTGACCGTGCGCCAGGGTGAGCGCAAGGTGAAGGCCGCCTCGGCTGGCTGCACGTCGCGGAGGTGGCAGGGTCGGGGCGGAGCGCCGAAGTCCTTGACACCGCCCGCGACGTTGCGCAGGTAAAGCAGGGCCTGGTCGTTCTTGTCGGATACGAGGGTGGCGATCTGCCAGCCGGCGACAGGCTGGGCGACAGTGGCGGGAAGGCTCACGCTTTCGGGCGTTTGGCTGCCGGGCGCGAGGCGCACGGAGTAGGCGGACGCCTCGTTCGTGACGACGGTGTCGAAGTCGACGCCGAGGTCAAGCAGGCGCATGGCCAGGGCCGCGTCGCGGCGGTCGCGCTGGTTCGGCGGCAGCAGGAGCGCGACCGGGGGGCGCTGGCGCGTAAGGGACTTGAAATCGAGTCCGAGCGCAGCGAAGGCGGGGCCGATCTTGGCGAACTCCTGCGCCTCAAGATCGTGATCCAGCGTCCAGTAGAGGGAGCCGTTCGCGCCGCAGCAGACCGACATCCAGAGCTGGTCGCGAGCGCCGCGCGCGGCCGCGTCGGCGGGAATCTTCTTCACGTCTTTCTGCCAGCGGTTCTGGTTTAGGCCGCCTTCGCCGGTGTAGAAGGGCAGGCCGCTCTGGGCCGCAAACTTGCTGCGTAAGAAGGTGATCGCGCCATGGTCGGAGGGAGGCTGTCCGTCGTTGTAAGGGTGGTAGCTGAAGAGGTCGCAGCCGGCCTCGCGCCAGCGCAGCGGCTCAGGCCAGTCGTGCGGGCCGGGGTTGCCGAGGATCAGCGTGTGCGGGTCGATGGTGCGGATAAAGGCCGCCGTCGAGCGGCACCAGGACATGGGCGGGAATACCATCTCGTTCTCGAACTCGTAGCAGAGGACCTCTTCGCGTGCGGCGAGCACGGGGATGAGTTCGCGCAGATACTCCTGCTGGCAGGCGAGGGCGTCGGGGTCGCTGTAGCGCAGCGCGGCTGAGGCGAGGGTCTCTTTGCGGACGAGGAAGCGGGCCCGGTGCGGCGGCAGGCCGGTCAATTGGTCAGCCGCGTAGTGCGGCAGCACGATCTTGTCGAGGATCTCGCGCGAGACGTAGGGCGGTTTGTCGTAGTCCTCCATCAGCGCGACGTTGAAGCGGATGCCGTAGGGGCGGGCGAGGTCGAACAGGTGGAGCGTGGCCTGAAGTTGCACGGGGTCCACGCGGCCGACGAGATCCATATTGCGAAGCATCAGGCGCAGGCAGTTGACGCCGCGCTCGGAGCAGTGCTTGAGGTAGGCGGCGACGGCCGCTTCGGTCGCGGGGCTCCAGGGGAAGCCCTCCTTGTAAGGCGAGGGGCCGCAGGGGAAGAGGTCGAGCGCGCGGGAGACGGAGCCGTCGGCATTGAGGCGGTGCGGCCAGTTGGCGTAGAGGCCCCCGGCGGGAAAACAGAGCGTGCCGTCGGGCGTGGCAAGGTAACCCGTGGGCAGGAGTCGGACGGTTGCTTTTCGGTAGGCCACCGTGGTGATGGCCGTCTCTCCGCTGTGACCGCCTTCGTCGGTGAGCGTGATGCGATAGCGGCTGGGTTTGTCGCCGGGGCAGGTGATCGCGATTTTGGCGGGATCGCCTGTGATGAGGTCGGCGGGCGCCTGAGCGTTGCCGGTCAGGCTCCAGTTCGGTCGCTTGACGTTGACGGGCAGCGGGTTGCCGAAGGCGTCGAGGCCTTGGATGGTCAGGGAGACGGAAGGCGCGGCGAGGTCGATGTAGGGCTTGGCAGGGGTGAGGCGGTAGGAGGCGAGCGCGGCGGGCTCCACTCGAAGGGTGCCCGAGACGGGGAGGATCGGCTGTCCGAGATCATCGGCGAGCCCGAGTGTCCACGCGCAGTCGCCGGCGCGGGTGAAGGCGGGCAGGGGAATACCGGCGGCGATGCCGTCGAGTGTGACGGTGCCGTGCTCGGGGGTTGTGAGGGACCAGAGGAGGGTGGCCGGGCTGGCGGCACCCTTTGCCTTGATGCCGGAGTCGCCGCGCGTGCCTGCGACGAGGCTGCGCGGCATCGAGGGTTTGACATAGGTGATGCTGTTGCGCGCGGCAACGGACTCGCGCGAGAAGATCGGGCCGACGGTCACGCTGGGCGGTTCCGGCAGGAGGCGCACGTAATCGACCTCGGCGAGTACGTCGCGTTTGTCGTTGGTGGTGTCGATGCGCAAGGCGCGGAATTCGCGCCCGTCCCAGAAATCGGGAAAGAGGGTCTTTAGGTCGAAGCGCACGGTCTGCGCGTCGGTACCGCACACGTCGAACGCCGTTGACTTGTAGAGGCCGTCGCGGTCGGTGACGAAGAACTCCCATTCGGCGCGGGGGCAGGACTGGCGGACGCGAAGCTCAAGCGTGCGGTAGAGGCGCGAATCGATATGGAGGCTACGGGGGTTGTCGGCGGGGCCGAACATGGGTCCGAAGATGAAGTAGGGGTCGGTGTCTTTGACCGGGATCTGGAGCCAGCCTTCTTTCACGGTGATGGGGCCGAGATGGTTGGGGCGGTTGCCCCAGGAGGTGATGCCGCACTGCGTGCCGTCGTCGAAATCCCAAGCATGGCCGAGTGCGGTGCGGGCATAGTCACAGGTGGCAAGCGGCGGCGCGTCGAGCCGCGGGGACGTGAGCGCGCCCTTGTAAATGATGATGTGACGCGGTTTCCCGGGGCCGATCAAGCCCGGCAGAACGAACGCGCACCCGTTCGTTGCCGCGTAGTACGGCAGCGAGCTGTCAGGATGGTCGGCATCGACGAAAGCGGCCTTGGCAGCGGCGGAGCCGACCGTGGTAGGGATCGTTACGACTGGATCGCGAAGGGCCTGCGTAGCATCGATGCGGCACACGGCGCGGTGTGTGGCGTCTGCCAGATGCCAAGGGAGCGTGAACTGCGCACGGGCCTGTGAAAAGGCAAGGCCGAAGGCAAGAATCAGGAACGGTGTTCTCATGCGCATAGAGTATCGGTTGTCTGTCGCTGGAGGCAACTGCAAAGCAGCAATTCTAAATTTGCCATTTCGTTCACGTGACTGCACGGAAAATGAACGCAGGGCACGCCCGGAGGTCGTGCACCACCCCTGAAAGACGCGCAGCGCAAGGTAACCCGCGACCCGGGCGCGGATGCGAATGAACGGAGATGCCAATTTTGGAATTGCTGGTGAGGTTGACGTTGACAGGAACGTCAGGTTTGTTACATGCTAATTGACACATAAATAAATCTGCGATCGAGGTGTCCGATGAAACGAGCGTTCCGTCTGGGTCTGATTTTGCTGTGCAGTATGGCCGTGAGCGTGGCCGAGTCCGCTGTCCGGTATGTTTGGAAAGATAACCCCAACACCTCCGTTCCGCCCTATACCGGGGGATGGGAGAGCGCGGCCACCAACATCCAAGACGCGGTCGATGCGGCAGTGGACGGAGACACCGTTCTCGTCACCAACGGCATCTATAATTCGGGAGGACGCTATGCGCCCGGCGAAACGCTGCTCAAGACGCGTGTGGTCATTACCAATGCGATCACGGTGGCCAGCGTCAACGGTCCTGCGGGCACGACGATCGTGGGCCAGACGAACGGGGTTGCGAACTATGGTTTGGGTGGCGCGGCGATTCGCTGTGTCTATCTGCAGACGAACAGTGTTCTCTCCGGGTTCACCCTTACGAACGGATTCACGCATTACTCGACGAGTGCGACGACCGCGTCTTATGTCGGAGGCGGCATCCGCTGCGAGGACATAGGGGCGCTCATCACCAACTGTGTGATCGTGGCCAACACGGCGAACGCGCGAGGCGGCGGCGTCTACTCGGGAACGCTGGTCGATTGCGAGGTGTTGACCAACGGCGTCTGCTATGTCTCAGGCGGCGGGGGCGGAGGGCTGTATGGCAGTGTCGCGCAAAGAACTCGAATCGCCAATAATTATGCGGTTAATTCGACGACGCATGACGGCGGCGGAGCGTGGGGGGGCTCGCTGTATGACTGCACGCTCAGCAATAACAGTGCGACCCGCGATGGCGGTGGCGTATTCACGCCGGTCGTCGTCAGCAACTGTGTGGTGATTGGGAACAGTGGCACGCGGTATGGCGGTGGTGTTTATAAGGGTGCCGTACTCGATTCGTGGATCGCCTCGAACCGGGTGACCGCGACGACCAGTTCTGGCGGCGGGTATTACGGGGCCGTGGCGGCTGCGGATCGGCTGGTCGGCTGCAGCGTGGTTGGAAATAGCGCGGTGACCTACGGCGGCGGTGTCTGCAATGCAGTGATTTCGAATTGCGTGGTGCGTGCGAACCGCGCGGTGGGGAGTTCGGGGTCAACGGGCCGGGGCGGCGGCTATTACGCGGATACGGCGACAGGCTACCTTGTTTACCGAAGTGTGTTTCTCGATAACGAGGCGAACTATCAGGGAGGCGGCGCGTATCAGGGCAAGTTTTACGGCTGTGTGTTCAGCGGCAACCGCGCGGCGGAGGGCGGCGGCTTTTATGGCGGGTCTGGCTATCAGCTCAACAGTTGCACGGTGATGGGCAACATGGCGACCAACCAATACGGAGGGACGTATGCGGGCACGATCTCAAACTGCATCGTTTACGCTAACACCGCTCTTTCCAGTACGAATTACAGCGGAGGAACCTTCGTCTCCTCGTGTGCAAGCCCGTTGCCGTCAGGAACCGGCAACACGAATGTCAACCCGCTGGTGAGCGGCTATCGTGATCCGCATCTGCTGCCGGGATCGCCCTGTATCGGTGCGGGCCGCCTCTCGGCCTGGATGGCGAATGCGGTGGACATTGACGGCGAGGCCCGCACGGCGAACGGGTTCACGGACATGGGCGCGGATCAGGCTTACGGGGCGGCGCTCGAAGGGCCGCTGACGGTTGATATCAGTGGCGACACCACCTGTGTGGCGGGCTATTCTGTCGCCTTGCTGGCCGAGCCCACGGGTAAAGTCGGCGGGCTGGTCTGGGACTTCGGCGACGGGTCGGCCTGGGTGACCAACGCCAATGCGGTCACGCACGTCTTTGCAGCGACGGGGAGCTATCAGGTGCGCGTGACGGTGACCAACGCCACCCACACGGCCGAAGACACGTGGCTGGTGCAGGTCATCGAGACGCCGGTGCATTACGTATCACACACGGGCAGCCATGCGGCGCCGTTCACCACGTGGGCTACGGCCGCGACCAACATTCAGAATGCGGTGGACGTGGCGCTGCCCGGCAGCGTCGTGCTGGTCACCAACGGCGTTTACAGCCTCGGTGGCCGGGCGGCTCCCCTCCAGTCAGTTGTCAACCGCGTGTGCGTCGACCGGGCGCTCTGTGTGCGCAGCGTCGGCGGAGCTGCGGCGACGGCCATTGTCGGCAAAGCTCAGCCGTCAGCGGGCGTGGGCACCGCAGCCGAGCGCGGGGTCTATCTGGCTGCTGGAGCGACCCTCTGCGGGTTCACGGTGAGCAACGGGTTCACACGCTCAGGCACGATGGCCAGCGAAGACTACTACGGCGGAGGTGTTCTGTGCGCGGGAGCCGGCAGTGTGGTCAGCAACTGCGTGCTCGCCGCTAACGGCGCCGCGATGCGCGGCGGCGGCGTTTGCCAAGGCAAGCTGTACGACTGCCAGATCAGTCTCAATACGATTACGAACACCACCACCAGCGGCTACGGTGGCGGTGTGGCAGACGCGGTAGCCTTCGGCTGCCTCGTCGTGGGCAACCGGGCTGCGGGAACCGGCAGTGACGGCGGGGGCGCGGGAAACAGCCAATTCGTCGATTGCGAGCTGAGCGGGAACACAGCAGGACGGAACGGGGGCGGGGCTTACAACACGACGCTTTCAAACTGCGTCGTGCGGGCCAATCGAGCGCTCGGAAATTCGGGCACGACCGGAAATGGCGGCGGGTACTATGCGAGTGCGGCCACGTACCTCGTCTACAAAACCCTGTTTCTCGACAACGAGGCCAGCTATCAGGGCGGCGGCGCATATCAGGGCAAGTTCTACGGGTGCGTGTTCAGCGGCAACCGCGCGGCGCAGGGCGGCGGGTTCTACGGCGCGAGCGGATACCAGCTCAACAGTTGCTCGGTGCAGGGCAACACCGCGACCAACCAGTACGGAGGAACTTACCAAGGCACGATCTCCAACTGCATCGTGTATGCCAATACCTCGCCAGCCAGCGCGAACTACAGCGGCGGAACCTTCATCTCTTCGTGTGCCGACCCCCTGCCGTCGGGAGCCGGCAACACGAATGTCAACCCGCTGGTGAGCGGCTATCGCGACCCGCATCTGCTGCCCGGCTCGCCCTGTATCGGTGCTGGCCGCCTCTCGGCGTGGATGGCGAACGCGGTGGACATCGACGGCGAGGCCCGCACGGCGAGCGGGTTGACGGACATCGGGGCGGATCAGTATGACGGAGCTGCGCTTGAGGGAGCGCTGACGGTTGATGTCAGCGGCGACACCACCTGCGTGGTGGGCTATTCGGTCGCCTTGCTGGCCGAATCCACGGGTAAAGTCGGCGGGTTGGTCTGGGACTTCGGTGACGGATCGGCCTGGGTGACCAACGCCAACGCGGTCACGCACGTGTTTATGGCGACGGGGAGCTATCAGGTGCGCGTGACGGTGACCAACGCCACCCACGCGGCAGACGACACGTGGCAGGTGCAGGTCATCGAGACGCCGGTGCATTACGTATCGCGCACCGGCAGTCATGCATCGCCGTTCACCACGTGGGAAACGGCGGCGACCAATATCCAGGACGCGGTGGACGTCGCGCTGCCCGGCAGCGTCGTGCTGGTCACCAACGGCGTTTACAGCCTCGGCGGCCGTGCGACCGCCAGTCAGTCGGTCGTCAACCGCGTGTGCGTCGACCGGGCGCTCTGTGTGCGCAGCGTCGGCGGAGCTGCGGCGACGGCCATTGTCGGCAAGGCGCATCCGTCGACCGGCGTGGGCACCACGGCCGAGCGCGGGGTTTATCTGGCCGCAGGCGCCTCCCTGTGCGGCTTCACGGTCAGTAACGGGTTTACGCGGTCTGCGACCACGGCCAGCGAGGATTACTACGGCGGCGGCGTGCTGTGCGCCGCAGCCGACAGCGTGGTGAGCAACTGCGTGCTCGCCGCCAACGGCGCGGCGATGCGCGGCGGCGGCGTGTATCAGGGTCAGCTTGTCGGTTGCCACGTACTCACAAACACGGTGACGGCCAGCAGCACCAGCGCGGGCGGAGGCGGCGCTTACAGCGTGATCGCACGAGGGACTCGGTTTGAGCGCAACAGCGTGACGTACTCATCTGCCGACGGCGGCGGCGCGTATGCCAGCGTGCTCGTCGATTGCATTGTGGCGACCAATGCGACCGGGCGCAATGGCGGCGGTGTGTACTTGACTACGCTGACGTCCTGCACGGTGGAGGGCAATTGGGCGGGTACCTCGGGCGGCGGCGCTTACAACGCTGTGTTGTCGAACTGCCTGGTGCGGGCGAACCGCGCGTACGGGAACAATTCATCCTATGGCGGCGGCGGTGCTTATGCGAACGCGGCAAGTTACAGCGCCTACCAGTGCCGTTTTCTGGACAATCAGGCGATCCGCGGCGGCGGAGCCTATCAGGGCGCTTACTACTCGTGCGTCTTCAGCGGCAACCTCGCGTCCGAGGGCGGCGGCGTCTATTTAAATAATTCCACGCATCAGCTCAACAGTTGCTCGGTCATGGGTAATATCGCGACGAACCTGTACGGCGGAACGTATTTGGGCACGATCTCGAACTGCATCGTGTATGCGAACACGGCACCTGCCAATCCAAATTACAGCGGCGGGACGTTTGTCCGCACGTGCGCTGATCCTTTGCCTTCGGGAACGGGCAACACGAACGTCAACCCGCTTGTGAGCGGTTATGCTGATCCGCACCTGCTGCCGGGTTCTCCGTGTATCGGCGCGGGTGCGGTTTCCGGCTGGATGGCGGGCGCGGCGGATATCGACGGCGAGGCGCGCACAGCCAGCGGGAGCACGGACATGGGAGCGGATCAGTTCTGCGGTGAGGCGCTTGAGGGGCCGTTGACTGTAGAGGTCTTGGGTGTTGCTACGTGCGTGGTCGGCGTGCCGGTCTCTTTGCGGGCTGAGCCCACGGGCCGGGTGGGTGGTCTGAGTTGGGACTTCGGTGACGGTTCGGGGTGGGTGACGAACGCCAACGCGGTCTCTCACATTTACACTGCGACAGGCAATTATCTGGTACGAGTCACGGTGACGAATGCCACCCACACGGTCGAGGGCATGTTGCAACTTCAGGTCATTGATCCGCCGTTTCACTATGTCTCACGTGAGGGCGGTCATGTGTCGCCCTTCACCACCTGGGTGACTGCAGCCACCAATATTCAGGACGCAGTAGATGTGGCGGTGACGCTGCCGGGCAGCATCGTGTTGGTCACCAACGGTGTTTACAGTTTTGGCGGACGTGCGGCCCCGCTCCAGACGGTAGTCGGCCGCGTGTGTGTCGAGCGGGCCGTGCATGTGCGCAGTGTCGGGGGGCCGGCGGTGACAGCAATTGCCGGTAAGGCTCATCCGGCAACAGGCCTAGGAGCAAGCGCGGAGCGCGGTGTTTATCTGGCTGCCGGCGCTTCCCTGAGCGGCTTCACGGTCAGCAACGGGTTCACGCGGTCGGGGAATACGGCCATCGCGGACAACTTTGGCGGCGGCGTGTTATGCGCGGCAGCCGACAGCGCCGTCAGCAACTGCCTGATCATCGCCAATGGCGCCGCGATGCGCGGCGGCGGCGTCTACCAAGGCACACTCTTCGACAGTCAAATCATCACTAACACGGTGAGTGTCAACGACCTTGGCGCCTACGGTGGCGGTGTTGCCGAAGCGAGCGCTTACGACTGCCTGATCGTCAGCAACCGGACGACGGGAAGCAACATGGACGGTGGCGGCGCGGCGAACAGTCAGCTTTTCGGCTGCGAACTGCGGGCCAACGCGGCCGGAAGAAGCGGCGGCGGCACATCGCGTGGCGCGCTCTTCGGCTGCCGGGTGGAGGGGAACACGTCAGTGCAATACGGCGGAGGCGTCAATCTGCCGACAGCCGTATCGGACTGCGAAGTCGTCGGCAACACCTCCGGCTACCACGGCGGCGGCATTTATGCGGGTGTTGTTATTGACTCGCTGATTGCCAGCAATCAGGTGACGGGTGCGAACTACGATGGCGGAGGTTTCTACGGCATCAGCACGGCCAGTTGGCTGACCGGGTGTGAAGTCGTCGGCAACTCCGCAGGGCGCAACGGCGGCGGGGTCTACAATGCCATGCTTTCCAACTGCGTGGTGCGGGCCAACCGTGCGGCGGGCTCCTCCTTCACGACCGGTTCCGGAGGCGGCTACTATTCAGACGCTGCTGGCTACGCGGTTTATTGCAGCCGTTTTCTCGACAATGTTGCTAACTATCAGGGCGGAGGCTCATACCAGGGCAAGTTTTACTCGTGTGTCTTCAGCGGCAACCGAGCTGCGCAAGGCGGTGGGTTTTACGGAGCAGCGGGTTATCAGCTCAACAGTTGCTCGGTCATGGGCAACAGTGCGACGAATCAGTACGGCGGAACGTATTTGGGTACGATCTCGAACTGCATCGTGTATGCGAACACGGCACCCTCCAGTCCGAATTACAGCGGCGGAACGTTTGTCCGCACGTGCGCCGACCCGTTACCGCCTGGAACGGGCAACACGAATGTCAACCCGCTCGTGAGCGGTTATGCTGATCCGCACCTGCTGCCGGGCTCTCCGTGTATCGGCGCGGGAGCGGTTTCGGCATGGATGGTCACCGCGCTTGACATCGACGGCGAGGCGCGCACGGTGGACGGGCTCACGGACATGGGGGCTGACCAGAGCGACCGAGCGGCACTCGAAGGGCCCTTGACGGTCTCGGTTCTGGCGACCACGAACGTGTGCTCGGCCGGGTGGACGCACGCCTTTCTTGCCGAGGCCACGGGTAAGGTCGGCGGGCTGGTCTGGGACTTCGGTGACGGACAGGGGGCTGCGGATATCAATCCCGTCTCTCACACGTTTGCCACTGCGGGCGTTTACACGGTTAGCGTGACCGTCACGAATGGGACGCATACGGCGTATGGGATATATGAAATCAGCGTCGTTGACCACGTGCGGTATGTGTCGCTTGAGGGCGGGCATGTCGCGCCGTTCGACACATGGGAGAAAGCTGCGACCAACATTCAGGATGCGGTGGATGCGGTGGCGTTGGCAGGCGGGCGCGTGGTGGTCACGAATGGCGCATATGCTGTCGGCGGACGGGTTGTGTCCGGTCAGACGGTGACCAACCGTGTGGTGCTGGAAAAGGCGGTGCGGGTGGAGAGCGTGAACGGCCCCGACGGGACGAGCATTGTCGGCCGGTGGCACAGCGGGGCCGCGCCGCTCGGCGCAGCGGCCATCCGCGGCGTCTACATCGGTTCCGATGCGTTGCTATCCGGCTTCTCCGTGTCAAACGGTGCGACGGCCTCGGCGCCCTCCAGCAACAACGGGCGCGGCGGGGGACTCTTTCTCGCCTCCGGCGGTGTGGCCACCAACTGCGTGTTGTCCGGCTGCCGCGGTTGGTCAGGCGGCGGTGCGGCGTCGGATACCGCGGCGCCCGGCACCCTGCTTGGCTGCGTGTTACGCGGCAACGCGGCGTTGACCGTGAGCATCTCCAGCGGGAGCGGCGGCGGCGCGGCGGACCTGACGCTGAGCGGGTGTGTGGTTTCGTCCAATACCGCCTCTGTGGGCGGCGGCGTGAGCGCGTGCGTGCTTAAGGGAACGCTGGTGGCGGGCAACGCCGCGTCGACCGACGGCGGCGGCGCTCATGACAGCACGCTGGACACCTGCGAGGTGCGAGGCAACACGGCTGGGGCGAACGGCGGAGGCGTGTATTTTGGGACGCTGAGGAGTTGCCGGTTGTTCGGCAACACCTCGACGGGGGCTAATAATAATTACGGCGGCGGCGCGTTCGATGCGACACTATATTCGTGCGTGCTCTCTGGCAACACGGCCAACCGCGGCGGCGGCGTGTACGGAGGCTCCGTAAATAAGGGGATGTTCAACTGCACGGTAGTCGGCAACACGGCGACCGTCCCAAATCCCGGCATCGGGGGCGGCGGCTTCTACGGCGGCAACTACAACTATCCGGTGCGCAACAGCATCATCTATTACAACACGGCGGCGGTTAACAACAACGTGTATGCGGGAAACTTCACCTACTCGTGCATGACGCCGCAGCAGGGCGGCGCGGGGAACATGGGTGACCCGCCGCAGGTGGCGAGCTTCGAACGGCCCTGCCTGCTGCCGGGTTCGCCGTGCGTCGGGGCCGGTCTGGTCGAGGGGTGGATGACGGACGCGTTAGACTTCGAGGGAGAGGCGCGTCTGACGGGCGGCGCGGCGGTCGGCATCGGCGCGGACGAGTTGCACGTGGAGGGTTTGACGGGCGCTCTCTCGGTGTCGATCCGCGGGCCGGCGTGGCCGTATTTCCCGAATACGGACTACGCGTTCGAAGCTGTGATCGACGGACATCCGGCGGTTGTGCGCTGGGATTTCGACGACGGTCTGGTGGAGACGGATAGGGCGCAGGTGATCCACGCGTGGCCGGAGGGCACGTACACGCTGCGGCTGACGGTCAGTAACGCGACGCACAGCGCCGAGGCGACGCTGCTGCTGGACGTCGCGCCCGACACGCGCTATGTGTCGCTGGCGGGGTCGCACACGCCGCCGTTCCGTACCTGGACAACGGCGGCCACGAATCTGCAGGCCGCGGCTGATGCGGTGCCGGCCGGCGGACGCATTAAGGTGGCGGCGGGCGTGTACGACCGCGGCGGGCGCGCGGCCAGCGGACAGACACTCACAAACCGGTTGTATGTCGGGGCTGCTGTCGAGGTGATCGCGGCGGACGGTCCGGAGGTGACGTTCATCGTCGGCGCAGCATCCGGCTCTGCCTTCACCAACGGGTTGGGAGCGGGGGCCGTTCGCGGCGTCTACTTGGCGGCGGGCGCGTCGCTGCAGGGGTTCACGGTGACCGGCGGACGCACGCTCTGGAGCACGTCCACGACGACGCCAGACTATACGGGTGGCGGCGTGTATTGTGCCGACGGCACCAGCGTGCTCAGCAACTGCGTGGTGTCCGGCAACGCGTCGTCAACGCTAGGCGGCGGCGTGTACCAGGGCACGGTTCTGAGTTCGACGGTCGAGGGCAATGCGGTATGCTCGACCTCGGCCAACACCGCGCTCGGCGGCGGCCTGTTTGGCGCGCTGCTGGTCAGCAACTGCGTGGTGCGGGCGAACACGTCTTTCGGCTCGGGCGCCGGCGTGTATCAGGGCGTGCTGGCGGACTCGGTGGTGGACGGCAACCGCATTACGGGGTCGGGCTCGGGGGCGGGCTACTTTGGGGGAGGCATCGGATATGTGGTGCGGGGCTGTACCCTCGTCAACAACAGCGGAGCCTCCTACGGCGGCGGAGTCTACTATGCGACGGTCTACGACACGCTGATGACCAACAACGCCGCGACGTATGGAGGCGGGTACGCGATGGCGTTCGCCACGACGCCGGTCACCCCGCTGTACCGCTGCCGGCTGCTTGGCAATCGCGCGTCCGCTCAGGGTGGCGGAGCGTTCTGCGGCAAGCTCTACAGTTGCGTGCTTTCGGGCAATCAGGCAGGAACGCTGGGCGGCGGCGCGTGTTATGGGACACTGGAGGGCTGCACGGCGGTCGATAACAGCGCCGTGACGGGAGGGGGCACGTATGGAGGCGCCGCTAACCACAGCATCCTGTATTACAATCGGGCGAACGCGGGGTCTGAGTATTATGGAACCGGCTGCGACGCCTGTTGCACGACGCCCGCCATTGGCACAAGCACAAACACCTTGCCGCCGCAACTGACGGGGCTGCGCGATGCGCATCTGCTGTCGGGGTCCGGCTGCATTGACGATGGCGGAACCCCGGCCTGGATGTCGGACGCGGGCATCGGTTTCGATATGGACGGCGAGAGCCGTCTTGCGGGGGAGAGGTCTGATATCGGTGCTGACGAGCGGCACGAGGAAAGCTTGTCGGGAGCGCTGTCGGTTGCAGTCACGGTTGATCAGCCCAGCTTCGGCGTGCCGTACACGCCGGAGTTCCGTGCGGAGGCGGCGGGGATGGTGGGCGAGCTGATTTGGGATTTCGGAGACGGAAGCAGCGTCGCCAACCAGAATCCCGTGCGTCACGCCTTCACGGAGGTGGGGGATTACACGGTGCAGGTGACGGTCAGCAACCAGACCCACAGCGCGACCGCCGAGGTGACGGTCTCGGTTGTGGAAGGTCACGTCTATGTTGCGCTGGCAGGCAGCCACGAGGCGCCGTTTGCGACGTGGGAGACGGCCGCGACCAATATTCAGGAGGCGGTCGATGTGGCGGTGTGGGGAGGAACCGTCTGGGTCACGAACGGCGTCTATGAGGTCGGCGGTCGGCCAGCGGCCGGCTACGCGCTCGCGAACCGCGTCTGCATCGAAAAGCAGGTCGTGGTGCGAAGCGTAGAGGGCCCTGCGCAAACGATGATCGTCGGGCAGTGGCACGCGCCTGCTGAGGCGTGCGGCGACGCGGCTGTGCGCGGCGTGTGGGTCGGCTCGGGCGCGTCCCTGTGCGGGTTCACCGTCACCAACGGGGCCACCCGCTTGGGCGACTATCCGTTTAGCCTCGACTATGGCGGCGGAGGCGTCTGCTCGCTTGCCGGCGGGACGGTCAGCAACTGCTGGGTCACCGGGTGTACGGCCGACGTCTCCGGCGGAGGCGGGTACGGCGGAACCTGGCTGAACTGCGAACTCAGCCACAACCTGGCCTACCAGGGCGGGGGCTTGGCGGAGGCATCGCTGACGGGCGGAAGGCTTCTAGGCAACGCGGCGGAGGCGGAAGGGGGCGGCGCGCTGACGTGCGTGCTGTCCGGTTGTGTGCTTGAGGGTAATAGGACGGTGAACGATTACGGTGAAGGTTATGGAGGAGGGGCGAGTGACTGTCACTTGGTCGATTGCGAGCTGACCGGCAACGCGTCCGATACGGGCGGCGGAGCATACAGGTGTACGCTCATGCAATGCGTTTTGAACGGCAATACGGCCTCGTATGGGGGCGGCTCCAGCAGTTGCGATCATTGGGGATGCGGGCTGAGCGGAAACACGGCTTATCAAAACGGCGGCGGCGCCTGGTGGGGGACGTTCCAGAGCTGTGTGCTTGACGACAACGTGGCCGAGAACGGTGACGGAGGCGGTTTTGGCACAGCCTCGCCCTACGACTGGCTGAGTGCCTGCACCGTGGTCAACAACAGGGCCGGTCAGAACGGCGGAGGTTGTTTCGGAGGTACACTCTACGACTGCCTGCTGACGAACAATGTCGCGCAGTATGGCGGCGGCTATTATCTCAACTACGCCGAGGTCAGCCGACTCCTCTATCGGTGCCGCGTCTGGGACAACCACGCCAGCGGGAACGGTGGCGGCGTGTTTGGCGGAACACTCTACAGTTCGGTGCTTGCTGGAAACTCGGCTGGCGGAACGGGCGGCGGAGCCTACGGCGCCACGCTGGAGTCCTGCTCTGTGCTCGGTAACGCGGCGCGCGATGGGGCCGGTGGGTGTTATGAGGGGTTTGCCTACAACAGCATCATCTATCACAATGCGGCCGACTGGGGCGTGGATGTGTTTGGCACCGTGCGCGAGAACTGCTGTACGCCCGAATTCGGAACCGTGACGTCGCCGCCGCTCATCAGCGGGTTCTACGAGCCGCATCTGCTGCCGGAGTCGCCCTGCGTGGACACGGGCGTAAACCGGGAGTGGATGACTGGCGAGTATGGTGAACTCGACATGGACAGCGAGGCGCGCATCGCGGGCCTGAGCACCGACATCGGCGCGGACGAAAGTGAGGCTGCCGCTTTCACGGGTTCGCTCGCGATCGTGCTTCACGCTGAAAGCCTGTCGGTCACCCTCGGGTACGCGCTGGTGTTCCGCGCCGAGGTCAGCGGGCTGCCGTCGAGCGTGCTCTGGGAGTTCGGCGACGGAGTGACCGCTGACAACCAGAACCCGGTGAGCCATGCCTTTACGGAAGCGGGCGTGTACACGGTCAGGGCAACGGCCACCAACGACACGGATACCGTTATCGCCGAGCTTCTGGTCACGGTGAGCGCGGGCGACGTGTTTGTTGCGTTGGACGGCACGCACGAGTGGCCTTTCTTGACCTGGCTGACGGCCGCCACGAATATTCAAGACGCGGTGGAGGCTGCCCCCTGGGGCGCCACCGTTCGTATCGGCAACGGCACCTATGAGCGGGGGGGCCGGCCGGCTGCGGGTTTGGCGCTGACCAACCGCGTCTGCATCGAGAAACCTGTCACCGTCCGGAGTGAGAGCGGGCCTGAGTGGGTGACCGTGCAGGGCGCCAGGCACTCAGCGGTGGAGCCCTTCGGCGCGGGAGCGGTGCGCGGGGTCTATCTCGGCCATCGCGAGGCCCGGCTGAGCGGGATCACGGTCGAAGGGGGCGCGACGGCCGCTGTGGGCGAGATGAACGGCGGCGGCGTTTACTGCGCGTTCGCGGCGAACAGCGCCAGCAATTGCGTGGTGGCGAACGGTCTGGCGTCCGGCGAGGGCGGCGGTGTCCATGGGGGCTCGTGGCTCGGCTGCCAGATGAGGAACAATCACGCTGCCAACGGCGGCGGCGCGTGTGAGGCCGTGCTCACGGGGTGTGAACTGTCTGACAACGAGGCCGATTATTCTGGCGGCGGAGCGCAGTACTCTACGGTGATCGGCTCCAGTCTCGTCGGTAATGTGGCCACCTTTGGTTTGGGCGGCGGCGTCTTCGACTGCAACGCCGTGCGGTGTGCGGTCAGCGGCAACACGGCTGGCGCGGAAGGCGGCGGCGCCGCCTACGGGACGCTGGTCTCCTGCCTGCTTGCGGGCAACGGGGCCTTACAGGCGGGCGGTGCGGCGTTTGCAAGCCTCAACAACTGCACGGTGAGCGCCAACTCGGCTACTGATGACATCGGAGGCGCGGGCTGGTGCAACGTGGTCAACTCGATCGTCTGGGACAACGCCGCGCCTGTGGAAACAAACGTGCTGTGGTGCGTCTGTAGCCACAGCGCTGTATGGCCGCTCCCGCAGGGCGAGTATGACCTGGGTGGCAATCTCGATGCGGAGCCGCAGTTCGTCAACGCGCCTGCCGGAAACTACCGGCTCGTCGCGACGTCGCCGTGCATTAACGCGGGCACCAACATGCCTGAAGTCGTTGGCGACGCCGATCTCGATGGACGCTCCCGGTTCGTCGGCGGGATTGTGGACATGGGAGCGTACGAGTACGCGGTGGTCGAAGGCTATGCGGCCATGGGCACGCCGATTGAGTGGCTGAGCGGTTACGGCCTCGGGCCAGACTACGACGCAGCTGAGCTGGACGATCCAGACGGCGACGGGTTCCTGACGTGGGAAGAGTATGTCGCGTTGACAGATCCGACGAACGGCGCGAGTTTCTTCGCGATCCGAGGCGTGGCCAGCACAGCGAGCCAGGTGAGCGTTTCGTTCGACACGGCGGTGGGTCGAGTCTACAGGGTGCAGCACTCGGAGGGGTTAACTCCGACCGTGTGGACGGATGTCGCCGCGCCGGTGGAGGGAACCGGAGGGCGCGTAACGGTCGCCGTGCCGGATTCGGGAGGCTCTTTCTTCTACCGCGTGCGCGTAGCCCTGCCGTGATCAAGGCGGTGGGTGCCTCGCCTTGCGTTCGAGCGTCTACTGGAGATTGAACTCTGCCTGGTACGTGACAGCCTGTTTTGGCTCCGGCGTGCCGCGCGGCATATTTGCCGGCGTCGAACTCGCAAGGGTGGGTTGGCGCTCACGCGTGATCCCGAGGGTCAGCGTCTCTGCGGGGCGCGGCTCATAGCCTGTGTCCACAGGGAGATCCTGCTGCTTGAGCGCCTGCATGGCGAGCGCATCGCAGCGCTCGTTCTGCGCGTGTCCCGCATGGCCTCTGATCCACTCGAACGAGACGCTGTGCCGTGCACATAGGGTCAACAGGCGCTCCCACAGGTCTGCGTTGACAGCCCGCTCTTTTTTGGTGCGCCACCAGCCGTGCTCGCGCCAGCGCTTGGCCCAGCCTAGCGCCATCGCGTCGACTAGGTACCGCGAGTCACTGATCAGCGTTACCGTGCACGGCGACTGAAGGGATTCCAGACCGGCAATGGCTGCGAAGATCTCCATCCGGTTGTTGGTGGTCAATTTGAACCCACCCGAAAGTTCACGGGTCTGATTGCCGCAGATCACGAGAGTCCCGTAACCGCCGGTGCCGGGGTTCGGTTCGCAGCCGCCATCGGTGCAGATGGTCACGCCAGTCCATTCGCTCGCTTCAGCCTGTTCCAAAGTCATCGTATATTCCAAGTACTCTTCTTGAACGCCGTTCCAATCACGTTTACTTTAACCCCAGGGCCGAAGTCTGTCAACTCAGTACCCCAGCCCCGAAGAATAAAAAAAACGGATTGACATATTCAGTCACGCACGCATAATATTATTTATTGATTCATCTATTTCGAAAGCACGGGAGAGCAAATCAGATGCAAAGAGAACAGGGGTTCAGGGTTGTTTTGGCAGTTGTCGTCGCGGTCTTCGTCTCGGGCTGCGCCTCAACTCCGAAGAGGATAACGGCAGAAACGCATGCGAAAGTGAAAGTCGTCGGAATCGAAAAGGAGATTTCGACGCCGACTTCGTTGAGGCCACCGGCTAATGCGAACGCCGGGCAGGCGGGATTGATAGGCGCGTTAATTGATGCCGGCGTACAGGCCGGCAAGCAACGAACGCTCACCGATCAAGTGCGCGAGCAGTTCGACTTCCAGAAGTTTGCTGAAGAGACGCTCCGCGATTCTTTCTCGAAGGCCGTTACGAACAGACCGGGATGGATTCTTGCCGACCCGAATTCAAACGAGAAGATGGATGCGGTGTTTGTTCTGAACGTATCTGAATTGGGCGTGGATGACTATCATTCGCACGCCTTCTTCTTTCCAAAGTTGGAGTATCAGCCGAAAGTGACCGTCGTCGCGACCTTGATCGGGAACCCGCCCATTGAGATTGTGGGGAACAAAGGAGGGGTTGTTGAAGTCTTAGACCCCGATAGCCATCCGATTCTCTATCAGCGCAAAGAGCGCATATCATATCAGGCGTCGGGACATATGGACTCGCGGGCATCGCACGACTTCGTCAAACACGACGGGCTCATGGTCTATAGCTGGAAGTATACGGGGGATGAGGCTTTGACCAAGGAGGCTTTTCGCGAGGCGATAGAATTGGCGGTCAAGCGACTGGCTGACTCATGGACGGTCAGTCCCTAAGGGAATGGAGGTGTTTGCATGACGTGGCATGTTCGGCGCACAGGCGGGAAGGCCGCTTCGGTCATTTGTCTGTTGACCGTTTCGTTGACCGGGTGTGTGTCTTACCGAACCGGCAGCACTCCGGATGCGGAACTGGGACGTCAAGATTTTGCCGCAGCGGCGAAGCCCACAGCATGTGTGGTAATTGACGTTCAGTCGCAGGGCTTCAATGAAAGTCGGCCCGGAAAGAACGTCGAAGCGGCACAAAAGGTCAGGCGTATTGTCGCTGGCGTGCTCGGCGCGGTTGAACCGTTCAGGGCTTATACCTTCAACGAGAGCCGGGCCAAGGAGATGACGGTCAGGCTCGTGCTCCACCTTCAAATGAAAGAGGAGTGTTCGTTGGCCAATATGCTCCTGTCCTGCGGCACGTTTGCTGTGATCCCGGTGACCGGGACTACGACGTATCACCTGACCGCACAGCTCGATGATAGCAACGGAGTCAAGCTGGGCGAATACGAGGCTGCGGATTCGATGAGGACATGGATGCAAATACTCTTGTTCCCGATGGGCACGTGGAAGGCACCTGCTAAGACGGAGAAAGAGTTGCTGGAGAATCTCGTGCGGAGTGTTTTGGCAAGGATAAGGAACGACGGTCTCTTATACCACTGACGGCGGCTCACGGGGCCCCACCTCCGGTACTTCGGTGGACAAGCGTTCGCCCTCCAACGTGGCATGCGCCAGCCTCCGGTTGCGCCGAAAATGTCCGTTCCACATGGCCGGGGTGGCCCCCATAAGCGCTAACTTGTTTGATTGACCTTTGCAAGGCCTTTGTTACACACAACGAATGTCGCTTTGGATGAGGCATGATCGAGGGCGGAAAGGGATCGACAAAGCAGGTCGACTAAGCGTAACCGACGAAGTGTGAGATTAAGTGTGAATATAGGCAGCCAAGGGTTCTGCGGCGCATTCCCATGAAGAAGGCGGACGCGAACGTTTACGCGGCATCGTGGCAATGTTCACCTCGCTCGCAAACGGCGCATCCAATGACACTTAGTCCAAGACTTGATCCCACACTTCGTCGGTTACACTTCGTCGACTCGCTTAGTCGTTGGCTGCGCTTCACATACGCGCACCAGAAACCAATCACCATTCACACGGAAAACCTGGAATCGCCAATATTATCTCAAAAACAAGTTAGCGCTTATGGGGGTGGCCCCCGGCCCTCAAAAAACAAAAGAACCCCATTCTCGGCTTGGGAGGGATGGCTGCCACGCCCTCCGCTCGACATCTTCAGCGCAACCGATCTCCGATCTCCGATCTCCGGCCTCCGCCCTCCGACCGCTGTCCCCCGGCCTCACGCGATGGGGTGGAAGAGGTTGAAGAAGTTCTCCACGAGCTGCCGGCCCCTCGGACGGCGCCGCCACTCGGCGTAGAGGATCTCGTCCGCGTGCGCGAGGTCGTCCAGAACGGCAGCCTTCAGGCGCGCGGAGAAGTCGTCATCGAAAACGACTAGGTTGGTCTCGTAGTTGAGAAACAGGCTGCGGGAGTCGAGGTTGGCGCTGCCGATGAGCGAGACGGCGTCGTCGATGATGGCGGCCTTGGCGTGGATGAACGGCGGCCGGCGTTCGAAAATGCGCACGCCGGCGGTGAGCAGCGGCGTGTAGAGCGCCTGTGAGGCAAAGCGGAGCGTGGGATGGTTGTTCACGGACGGGACGAGCACTTTGACGTCCACGCCGCGATAGGCCGATTGGCGCAGGGAGAGAATCAGCGATTCGGGCGGCACGAAGTAAGGGGTGACGATCAGAACCTGCTTGCGCGCGAGGTTGATCGCGGCAAAGTAGGTCTCCAACGCGGTGCCCGACTCGTCGCCGCCTGGCCCACTGTTCTGAAGGCGGACCGCGTAGGCTCCCGCCTGTTCGGCGGCGGGAAAGTAGGTGCCTGCAAGCAGCTTATCCGTTGACTCGTCGGTCATGTAGTACCAGTCGCGCAGAAAGGTGTATTGCAGTTCCAGAACCACCGGGCCGCGGAGGCTGAAATGGTAGTCGAGGGTTCCGGGCTTGCCGGCTTGCGGCAGATAGACATCGTGGAAGTTGACGCCGCCGGTGAAGGCGGTCTTGCCGTCCACGACCAGAATCTTGCGGTGGTTGCGGAGATTGAGCTGGAATTTCCGCTTGAGGACATTGGCCTGTGAAAAGCCGATGATGTGCAGGTTGGGGACGCGGCGGCGGCGCCAGAAGAAGAGGCGCAGGTTGGCCCCGGCGGAGCCGAACGCGTCGTAGAGCACGCGCACCTCGACGCCGGCCTGCGCGCGCTCGACGAGAAGAGACATGAGGCGTTCGCCGACGCGGTCGTCGTTGAAGATGTAGGTGGCCAGATGAATGTGCTTCCGCGCGTTCCGGAGGGCGGCGAACATCTCTTCAAGCGCCCGCTCAGCCGTTTCGATCAACTGCACGTCGTTGCCGTCCAGCATCGGGTGGTGTGCGGAGAGATGGTCGAGGATGCGGTCGAGGTAAACCAGAGCGGCGCGGCCATCCGCTGAGGCTTGCGCTTTCTTCTGGGCCTGCGCCGACGCGCCTGGATCGGGTGAGCGGGCCTTGAGTTGCTGCTTCTGGAAGATCATGTCGGAGTGCTGCTTCTCCCAGCCTTTGTTGGGAATCGTATTGATGCCGAAGAGCAGATACGCCAGAGGCCCGACGCCGGGAAAGGCGGTGGCGACAAAGATCCAAAGGAGCGACGTGCGCGCGTCGTGCGGCTTGCGGAGCAGGTGCAGGCATACGAGCAGGGAGATCATGAAATGGAGAACCGTGCCATACCCGAGCGATTCGGGTAGGGTGAATTTAATCCAGGCTAAGACCATGCACATCCTGCGGGTTCCTTTGCAGTTGACAGTGTATCAAGAGCCGGGTCCGCAGGGAATGCCGTTCTTTTGGGAGCGCTTCACGGCTTCACGGGGTGAGGGACGGTTTTCCTGTTTGACGCAACAGGCGAGTTCAGGCATGCTTCTGATTATCAAATCGTGTGGAAGACGGGGAGGGGATCCGATGCTGAAAACGATACGTCTGTCGGCAGTGGCGGTGTTGACCGCCGTTTCGTGCGCCCGCGCGGGCGAAGCGGACGAGTATGCCGCGCTCGCAAGCGAGATGGCCGCCAGCAAGGCTTGGGCGTTTGAACGACTGGAGAAGGAGGCGTTGCGGCGCGACGCGTTGATCCTCGCTGGAGACCGCACGCCGGACGACGTGGTCTGCCGACGCACAGCGGCTCTGCTGGCGCATCTCCGCGCCTTGCCGAACGCGCCTGACCTGACGGCGGAGGCGGCCGAACTGGCGGCGCTTCAGGCCTCACCCCAGCCAGATGAGGCGTTGCAGCGGAGTCGGTTTGCCGCGCTGACGGCGCTCAGGCGGCGCATCGCGTTCAAGAATCCGCTGCTCGACTTCGACAGGATCGCTTTTCTGAAGCACAACAAACAGGCGCGCGGCGAGCGGCACATGGTGGACCAGTACTTCGGGTTTAACGCGGAGAAGGCGGGTGGCGTGTTCGTGCTGGAACAGCCTTTCGGCGCGCGGCCCACGGTGCGCAGCCTGCTTGCCGACGCGCGCGTCGGCAACGGCCGCCTCCAAGGTCGCTCGCTGGAGAATCAGGGCGGTTTTATTGCGCTCGATCTTGACTGGAACGCGCAGACGCTGCTCTTCGCTTTCACCGAGGCGCAGCACGACCTTCCGCCCGGCGTCACCTGCGACACGAACGTCTGGTTCGAGGCGGAGGCGCGGCGGCAGCCGCAGTATCGCTTCTATCACTTCCGCCCCGAGACCTGCTACCACCTGTTTTCCATGCGCGTGGACGGAACCGGCCTGACGCAGCTCACGGACGGGCCCTATAATGACTTCGCCGGCTGTTTTCTGCCCGATGGGCGGATTGCTCTGATCTCCACGCGGACGGGCGGCCAGCTCCGCTGCGGGTTCAGGCCAGACCCGACGTATACGCTGCATGCGATGCGGCAAGACGGTGGCGACATCGTGCAGCTCAGTTTTCACGATACGAACGAGTGGCATCCGAGCGTGGACAACAGCGGCATGCTGGTCTACACGCGCTGGGACTATGTCGACCGCGATTCCGATGTGGCGCATCATCTCTGGCACTGTTATCCGGACGGTCGCGATCCGCGCAGTTATCACGGCAACTATCCGGGCCGGCGCGAGTTGCGTCCGTGGATGGAGATGTCCGTCCGGGCCGTGCCCGGCTCGCAGAAATACGTGGCTGTGGCGGCGCCACATCACGGACAGGCCTATGGCTCTCTGGTCTTGATCGACCTTCGGGAACGCGATGACGGTGCGATGGGGCAGCTCAAGCGGCTCACGCCCGAGGTGCCCTTTCCGGAATCCGAAGCGGCGCCGGGCGTGCCGCATGCGAAAGGCAAGCACAGCCCCAACGCGGAGGTTTACGGTACGCCCTGGCCGCTCAGCGAGGATTTCTATTTGGCCGTGTACGACGCGGGACGAGCGAACTACGGTCTGTATCTGCTCGACAGCTTCGGCAACCGCGAGTTGCTCTATCGCGACGCCGCGCTGGCCTGCCTCGATCCGATCCCGCTCAGGCCGCGTCCGCGTCCGCCTGTGCTGCCGGCGCAGACCGCGCAGGCGCAGTCCGCCCGGCGCGAAGGGGAGGACCTATCCCTCGGCACCGTGATGGTCGTGAATGCGTACGAGAGCGCGCTGCCGTGGCCTGATGGAACGAAAATCAAGAGCCTGCGCGTGGTCGCGCTGTTCCCGAAGGACAATTCGGTTGCCGACGATCCGAACATCGGGTACGCAGCGCAGTCGCTGTGCCGCGGCGTGCTGGGAACCGTGCCTGTCGAGTCTGACGGCAGCGCCTCCTTCCGTGCGCCCGCCGGGGTCGGGCTCTATTTTCAGGCCCTGGACGAGAAGGGGCTGGCTGTCCACACGATGCGCTCCGCCACCTACCTGCACCCCGGAGAGACGCTGACCTGCTTGGGTTGCCATGAGACCAAGCAGACCTCATCCGGGGCGGGCGAGGGTAAGCAGCCTGCGGCGATGCGGCGCGCGCCTTCAACCCTTGAACCTGAAGCGACAGGCAGTTTTCCGCTCACCTTCCCGAGGCTGGTGCAGCCCGTGCTTGAGGCGAAATGTCTCGGCTGTCACGAGGAGAACCGAAAGAAGGGAGCGCCCGGCTTGCGCGGCGACACCTTCGGTGCGCACGGCTGGTCGGAGGCCTTCCAGACGCTGCGCAAACGGGCGTGGGGCATGAGCGGGGGCAACGGCGTCGCGCTGAAGGAGCGTCAGTACAGCATTCCCGGGCAGGACGGCGCACGCGTCAGCAAACTTTACGCGCTGCTAGCCGGCGGGCACCATGAGGTGAAGCTGACCGCTGAGGAACTGCGCCGCATCACCCTCTGGATCGACTGCAACAGCAACTTCTACGGAGCCTATCACGACACGGAAAAACAGGCGCGAGGAGCCCTCGTCCAGCCTCGCAAAGGCATTCCGGCGTGGACCGCCTTTGAAAAGCTGGTCAGATAGGCCGGATCAGAACGTCATGTCCTTGAAGAGGAAGCACTCGATCTTGGCTTTGGCTTTCAGCTCGCGGAAGTATTGCTCGACGCTCTTGTTATATTTGACCCGAAGAATGGATTCGTTGAGCTTCTTTCGATCCACGGGGATACGCTTGAGCAGGATATGCGAGGCTCGGACCGTTTCGGGAAGCGCCGGCGTCGTGGCTGTTGCTGCCTGGGCGGGCGTGCGGGCTGCAACCTTGATGAGGTGGTAGCCGAACGGCGTCTCCACGATCGGGCCGATCACTCCGACTTCTTGCTTGAAGGCCGCGTCGTCGAACTCTTTTACCATCTTGCCGCGGCTGAACTCTCCAAGGTCACCACCTTTTCTGGCACTCTGGCAGTCGGAGACGTTGCGGGCGACATCCTCGAAGTTTGCGCCTTCGGTCAGCTGCTTTCGGACGGCTTCGAGTTTGGCGCGTTTGAGGTCATTCGTGACGCCGATCAGCTCGATGGCGTGCGTAATCTCCTGATCGTCGATTTTCAGCTTGTTGCGCACGGCGACTTTGAGCAGCTTGTCGATGATCAGCCCGTCGTCAAACTCGCGGCGCATGGCGGTCTCGCCCATGGGGCCCTTGAGGAAAAAGTCGTTGGTGGTCCAGTTGCGTTGCTTGAGTGAGATTGCGAGCGCGCGAAGACCCTCTTGCTGGTCGGCCTCGGCGATGCGGATCTTCTGCTTGCCGGCCTCGTCCATCATGACGGTCTTGAAAACGAAGGCGTTGATGGCGCGGCGGCGGAAATACTCTTTCGCCTCGTCCATTCGGTTGGTGGGGATGATGAGGTGGTTGGTCTCGACATCGTCTTTGAGGTATCCCATGGCTCGCTTGTCCATCTCATCCCAGGTGAGAGGCGTGGCGTTGACCATCGCAACCACATAGTCGGGTTGCGGGACGGCAGGTTTCAACTGTGGCGGGGGCGTCGGATTCCCGTCGTCTTTGCCACATCCGCAAAGCCCGAGCGTAAGGGCTGAAAACAAAACCATGGACAGTTGAATCATCGGTCGCATACGTACTCTCCAACGTGACTATCGTTTGATGGAACGCGTGCCATGATACGGGATTGGGCCTCGGGATTCGAGCGAGAAATTCGCGGCGGATGTAATCGGCTTGTAATCGGCTTCTACGAACAGGCTTCCTCTGCGGGTCGGCTTCTGCTATAAACAGGGCGTTTCAACCAAGAGGAGTGCCATGACTGAGATTCCAGAGGCCGAGTTGCCTGATTTTGACGACGATGTCGAGCGTGTTGTCGTGCTGGCGAGAAAAGGGACGCGCAAAGCCGCTCGCCTGGCGAACCGGGTCGGATATTTCGTCGAGCACGCAGAAGGCGCTTGCATCGTCAAGTCGCCGCGCCATGTCCTGAAAATCGCATTAAAAGCCAGTCCTATCGATGTCAACAAACAGTACACCTTTGCCAGCGCCGCGCGCTAAATGCCTGCGCATCTTCGCCGGGCCGAACGGCTCGGGAAAAACGACCGTTTACGAGGCGGTCGCCGAGCGGTTCCGTGTCGGTGCCTATGTCAACGCCGAGCAGCTGCAGCGGCGGTGCGAACTCAGCGCGGGCGTGTCGCTTCAGAGCTTCCTGCCATCGCTGACCGGCGAGGATTTCCAGACGTTTTACAGCGAGCACCCGTTGCGCGCTGACTATGAGTCTCCGTTTCCTTTTATCGTGCGCCCGGACGGTCGCCTCACGCTCTCGGAAACGTGTGACCACTCTCCCAAACTGTCGTTCGCCATGGCCATTCTTGCGGACTACCTGCTGGCACGGCTCGTTGAGGCGGGCGCGGAAATCTCGTTTGAGGCGGTTTTCTCGCAGCCTTCCGAGCTGGCTCTGATGCGCCGGGCAAGGGAGTCAGGCTATCGGGTCTGCCTGTACTATGTCTGTGTGGCATCGCCGGAGGTCAGCAAGCGGCGCATCGCGCTCCGCCTGACCCAGGGCGGCGGCGTCGGGGTTCCGGATGCTGAGGTCGTGGCGCAGTATGCGCAGTCGCTGGCCGCGCTGAAAGATGCGGTCGCCCTGTCCGATAGCGCCTGTCTGTTTGACAACACCTATTCGGGCGCGTCCTTGAAACTTGAGATCAGGAACGGTTCAGACGTGATCGCGCATGAGCCGGTGCTCCCAGATTGGATCACCCGCAGTCTGCCGGCGCTCGTTGCAAAATAGCGCCTCGAAAATGCTCTGCGATCTCTGCGTCCTCTGCGCGAACTCTGAGTTTAGTCCACAATTATTTCGACAGTGGTATAACGGGAGTGAGGAATCAAATTATTGAATCGCCGCTAGATCGTTTCCTTTATAGATAAAGCACTTGTGAGAAGCAAGAGGGTTTAGTATCTTTTCG